>DFKI01000050.1 GCA_002373325.1 Treponema sp. UBA3649
CTGGGCAGTCCTTGGATCCCCGATGCGCTCGTATGCGTCCGACATCTTTAAAAGGAAGAAAATGTCATCCTTTTTTCCGAATCCAAGCTCCAGTGCCCTCTCCCACGCGTCAATTGCAAGTTCGTCGCTGATGTTTCCCTCCATGTTGTCTCGAAGAACGTGTCTTGCCAGATTCTGCACTTCCTCAAAGAAAAACTTGAAGTAATTGTACTTCTGCTCCATGCGGATTATCTGGTCCAAAAGAAGAACCGCGTCATAGAATTCCTGTCTGATAATCAGTTCCTCGGCAAGTATGAATCCATAGTCCATGAAAATCTCGTGGTCGAAAAAATATGAGAGCCTGAAATCGGCATGGGTCATGTTCATCCGCTTGAATTCCTCCACAGCCGAATCCTCCCTTCCGTGAGTCAGGTCAAAAAGAATCAGCTTGGAGCGGCTTTCCTCGTCATCCCTTGCCAGAAGCCATTCCCTGTAGTTCCATTTTTTCTTTCCCTGCTGCTTTTTTCCCCCGTGATATGCGAAGGTCTGGTCGAAGATTTCCCGGGACTTCATGTCGGAAAGCGTCTCGTATGCCTTTACCAGATTCCTGAATGCGTCGGAGTCCTGATGCGTTATGTCCGGGTGGAGGAGCTTTGCCTTTTTTCTGTACGCACTCCTGATTTCCGCCGCGGATGCAGTGTGGGGAATGCCGAGCACTTCATAGTAATTCTGCATGTAAGCATACTACAACTTTTCGGATAAAAATTCAAGGGAATAAGCCGCTGCAAAAATTTAATGTGATTGCGGAAGAAATATTTGCCGATTTTAAAATATATGGTATAATTGTATAAGTTGTGTGGCTGGTTGTGTTAGTTTAAATTTATTACGAAAAAGGGGAATAGAATGAGTGGATCGAAAAAAAAGAAGGGGGAGACTCTTCTTTCAAAATATGGAATCGTCGCGTTTCTGGAAATTGTAGTGCTGATGTTCCTTTTTCTTTTGGTAACGACATCCCTCACGAAAAAGCCCGTGGAGTTTTTGTATACGGAATCCATCGAGACCGTACTGAATCAGGCCGTGGAAAACGCTGAGAACTGGTTCGAGAATCACGTGGAGGTCCTGAAGGTATTCCAGAATTCCGTCGTTGATTTGAATACTGACCGCGAGACAATCAAGCAGACCATAAAGACAAAGACCAAGCCCGAGGGATTCGAGTACGTCATGGTGTTCTGGGATGATGCGACGGGAGCCAAGGACGGCGGACCTGAGACTTACAACACCAAGGGAGGAATCTCCACCGTGGGAATCCTTGCAAAAGAGTACTGGGTGATGCACACAGGAAGCGACGTCGATGTATGGCTGGAATCTCCAAGGCAGTCCAACGCTGGCGGATTCAACATGCCTCTTTTCGTAAAGTCAGAGTTTACCGACACCATTACGGGACAAAAGGTTCGAGGCGGCATGGTAGGTTTCCTTGAGCTTGAGCCCATAAACGCCCTTGCAAAAACCTTCTATAAAACAGGAAGCATCTCAATTTATGACGACAACGGGGATCTCCGCGCGGGAAAGGATGTCCTTGCCTATGAGGACCTGGACGAATACACCGTGATGAGGCGATCCTGCCGGTTCAACAACAAATCCTGGACTGTGGTTGCGGCAATCAAGAACTCGGAGATGGGGGAGATTACCTGGAACCTGAGGCGCACGTCAATCATCGGCGGACTCATCGTGACATTCATTCTCGTAATCTGCATCCTGATTATAATCAAGATAATGATCGGCAAGTTCGACTCAATCAAAAAGAACATCGACAACCTGAACACCGGCGACAAGGATTTGACCAAGCGTCTTACAATCCACCACAACAACGAGATTTCCCACGTGAAGGAATCCGTGAACATTTTCGTGAACACAGTGCATGAGACCGTGAAGGACATCGGTACCGCGAACATGAACCTGCGCGAGACATTCGGAAAGGTAAAGTCCGGACTTGATGAGACCAAGGTGCAGATTGACAAGATAGCGAGCGAGATAGAGGACGCGACCATGACCCTTGCGAGCGAGGACTGGTGCGTGAACCACACGAGCAAATCGATTACCGTCATAGCCGACAACATAAAGTCCCTGAACGAGATGATTGAGTCCCAGGCAGCCTCCATAACTCAGGCCGGATCGAGCATAGAGCAGATGATTGGCAACATCAGGTCCGTTTCCGGGGGAGTGGACAAAATGTTCTCGGTTTTTGGAGATTTGAACGCCGCAACCGAGGACGGAATCAAGAAAAATCAGATTGTGAACGAGCTTTTGCAGACCGTTTTGTCACAGAGCAAGTCGCTTCAGGAGACGAACATGGTCATTTCCGCAATCTCTTCCCAGACTAACCTTCTTTCCATGAATGCGATGATTGAGTCAGCTCATGCCGGGGACGCGGGTAAGGGATTCGCAGTCGTAGCGGAGGAAATCCGTAAGCTTGCCGATACCAGTGCGGCACAGTCCAAGAGAATCAGCGAGAACCTGAAGACCATAGCGGCAAACATCAACAAGGTCGTTGAGAGCGCGAATGCCAGCAAGATTTCATTTGAGCAGGTTTCCGAGAAAACGAGAAACACGTCGGAGATTGTCCAGAGCATAAAGGGAGCGATGGAGGAGCAGAACGAGGGATCCAAGCAGATTCTGGAGGCTCTTTCCGACATGAACAGCACCACGAGCAGGGTTCAGACTTCGAGCCATGACATCGAGAGGAGCACAAGGGAAGTTTTGGACTCAATTTTCAGCCTGAAGGAATCCTCTTCGAACATGTCCAGCAATTTCAACATGATTGTGGAGACGACGGATGCCACCAAGCGAAACACGGAGAATCTGAGCGGACTTGCCGAGGCGATGAGCAATGCGGTGAATGAGATTTCCGAAAAAATTGATGAATTCAAGGTGTGATTTCAGGGTAAAGTGCTTTACCAAACTGATTTTTTTTGCTAGACTTATCGAAGTGGGAGCTTCCGATGCGCAAAAGCGTTGAGGAGGCAAGGGGAAAAAAATGTCAGACAAAAATGTATGGCCCGAAATTGAAAGGGCACACTTCCTTGCGGGGTCCATAGTGGCCTTTCTCAAGGGTATGAATGGGGATCGCCGTTTCGGTGCGGAGAACAAAACCACGTTGCAGAGTCTCGCTTCTGATTTGCTGGAATCCATCAAGACCATGGAGGCCGAGGAAAAGGCGTATGACAGGGCTGAGACGGTGGCTGAGCTTTCCAAGCGCATTGAGAAGCTGGAGAGCATGAAACTTTCAAACATCCTGCAGACGGGCATGAGGCTCACGGACCGTGAATGTCGAGAGAGAAACGCCAGAATTGACGCGAAGATTCTTTCTCTTAGCTCAATGCTGGATGAATATCAGGGAAGAGACCAAATGACGGCCGCTTTCATCTGATTGAATCTCCGGCGGATGTGGGAAAAGTACCGGGCTCAACCGTTTCTTTTAATCCACATCTTCCTTGCGGGGCGAGTTTCCGGCTTCAGTCGTCTGATTTCCTTTTTGATGTCAGAGCCGCTGCAGTCGGAAATCAATATCCTTTTTCTTCCTTCATCAAGCGGATTCTCACCGAATATCTCGTAAATCGCAGAGTTCAGGCCGTACATGGCCTTTTTACGGTTGTATTCACCCGTACATTCCGCCCTGTATCTTCGTCCTCTCTCATCTCCCTCGAGCATGAATTCCACGGCTGTATCATTCTCAGGCTTGAAAAGAACCGCCTGTATGCATACTCCGCTCACCATTCCGATTTTCCTTACGAAATTCTCGTGCGGATGCTCAGGTTTACTTCCATATATATTGTTGCAGATTGCAAGTCCCTCGTTTATGAATTTGGTGATTATCTTGGAGCGCTTTTTTTTCTGTATTGATTTTCTCGCGTTTGCCCGTCCGAAAACCTGCGACCTGGACTCCGAGATTTCCCTGCCCAAAAGTGATTTGTTCCATCCCGAGGTAAGATTTTTTTCACCACCGGCTCCGTCCTTGAACAAATCCGGGAACCACATGCACAAAAGCTCCTGTTGTTTTCGCGAAAGCTGATATCCTCCGCAGTCAGGATCTGAGAAAATATGCTCGTCAAGCCATGCTTCTGTTATCTTCATATATGCAATTATAAACCAAGTAAAATAAAAAGCAAGAAAAAAACTTAAAATGATTTAAGAATTTATCTTTCCGACAGACTCTCCGCATGAATAAAAAAAGACCCTCCAATCTAGGAAGGCCTTTTTCGGGTAACCCGGATTCGAACCGGGGACCTCTACGTCCCGAACGTAGCGCGCTACCAGCTGCGCTATTACCCGGAA
>DFKI01000038.1 GCA_002373325.1 Treponema sp. UBA3649
CTGGTCGCCGAAAATTATTGCCGAAGGATTCTCATCGTCTTTTTTTCTGAGCAATGCACCCACGCAAAACTCTCCGACAGCATCTCCGTCCTCGGCTTTATGTGGAGTCTCAAAGGGATTCGTCACGTATTTTCCGTCGGTCTTTTTGTACTGCCACGCTTTTTTTGAAGTCACCAGATACTGCTCCGGGACAAAATCTGAGCCGTCGGAAAAATCAGTCTCAATGTCAATCGCACACGGCCAGTGCACGACCATTCCGTCCGAAGCATTTTTCTGCAAGGGAAGCTCAGGCCACAAAGTATAATCAACGAACTCAGATTTCGCGACTCCTCCCGAGGCTTTCTGATCAGAATATAAACTCATCTTGAAGCAGTTCTCATCCGCCGTAATTGATTCCCTGAAATACAAACCCAACGTTTGGATTCCGTATCTCACATAATCCACCACGTCGATTACAGTCCAAGGCTTTTTCTCATTTTTCAAATCGATATTGTAGGGCGCCATCGCAAGAAAAACTTTTCCCCCGCCCTGAATGTAAGTCAAAAGAGCCTGCGCATCCTCCTGAGTAAAAAGAGCCGTTCCCAAAACGACCAGCGGAACCGACGGATAAAGCGTAAACACATTGTTTTTTCCCTCCGCAATTTCCGACGGAAGATTTGTCTGCACCACGGTAAATCCATGCGCCTCAAGCCAAGGTTTTACGTAAGCATAATCCTCGTCAAGCTTAAGACCGTTGCCCACAACCACCTGCACGATTCTGTCCTTCTCCCGAACCAGGGACTGAATCCTTCCGGCAAGGTCGTACTCAAGCGTGTTGACGGAAAGTATAAAAGGAATTGTCTCATTTTTTCCATGGTAATTCACGACCACAGCGGAATAGACCTTTGTGTAAGCCTCGGTGTTTTTTCCAGTGGAGCGGATTGCCTGGGAGCTGATTCCAAAATTCTCAAGCCGCTTTTCCACATTCTCCTTCGCAGGATCAATAACCTTGAAATTCACGTTCTTTGAATAGGAGGCATAGTCCTCAAGATATTCAGAAACATCCCTCACCTGCGGATAAAAATTTTTCAGCTCCGCGCTCCGGTAATAGGTAATCGTCATGGAGTCATCAACTTCGGAAAGGAGCTGACGGCTGAATGGACTCACGGTAAATTTTTTGCTTGACGTAAGGTCGAGTCTTCCGTAGATTCTTGATGAGTCAAGGGAAAGTAAAATGAAGGCACAGAAAAAAAGGGAAGCAATCTTTTTCAAAAAGCCTGACTCGTAACCGCGTTTTTTTTCAATCACCCATGCGGCGGCAAGACCGAACAAGCCCGTGGATGAGACGTAAAAAATCAAATCCCTCGTGTCAAGGATTCCTTTTCCGGCAGCGTCGAAATGCCATGCGAAGGACATCCATTTGCAAAGGGATGCGAGTGCGGATGAAAGATGAATGTATGAGCCGAGAAGATGAATGCTGTTTGTCGCGGCCAGAACAAGGGACGTGAGTACGAATGCAGCCCCCGGATTTTCAATGCATGTATATAGGAAGACAGTCAGCGCGGAGGATGCGGACAAAAAGAGAAGCATGGAAAAGTAGGAGCTGACAAGAGGCGGAAGATCCACGTCACCGAAAGATGAGACTGCCACGGGAAGCAAAAATGTAAGCACAAGGGATGCGGCGAACACGGAAAGAAGGGACAGAATCTTTGCGAAAGACACGGAGACTGCCCTGAACGGAAGAGAGAGCTCGTCATCGGAAAAAGAGAGCAAGGAACCCAACGCTGGGATAATCAGGATCGAGATGTAGGGAATGCCGGTAAAAAATCTGTGCAAATCGGTGGAACCCGCATCGCTGAAAAAATGCTGCAGGACCAAAAACTGCAACATGGAGAGCACGGAAAAAATAAAACACGCCAGATATGCGAAAGGATTTGCAATCAGCTTGAAAAGATATTTTTTGTAAAGCTTTCCCATCAGTCTTCTCCTCCGGTAAGGAACAGGAAGGCCTGCTCAAGATTTTTTTTCTTCGTCATTGAAAGGATTTCATCCACCGAACCGTGTGCCGCAATCTTTCCACGGCTCATTATGTAGATTGAGTCGCAGATTGCAAGAGCATCCTCAATGTGGTGGGTCGAAAGAACGACGGTTTTCTTTTCCGCAAGTTTTTTTATGGCCTTTCTGATTTTCACAATCTGGGCAGGATCAAGTCCACCGGAATACTCGTCCATCACAAGCACGGGAGGATTAAAACCAAGTGCTCTTGCAAGGCTCGTCCTTTGTGTGTATCCCTTTGAAAGAGTTGAGATTTTTTTATCCGCGACATCATGCAGCTCCGCAATCTTCAGGGCACTGTCAACAAGGGAATCAATCTCCCTCATATCCGACGCACAGTGAAGTTTTGCCTCCTGAGTTACGGCTTCCCTCACCGTCATCCATTTTTCCAACCTGGGACTTTCCGGGACATAGCCTGTCAAACATCGAATTTCCATCGCATCACTAAGGCCGCAAACTTCCACGCTTCCAGAAGTTCCGTAATGGATTCCGCAGATTGCTTTGAGCAGGGTTGACTTTCCCGCTCCGTTCGGCCCAAGGATTCCCGTTACTTTTCCGGGCAACGCTACAAAATCCACGTCGGAACAAGCCTCGCAGATTGAGCTGCCCTTTCCATAAATCTTTGTGAAGTGCTCTACTTTGATTCCTTTTGAAACATCACTCAACATAGGGTATCTCGAATTTTTTTCTGTCCTTGGTAAGCTCGCTTTTCGGAAAGACTTCCCTTGCCTGAGAAAGAAGCAGATCCAAATCTCTGTCCGTGTACCTGGGACTGTAATGAATGAGACCATGACGCTTCACATTCGCATCACGAGCAATCGTTGCGGACTGCCTTGCCGTCATGTGTTTTTTTGCCCTGGCCTGATCCTCGCAGTCATCGGCAAACATTCCCTCGCAAATCAAAAG
>DFKI01000188.1 GCA_002373325.1 Treponema sp. UBA3649
TTCTCACCGTAAATGAAAGCGGTTCCTCTTTTAAATTTGGATTTGCACTTGCCTTCTGCACAATGGATTTTGAAGATAGACAATTGATCTGCTTTGTAATATAATTTTTCCATGACCATTTACGAAAGACTTCTTGAAGTGCAGGATTTGGAATACAAGGATTTCCAGAGCAAGCTTGTTCCGAACATTTCGCCGGACACGATGATTGGCGTGAGGACTCCGCAGCTGAGGGCGATTGCAAAGGAGTTTGCGAAGAGCGGGGATGCGAAGGAATTTCTTGAAAATCTTCCGCACAAATTTTATGAAGAAAATCTCATGCACTTTTTTCTGATTGCGATGATAAAAGATTTTGACGAGTGCGTCAGGGAAGTCGAGAGGTTTCTTCCGTTCATTGACTGCTGGCCTGTGTGCGATCAGTCGAGTCCGAAAGTGTTCAAGAAAAATCACGGGAAAATTCTTCCGCTCGTAAAAAAATGGATTTCCTCCGATCATGTGTACACGTCGCGTTTCGGAATGAGAATCCTGATGAATGAATTTTTGGACGAAGATTTTAAGAGCGAGTATTTGAAATGGGTCGCCTCAAAAATGCCTCCCTCAAATCTGGACGCTGACTATTACCTCAAGATGATGGTGGCGTGGTTTTTTGCGACTGCCCTTGCCAAACAATACGACGCGGCTCTTCCATTTATCGAGCGGAAAAAACTTGAGCTCTGGACCCACAACAAGGCGATTCAGAAGGCGACGGAAAGTTTCAGGGTCTCGGACGAACACAAGGAATATTTACGCACGTTAAAAATCTGACTTTCATGGCTGCTTTTATCCGCAGATGCTCTGGGCATATTTTACGCTTTCCATCGCGTCCTTCGTGTATGCGTCGGCATGGATTTTGTCCGCATAATCCTGATTCAAGACGGCTCCTCCGACAAAGACCTTGCACCACGGGGCCTTTTCGTGAAGCTGCCTTATTGTCTCCTCCATCGCACCGACCGTCGTCGTCATCAATGCGGAAAGTCCTGCAAGAGGAGCGTGCTCTTTTATGACTGCCTCCACAATCGCTTCCGGGGGAACGTCCTTTCCCATGTCTATCACGCGGAATGAGTAATTTTCCAAAAGGACTTTGACGATGTTTTTTCCGATGTCGTGGATGTCGCCCTTAACCGTCGCAATCACAATCGGTCCCTTTTTCTCTCCGGTCACGCCTTTTTTCTCAAGGTCATCCTTTATCACCGCGAAGGCCTCTTTAGCTGCGTCCGCCGCCATCAAAAGCTGGGGGAGATAGGCTTTTTTATTTTCAAAATCTTTTCCTATTATATCAAGCGCTGGGATTATCTTCGTGTTGATTACATCCATTGCAGTCATTGATTCCTGGTCTCCGCTTCCCTCAAGAAGTTTGCGCGTCTCGGATTTTGAGACTTCCTTGAGCCCCTTGATGATTGCCTTTGTAAGCGGATGAAGATTGTCCTGCGTCTCTGATTTTTGCGCTGAGTCAGTTTGTGAAGGTGCCGCCGCTTGCATGGAAGAAACCCGCTCGGAATATTTTTCCGCGAAGCCGATGTAGGAAAGACACTGCGGGTCCATGCCGCTCAAAGTTTTAAAGCAGGTCCACGCCTTCATCATCTCGCTTGCGTTCGGATTCATGATTGCCGCGCTCAGTCCGTTTTGCATCGCCATCGTAAAAAAGATTGACGTGATGTGCTCGCGGAGGGGAAGACCGAAAGAGACGTTTGACACGCCGAGGATTGTGAGCCCGTGTTTTTTTTCCTTCACATATTTTACCGTGGCAAGAGTCGCGATCGCCGCCTGGTCATTCGCGCTTACGGTCATTGCAAGCGGATCAATGATGATGTCCCTTTCACTGATTCCGTACTCTTTTGCCCTTGCATAGATTTTCTCAACGACGGCGATTCTCTCGTCCGCATTTTCCGCGATTCCGTTTTCATCAAGGGCCAGGGCTACGACCATGCCACCGTATTTTTTTACGAGCGGGAAGATTTGCTCCATGACTTCCTCTTTCCCGTTCACGGAATTTATGAGCGGCTTTCCGTTGTAGAGGCGAAGAGCTTTTTCCATCGTGACGGGATCCGACGTGTCAATCTGCAGGGGCAAATCACTTACGCTCTGAATCTCCTTGATGACGGACTGCATCATCTTGCACTCATCAATTTCAGGAAGTCCCACGTTCACGTCCAAAACCTGCGCGCCCTTTTCCTCCTGCGTGATTGCCTCATTCAGAATGTAGGAAATGTCGTTGTCCTTGAGTGCCTGCTTGAGTTTTTTCTTTCCCGTGGGATTGATTCTTTCGCCAATCAGAACCGGCTCCCTTCCGAACTCCACGATTTTTGTCCCCGAACTTATCACGGATTTTTTTTGCCGCATGAACTGGGGATTTTTGTGTTTTTTCGGAAAAGGGATTCCCTGTGTTTTTTGTACGAGCCGCTTTATGAAAAATGGATCCGACCCGCAGCATCCACCGGCGATGGCAGCACCTTCCTTGCAGAATGAGCTCACGATGTCGGAGAACTCCTCTGCCCCCACGTCGTAAATTGTCTTTCCGTTCTCGCTTTTCGGTAAGCCCGCGTTTGGTTTTACGAGCACCGGGAGATTCGTGGAGTTTAAAAGCCGGGTTACAATCGGTTTCATCTGCTCAGGACCAAGGCTGCAGTTCAATCCTAGAGCGGAGACTCCGAGACTTTCCAAAACGGCGGCACAGATTTCAGGCGAGCTTCCTGTCAGAGTTTTTTGTCCCTCGTCATAAACCATTGACGCGATGATGGGGATGGTAAAATCAGCTTCCTCCATGGATTCCTTTGCTGCGATGATTGCTGCCTTTGCCTCGTACAAATCATTCATTGTTTCTATTAGAATCAGGTCGGGCTTGTGCCTGAGAGCGATGTCGAAGCTGGTTTTGAAAAGTTTTACTGCATCCTCAAATTCCAAGTCTCCGAGCGGCTTCAAGAGTTTTCCGCATGAGCCTATGTCAAAAGCGATGAAGCGTGGGACAGGATTTTTTTCGGACGACTCATTTTGGATTTCGCTCTCTTTTTCAAAAATCATCCTTCGTGCCTTGTTCGCATTTTCAAAGGCGGCTGCGATGATTTTTTCAAGAGGATATCTTCCGTTCGCACCGTCAAACTTTGTGATGAAAGCTCCGAATGTGTTTGTGTTGATTATGTTGGAGCCCGCAAGAAAATATCCGTACTCCAGCTCCACGATTTTTTCAGGATGCTCGATGTTCCAGTTCTCAGGAAGTTCCCCGGGCTTCAATCCCTGTGCCTGTAAAACGGAGCCTGTTCCGCCGTCAAAAAATAAAATCTGATTTCCCAAACATTCGCTAAAAGTTTTCATGCCGATTACCTTGTCTGAAATTTTTCCAAGTCCTCATAGATTCCGACAAAAGCCGTGACGGATTTTTCCGGGGACATAATCAAAGAGTCGTTCAGTGTGAGCGCGAGATTTTTCTGGCAGTCCAAAAGTTCAAAGAAAATTTTCTGTACCTCAAGGCTCACGTCTCCATATCCGGGACTGAACCTCGGACGGATTGCGTTTTGATTTTTTGCTTCCTCGCTCTTAAAAAAATCCTGTAGCGTCTCAACGTAGCGTTCAATGAACATCGCTCCCGCTGCCTGAAGCATCACCGACTTTGCCGGATTTATCTTTGAGTTTTTTTGAATGAGCCTGTCCACCTCGGGACCCAATGTCGCCGCGAACAAAATTACGCTGTGGCAGTTTTTTAAATTCACAGAAAGATGGTGGCTCTGGATTTCCTTTCCCGCGAATCTGATTTTTTCCTCCGCACCAAGCTCAAGAGGAAATTTTGCATAGACCGAGCGGCAGTTCATTTTTTCAGAGACATCCTTCGCGGCGGACTTTGCAAGCTCCTCCATCTGTGAGTCGGAGATTTTTTCTCCCTGCAAGATTTCTTTTGAAAATCCAGCGTAACGGAAAAGCTCGGGGAAGTCTGGCTCAATCTCTCTGGAAGTCAATCTGTGCCGGAAGACAATCATATTTTCCACTTTATAATAGAAGAAAGATTCTCAAGGATTTTCTGCGCGACAATCGGTTTGTTCATCGAGTAAATGTGGATGTGATTGATTCCGTTCGCAAAAAGATCGATTATCTGGTCTGTGGCGTAGGCGATTCCTGCCTGAAGCATTGCGTCCGGGGCATTTCCGAATCTGTCCACGATGGAAAGAAAACGTGGCGGCATGATTGCACCTGAAAGTTTTATGGCGCGCTCAACTTGCTTTGCGTTTGTTATGGGCATGATTCCCGGAATGATTGGCGCGGTGATTCCCTTTTCGCGGACCCTGTACAAAAATTTATAATGGATGTTGTTGTCAAAAAACATTTGCGTCGTAAGATACTCGCATCCCGCGTCAATTTTCTTTTTCAGATTGTCAATGTCCTCGATGGAATTCTCCGACTCAGGATGTCCCTCGGGATAACACGCTCCCCCGACACAGAATCCTCCGAAATCGGAAATGTCCTTGGCAAGATCGCTCGCATGATGATACTGGAGATTGCCCATATCAAATCCCTCGGGAATGTCACCGCGGAGGGCAAGGATGTTTTCGATGCCTGCTTCCCTTAGTTTTTTGAGCTGCTCCTTTACGAGTTCCCTTGTCGATGAGATGCAGGTAAGATGCGCGATTGCCGTAACATTTTTGTCGCACTGGATGTGTTTTGCGATGGAGACTGTATGCGCGCTTGTTCCTCCACCGGCCCCATAGGTAACGCTCATGTAGGACGGATTCAAATCAGCAATCTTTTCGACCGCCTCTTCCACGGTTTTATATGAAGCATCTGTTTTCGGAGGAAAGACCTCAACTGATAAAGTCGGGTGCGGTGATTTTAAGACATCAATTACTTTCATAAGTCTACTATATTACATTCATGCTTTTGTTGCAATAAAGTTTTGTTTTGATTATACTGTGTTTATGAAAAATTTGAAAAAATCTGCCGCCGTCCTTATCCGCTTTTTTATGATTGCCTTGCTGATTTCATGCGGCAAATCAAATGTAAAATCAGAAAAAAAATCTGACGTGAGGATTGTTTCCCTGGGACCTTCCGCAACTGAAATTCTTTTTGCCATCGGTGCGAAGGATGAGCTTGTGGCAAGGACAGATTTGTGCGACTTTCCTGACGAAGCGAAAAATGTTCCGTCCGTCGGTGGATTTTCCGGCAACACAATCAGCCTTGAGTCAATCCTTTCTTTTGAGCCGACCCTTGTTTATCTTTTTGCCGGTATGCATGATTTTTTAATCGAGCCTTTGGAAGCGGCGGACATTCAGGTTTATGTCTCGAACGCGAACTCCATTGACGCTGTGAAATCCGAAATCCTTGACATGGGAAAAATCACGGGGCATGAAAAAGAGGCTCGGAACGTCGTAAAGGAAATGGACAGAAAACTTGATGAGGCTAAAAAAATCACCGAGAAAAAATCCGGGGGCAATGGCGAGAACGCTCCGAAAGTGTATTGGGAAATTTGGCATGAGCCTATGATGAGCGTCGGAAGGGATTCTTTTATCAATGACATCATCCTGCGGGCTGGAGGAAAAAATATTTTTGCCGGTGAGGAATCCGCCTATCCGATGGTGAGCGAGGAAGCCGTCCTTTATGCGGAGCCCGATTTTATTTTTTACACCGGTGACGGAATGGGCGGCGGAAAGCCTTCCGAAAATCTTAGCGCGCCGAAAGGGATTTTTTTTATGGGGGATGACGACGGATTTGTCCGCTCTTCTCCACGTGCCGCCGACGCTGTTTTAAAGCTTTCGAAAATCATCTGGGAAGAAAAGTGAAGTCTGGAAATGGAAAGTCGGAAAGGAAAAGTCTCTCGTTGCTATGGAAAACGCTTCCGTGTTTTTTCCTTTTGCTTCTTTGCGTGATTGCCCTGGGCCTTGGGACAAAATCAATTTCTCCATTTTCCATTTTTTCCGAAACAATCTCAAAAACAGATTTTGTCATCTTAGTGAAAATCCGACTTCCGCGAATTTTACTCAGCGTGATTTGCGGCTCGCTTTTGGGTGGGACAGGCGCTGTTTTCCAAGGCTTTTTCAGAAATCCACTTGCGGATCCGGGCATTATGGGAGTGTGTTCGGGAGCGACTTTCGGTGCTGTTTTATCCGGCCTGATTCCTTTGTCCGCTTTTTCTTTTTTCAGTCACACGAGTTTTTTTGCATTTGCGGGAGCACTGCTTTCTGCCCTGTGCGTTTTTCTTTTTTCAAAATTTTTCAGGGAATCTTCCAGCGTCACTTTGCTTCTTTCGGGTACGGCGGTCGGAACTTTTTTTTCCGCGCTTGCCTCAATCATTTTGCTGACACACGAGAGCGACCTGCATTCTTTTTACGTGTGGACGACGGGAAGTTTTAACGCGAAGGGATGGAAGGAATTTTGCACGTTCATAATTCCCTCGCTTTTGTCCCTGGTTTTGCTTGAGCTTTCATCAAGGCATCTGGACGTTTTGGTGTGCGGGGAAAAATCTGCTCAAACACTGGGACTGAATTATGGGTTCGTGAAAAATTACGTTTTGATTTCAGGCTCCCTTGCCACAAGCTGCGCGGTCTGTTCCGGTGGCATCATCTCTTTTGTCGGACTGATTGCACCTCACGTCGCACGGAAAATCTACGGGCCCCTTCACAAAACTTTGATTTTTGAGAGCATGATTTACGGCGCAATTTTGATGCTCGTAGCTGACACTCTTTCGAGAACCGTCGTCTCTCCTTCCGAACTTCCAGTCGGAATTATCACGTCTCTTGTGGGAGTTCCTTGCTTTGTCGCAGTGCTTTTTAAAATGGGCAGGGAGAGATGAGAGTGCTTGAGGTAAAAAATCTTTCCGCATACTATGGAAAAAAATGTGTCTTTGAAAATATCTCTTTCAATTTGGAGCCGGGAAGTTTTACGGCGCTCTGTGGAAAAAATGGCTCAGGGAAAAGCACGCTTTTGACTTTGATTTCGGGAATCGTTCCGGGCGGACTTTCTTTTGAGGGCGATGTTTTGTTTGACGGTGAAAGTGTTTTTAAAATGAAGAGAAAAGACGCGGCGAAAAAAATCTCACTTCTTTTGCAGGAGGAAAATCCTGTGTGGAACATGAGCGTGAGTCAGTTCGTGGAGACAGGGCTTTATCCGTTCGGGGAAATGACGAAAACGCAGCGTGACAAAATCATCGACGAGGCCCTGAGCAAAATCGGGATTGCGGATTTTTCTGACAAAAAGATTTTCAATATTTCAGGCGGGGAATTCCAAAAGTGCAGGCTGGCACGGAGCTTTGTGCAGGGAAGTCCTCTGATGCTTTTTGACGAGCCTTCCGACAAACTCGATTACTCATTCCAGCAGTCGTTTTTGCGTTCAACAAGGGAGCTGGACAAAACGATTCTTTTTTCAATCCACGACATCAACACGGCCTCAATTTTTACGGAGGATTTTCTTTTGCTTTGCGGCGGAAAAATCATCAGGGGAAAGCGGGATGAAATTTTCAAAGAGGAAATTCTCTCAAAGACTTTCGGTGCCCGCGTGAGGATTTTCAATCATCCGGTTTTAAATGTTCCGCAAGTTGTGTTTTTGTAAATGTGAATCTCCAAAAATCACTTCTTCAGTTTGCTGACCATATTTGCAAGTGTCAGAAAATTTTCTGATTTTATCAAGGCAAGTCCCTGACCCTCATCACCAAGGACAACAAGCTGGTCCCCGGTGGAAATGTCGAAAATCTTTCTTGCTTTTGCCGGTATGACAATCTGACCTTTATCTCCAACGGTGACAAGCCCAAAGAGATGCTTTCCCTTCGGTGGAAGACCAAGCCCCAAATTTTTCTCAGGCTCATAGTTTGCAAGATCATCAAGAGAGACACCGAAAATTTCGGCAAGCTGCTTGCATTTATCAAGGTCGGGAACACTTTCGCCGGATTCCCATTTGGCAACGGACTGTCTTGTAACGCCAAGTTTTTCCGCAACATCTTCCTGAGTCAACTGTAAGACTTTACGCATTTGGGCCAGATTGTCCTTGAACATTTACGCCTCCACTTTAGCCTCAATATTTTTTTTCTTTTTGATTCCAAGCACCGCCCATCTGAAAAATGGAATCCTTGAGATGAGCGCATATAAACCATAACCGAAAACAAAGCCTGCGACAAGACTCAAAATGTAGCTTGCGGGAGCGGGGACGAGTTTGGGTTTGGCAATCAACAAGGCTACGGTAGATATTCCAAGATAATGGAAGACGTAAAGTCCAAAACTGTGGCGGCTCATCCATTCGGTAAATGCATTTGAAAAATCTCCGAAGCGGGCAAATCCACCCAGCATGGCAAGGGAGCCGAAATAGGCGCACAATGAATACAGCCAGCCCCTGTTGATTGGTTTGTCGGCAAAGTTCTGACCGAAATACAAAAGCGCAAAAGTCACGCACAATGCAAGGGCAATGACAATCAGAGGCAGGGAAAGTTTTTTGATTTTTTCCATCACAGAATCATGGGAGAAAACGAAGTAGCCCAAAACAAAAAAGACAAAGTAAAAGGCAATCCTGTAGACAGAAACTATGGGAGTGTTAAGAATCTGCGCCGCACCCCAGATTGGAAAGTAAAACAGGGCAAGCAGCCAGAGGGGAGTTTTTGCGCCGAGCGACAGGAGTTTTCCTTTTTCGATTGTTCTTATCAACACCAGAAGCAGACTGTATATCCACAAAAGATGCATGTACCAGAGAACGCCGCTTCCAGAGGCAACCATAATCATGAAAATTACCGGAGAAGGAACCCCGGCTGCCTTAAGTCCCTCAATGCCTCCGCCAAGGGACATGCTCACATATCCCTGGATGAACTGGAAAAACAAGAGGCCTATAGTTGACGGAACCAAAAGTTTCAGCGTCCTTGATTTTATGAATTCTTTGTTCGAATGCTTTTCCAGATAAAGTCTTGAGCTGATTCCAGAGACGATGAAAAGAAGGGGCATAATCCAGGGATAAACCAGATACTGAAATGCGTCGTAGTACTGAACGTTCAGATTGGTAATTTTACCCAAACCGCCGATCACGCCCTCCGCATTGTACATGTAAAAGACGTGATAGATTAAAACGATTACGACGGTTGTCCAGCGGATGTTGTCCAAATAGTGCTTTCTCATACATTTACCACCTTTGCAATTAATCTTAACAAAATTGTAAGGCAGAATAAAGTGGAAGTCCACCAAGAAAAATTAACATTTCAGGAGGTTTTATGTTAATGTCAGTTGCTTTTGTTAGCGACAGGCGATTTTGACCATTCCGTGACAGGCGAAAAAAGCCAAAAAGTGACAAGAGAAAATGAACAAAAATCTCATCTTACACCCGCGCTGTAGTGCTTAGGCAGTACAAGGGCATTGAACACCGCTTCTCGCACGGCATCTTTAGGGAAAGGATAATGTTCAATTCGGGTAATGTTGTCATAAGAGATTTCTGCAGTCAGATATTTTATATAAAGCAAGTCTATTACCCTGTCTGCCTGAATCATAAGAGAACCATGAACTTCATCCTGATAGCGCAAATCTGCGTCAGTCTCAAAAAAGCCGATTTATACGAAAGAACCTGTTATCCATTTTTCAGAATTACAATGAAACAACAAAACAGTGCTCTCTTTAGCATATTTCCATCAAGCAGATTTAGTTTATCAAGGTCTTCAACACTCACATTTTCAAGCGGAACAGAATCCCAATTTTTTCCTGTCTTATGCAAAAGAAAATTAGTAAGCGCCGAACCTTGCAAAAGTTGCTTTGTGCTTCCTGTTCTATAATGATACTCACCCTTGT
>DFKI01000074.1 GCA_002373325.1 Treponema sp. UBA3649
GGTAGCACTCTACCACTGAGTTAATCGAGCTTATGCTATATAGATTAGCACGGATGAAAAAAAAAGTCAAGACGCAATCCTCAAAAAAAACTGATTTTTCACGCAGTGGTCAAAGGGGAACTTGTGCAAAAATCCGCAATGGTGTAAAATCTTCTTATGGACGAGACGATTCTTGAATACGGGGTTTTCATCACTCCGGACCTAAAGGAACTAAAACCGCACGGGATGAAAAATCAGCTTGTGGAAAATGGGACTCAATCACAAGGCGCTTTCCAGGCATCTTCCAAAAAACGGGGTCTGCTTGCGATGGCGTGTGCGATGAAAAAAAATGAATAACACGACTTTGGACACAAGGACAAAATACATCAGGAGGGCAGGGCTCATAGCTCTTTTCGGAAACTCAGCGATTGCCCTTGAAAAAATCATCATCGCAATTTTCGGAAAATCCATGGCCCTTCTCGGCGACGGAATGGACAGCTCGGGTGATGTGCTCATCGCTTTGGTGACACTTGTAATCAGCCGCATAATCAGCAAACCGGAGGACAACGAGCATCCCTGGGGACACAGACGTGCGGAGACTGTTGCCACGATGATTCTTTCACTGGTGATTTTTTACTGCGGCGCACAACTTTCCGTCACTGCAGCGGGTAGAATTCTGAGAAGGGATTATGAGGTCGAAATTTCAATTCTGACCATAGCGGCATCCATAATCTCGGTTTCGGGAAAAATCATCCTGGCCCTTTTCCAAACATATTATGCCAGAAAATCAGGCAGCTCCATAATCAGGGCAAACGCAGAGAACATGAAGGGAGACATCTTGCTTTCAACAGGTGTTCTTGCGGGACTTGTCGCATCCAGACTGAGCGGACTGCCCATACTCGATCCCATCGCGGCAATCATCGTGGGACTTTGGATTTTGAAAAACGGAATCAAGATTTTCCTTGAAATCAACATGGAGCTGATGGACGGAAACACCGACAAGTCAATTTACAAAAAAATTTTCGACGCGGCAAAATCGGTTCCGGGGGTTGTCAATCCGCACAAAGCAAGGGTCAGGAAAATAGCATCCGCATACGACGTGGACTTGGATTTTGAGGTGAGTCCTGACATGTCAGTTTATGAGGCACACGAGATTTCGGAGCAGGTGGAGGCGGAAATCAGAAAAGCGGTTCCGGAAATTTACGACATACAGATTCACGTCGAGCCTTTGGGAAGCGACTCTCATCAGCCAAAGGAAGGCTACGGTCTCTCCCCCAACGAAATCTAATTCCTCACTCCTAATTCCTATCTCCTATCCCGTCACTTCACGAAGCCATTTTCCGCTCGCCACACGGACAAAACCGATTGCGGCCTTGACGATTCCCTCGCTCATCACAAAGACATAAATCCACACCGCGCTCAGATGCAGGACCGATGCGGCAAAATATCCCAGGGGAATCGCGACGAGCCAAAGTGTGCAGAGCTCCACGACAGCCGTAAAAACTGTGTCCCCTCCCGCACGGCACACGCCCACCACCCAGTTCATGCAGAAAGAGTTGAATGGATAGAAAGCGATTAAAATCCAAAGCATGTAGGTCGCGCACCGGATCACATCGGGCTCCACCTTGAAGAAAAGGGGAAGCAATGCGGAAAGGGGCAGAAGGAGGATTCCGACAAGAGCACCGACCAAGGGCATGAACCACATGGAGCGTCCTGCATATCCTCGTGCCTCGTCAAATTTTTTCTCGCCGATTCTTTTTCCAATCAGCACTCCGATTCCGTTTCCGAACCCCATGCAGAAAACCCAGGTCAGCTGGCTGATTGTGTTCGTAATCTGGAAGGAGGTGATTGCGTCGGTTCCGGCATGGGCAAAAATGGAGCTCTGTACCGAAATGCCGAGTCCCCAGAAAGTCTCGTTGATGATTACGGGGAAAGCGATTTTAAAATATCTTGCGAAGAAATCCGCGGTGACAGAAAGCATCTCCTTGAGTTTTCCGCAAGCCTCGTATTTGTGAGCGTAGGACCAGAAAATCAAAATGCAGAACTCAACCACGCGTGAGAAAACAGTAGCGACGGCGGCTCCCCTCACTCCCCAGCCAGCGACGAAAATCAAAAGATAGTTCGCTCCCGCGTTGGTAAAAAGAGAAATTGACGTGCAAGCCAAAGGAAGCTTCACCCTTTCGGTACAGCGGAATGCGAGCGTAAATGAAAAATTGACCGCGGTGACGACGTAGCTGAGACATACAATCCTGAGATAATCCCCGCCCACTTTGATTACCTCAGGATCGGGAGAAAAGAGTGCGATGAGCTGATTCGGAATCAAAAGCGAAAGGAGAGTAAAAACTGATGCGACAATCACCGAAAGACAGAGGATGATTCCGAGGGATTTTCTGATTCCCTTCAAATCATTTTTGCCCCAGAACTGCGAGATAAAGACTCCTCCGCCGGAAGCGATTCCGAAAAGGATCATGTTGAGGATGAAAAAAATCTGATTTCCCAGGCCGACAGCCGCAATCTCCGTTCCGCCCAGACGACCGATCATAACGGTGTCCAGCATGTTCACGAAATTGGCAAGAAGATTCTGCAGGGAAACTGGAATGGCGATGGCGACAAGTGCCGAATAGAATCCTTTGATTTTCATTTTAGTACCGTACCGAAGTCTACCACAATCGGGCGACTCATTCAAGACGGGTGATTTTTTCCACCGCACAGAAAAAGAGCGGACCGTAACCTAAGGATGAGTCCGGGAGGATGTGGAATCCGAAATCGGTCTGCTCAGCGCACTCAAAGATTTTTTCCAAGTTGATTTCCGCTCCGGAAGGATTTTCAGGACAGATTTCTCCGCCGTGATTTTTCAGTGACTCCAGATTTTTCAGGAAGACTTTCGAAATCTCATCCCTTGTAAGAATTTTTGCGCCGGGGAATTTTTTCAAGAGACGAGAAATCACCCCGTCGTTCTCATCCTTGGAAATCGCGCAGGTGGCATAGAGCAGGGAGCCTCCGTCCTCCAAGAGTCTCCACGCGGAAGAAAGAAGGGCCCACTGTTCCATGGAAAGAGTTTTGATTCTTGATGGGGACCATTGAGAAAGATACTTCTCATCTTTCAGGACATGCCTTTCGCTTGAGCAGGGAGCGTCCAAAAGCACAGCGTCGAATTTTTCAGTCTCACTCCTGCACATTGTGGCACCGTCCCCGAGTCTCACGCTGACCCTTGAGGCAATCTCCTGGGGAAGACTTTCCGAGACAACCTTCGCGAGTCTGTTTTTTCTTTCCGGCGAACGCTCGTTTGAGACAAGCACGGCATCATTTCCCATGACGAAGGATGTGACCAGGGTTTTTCCACCGGGAGCCGCGCACATGTCCAAAAGACGGGAGGATTTTTCAGAAGGAAGACAAAGAGCCGCAACCACACTGGCGGGATCCATGAAATAGGGACGGCAGCCGGATGCGGTCAAAGAAACATGCAGGGTCTCTTCCATAAGGGAGCCTTTAAGCCCTGTCCATCTTTTGCCGTAAAGTGACGCGTAATATTGCTCAAATCCGTCCCTTCCCCGAAGTTTCTGCTCAGTCCCCTTTTTCATTCTCACGTCCTTTTTTCATTCTTTAAATATGACACTCATCTTGTCATATTTTTCCAGAGAGCCTCGCCCTCGTCCCTGCACTTTGAGAAATCACGCATCCGCAGCACAAAGTCTCCGTTCTGCTCAAAATCATCCGTCATGCTGATTTCATATCCGCCGTCCTGTTTCGGACTAGCCTTCAGAATGCCGCGCTTGAGCTTGAACTCCAGTACTTTTTTCTCAGCCTCCCTGAGCTTGGTTTTAAAATCCGGATGGGTCTCCGCGTGGAAAAGCAAATCATCTGCGACTGAGGCAAACTTTTTTTCGCTCAGCATTATGACGTGCACCCCGGCCTCAATTGCCTGTACCGCCGCAAGTTCCGGTGGAAATCCGTTCGCATTCAGGGCAGCCATAAAAATGTCGTCGCTTATTACAAGTCCGTCGTAATGAAGCTGAGTCTTGAGGATGTCGCTCACCCAGATTCGGCTAAGGCACGCGGGAACAGATGAGTCCACCGCCGACGTACGCGCATGGGACATCAAAACGGCACTCGGTTCTCCACCCGCGCTCGTCAAAAAATAAAACGATTCAAGGATTTCTTTTTGAAGACGGGACATGGGCCACTTGATTTCAGGAAGACCCGTGTGTGGATCAGTTCCTGTGTTCCCGGGAAAATGCTTCAGCACGGTACCGACTCCGTTTGACTCAAAGGCCCTCACATGAGCAAGGCTGTATGCAATGCTTTCCGCAATCCCGCCGAAAGAACGCTCGTCAAGAAAAGACACATTCTCATCATTCAAAGCCTCACAAACTGGCGCAAGGTTCATGTCGAATCCGAGAAGCCTCATCTGCCTTGCCTGAAGAGCATAAATCTCATAAGCATGGGTCGGTGAAAGATCAGACGCAATCTCGGAAGGGGACGGAAGCACGCTGGTGATTTTTTTCAGACGGTTCACATATCCGCCCTCCTGGTCCACAGCAATATATGGACGGAGGATTTTGTTTTTTACGCAGTAGTCCGAAATGGATTTTATGTAGGACGCAGTTTCCTCATGGGTCTCCGAAATGTTGAATGCGAAAAAAAGAGCCCCGCCCGGAACAAGAGGCTTTGCATCCTCATCAAGGGATTTGATTTCGCATGAGTCTTCCACGGGATCGTAGATTTTGTTTCCTTCCACGCTCACAAGAAAAATCTGGCTGATTCTCTCACTTTCCGAAAGCGAGTCCAAAAAATCTTCCAGTGCGGCATCGAGTGCGGGACTCAAATCCTCCGAGAATCCTGCAAGCGAAAAAAATCCCGCGAAGATAAAAATCAAGACGGCACGGAGGAATACATCAAAAGATTTTCCTCCAACAGAATATTTCATAGCCTGATTTTACCACGCGCAAAAATCAATACTCTTCCGAATTGTCAGATGAGGCAGGTCTCTTTGAAACCACATGAGGCCTGGGATTTCTTTCAGCCCCACCTGCGTCACGGTCTGCTTTTCTTGAGGAAACCAAACGGCTCTCACCTTTTCTTCTGTAGACGCGCATCTTGGATTTTTTGTCATCCTTGTCCTTGTACTCACCCTTGAACTCGCCCCTGTAATCGCCCTGCTCTCCTTTTCCGTAAATGGCTTCCTTTTTGGCTTTTTTCTCGGCACGATATTTCGCCTTTTCCTTTCTGTCCTTCTCAATGAAATTCAGAGCGTCATCAAGTCCTGTGAAAAAATCCTTCATGTCATCGGCAAAAACCACGATGGCCCTTCTGTCATCCTCGCCGTCCTTAACCTTGCTCTCGACAATCTGCAAGAAAACGTCCTTGTTGCGGTTTTCCTTCACGTTGAAAAAATACGAACGATTGTCAAGCGTAACCTGTGTAGTGAACAATTCTCCGCGAATACCCATCTTTTTCCTTCCTTAAAAATGTAATTGGATTTTGATTCTACGACCCAAAAAGGATCCCGACATATAGCTTTCGACTGCTCAATATAAACTTTTTTCAGGATTTAATCAAGTGGGGTGAAAAGAATTTTAGAAGGCAAGTGCAAATGCCTGCTTGTCACGAACCTCACCTTCATTACAGCGGTTCCTCGCTCAACATTAAATTTTCCATGCAACATTTACGTCACTTGTCTTCTACACAGTTTTCCCCCATCTCTTCCCATTCATCCGATTTTGTGCTAGGATTGACACATGGAAAATTTGAACTCACTTGTAATTTACACTGACGGCGGATGCTCTGGAAATCCCGGGCCGGGCGGATGGGGTGCCGTAATAATTGACGGAGAAAATGAGACGAGACTCAGCGGAGGGGAGAGACAGACCACAAACAACCGCATGGAGCTTACGGCGGCAATCTCAGCTTTGAAGGCTGTGGTTTCCCGGGACGACTGGAAATCAAGGCATCTTGAGATTTACTCCGACAGCCAGTACGTGAAAAACGGAATCACCTCTTGGATAAACAACTGGAAGAAAAACGGATGGAGAACAGCGGCAAAGAAACCCGTACTGAACAAGGAGCTATGGGTGGAGCTTGACGGTCTTTTTTCACAGTGCGACATCGAGTGGAAATGGGTGAAAGGGCACGCGGGAGTGAAGTACAACGAAATCTGCGACAGTCTCTGCCACGACGAGATGGAAAAGTTTATGTGAATCAACAAGCGTCTTTGCAGGACAGACAGAATACAAGGGACTGTCACGCGGATTTGGAAAAATCTAAGGAAATACCGATCAATCCAGAACGATGTCATTATCGGGCCTGACGGCGATGCCATTATCGGGCTTGACGGCGATGTCATTATCGGGCTTGACCCGATAATCTCTGTGTTGGGAGATTCCCGTGTCGGAGCACGGGAATGACATTCTTGTTGAGACGATGAACCGTCATGCAAAGATAATGAACCGTCATGCAGAGATGATGAACCGTCATGCAGAGATGATGAG
>DFKI01000100.1 GCA_002373325.1 Treponema sp. UBA3649
ATCTCAAAATTTAAATTCGAATCTATTCCACCTTTATAAGTTCCATACTATTTACTAACTCCCAAATCAACTTTGTACCATCAATCTTTTTACCTTCTCCTTTTTCTGAAATAATAATTTTTCCATCCTTTATTTCTAATTTATCATCAGTTAAATTTTGTAATCCTTCTAAAATTTTTATTTGATTTTTTTCACCATTCTCAAAAAAGACATCCAATTCTCTCCCATCCGGTTTCTTTGAGTCAGATTGCAATCCTTGCATTTGTTTGTCCTTGAATCTCATTATACCCCAACTCTTCTGATTTTTCAATACTATTTAAAAAAACAAGGGATTTTCAATCAGCTTCCGGCAGTTTCAAAATCAAAAAAAAGATTCAAAAAAATTCCGCACATGCTATTGACATAAATTTGTTTTTTCTGTATTATCTAATCATTCGTGGTGGCGTAGTCCAGTCGGTAGAACAACGGACTCATATTCCGTATGTCAGTGGTTCGATCCCACTCGCCACTATATCCTTTGGGACAGTTCAGTTTTGGGCTGTCCTTTTTTCGTTTTCAAAATTCCCGGATTTCAGGGGATTTTCGAACGAGCGTCCAAGGAGGACAATTTATGGAAGCAGAAAAATTTGAAAGTCCGTTCAAGGGCCGGAGCCTTCTGAACTGGATTGATTGGACACCGGATGAAATACTCCAGATTCTTGACTATGCTTTCCTCGTAAAAAAGCAGTCCCACGCGGGTGAGGTGCACCAGCGTTTTTTGGGAAAGACCATAGCACTGATTTTTGAAAAACGATCCACAAGGACACGCTCCTCTTTTGAGACCGCATTCGGAGAGGAAGGTGGACACCCCGTATTCATGTCAACGGCGGACATACAGCTCGGAGAAAAGGAAAGCGTGAAGGACACGGCAAGGGTCATGGGAAGGATGTTCAGCGCGATTGAGTTCCGCGGATTCAAGCAGGACCACGTGGAGCAGCTTGCAAAATACTCAGGCATCCCGGTAATCAACGGACTGACCGACGACTACCACCCCACCCAGGTGCTCGCCGACGTTATGACGCTGAAGGAACATTTCGGTGAAATCAAGGGGCTCACAATCTGTTTCTGCGGGGACGGACGGAACAACATGGCACGCTCACTCATGCTGATTTGCTCAAAGCTCGGAATGAATTTCTCTCTCTACGCACCAAAGGAGCTCCAGCCGGCAAAGGACATCATCGAAATCTGTAAGCCATTCGCGGAAAAATCAGGGGCAAAAATCACCATCTCATCCGAAAAGGACGTGGTTAAGGGAGCCGACTGCCTCTATACCGATGTATGGGTATCCATGGGTGAGGAAAAACTCAAGGAAGAGAGGATGCGGCTTCTTCGGGACTATCAGGTGAACAGGGATTTAATGAATCACACCGGAAAAAAGACCGTTTTCCTGCACTGTCTCCCTGCCGTAAAGGAACAGGAAGTGACAGAGGAAGTCTTTGAGGGACCGGAAAGTCTTGTTTGGGACGAAGCAGAGAACCGCAAGCACACAATCAAGGCAATCATGCTCGCCCTAATTAAATAGAAGAAAATTCGCGGAACGGCATGTTCACGGACGGATTTGGGGAATCTTCAAAAAAATTTGTCGAATTGAGAAAAAAATTGTTGCAAAACCCTCAATTTGAAATTATACTGTTCTTAAAAAGATTGATTTCCCTGATTGCGGTTTTCCGCATGCAGATTCGGTGTACAAGGCCCGTAATGCAAAAGGGAATTCGAGGAAGGATTTTATGAAGAAAATTATTTTGGCAGTACTGATGGCAGCATGTATGGTAATCCCTGCACTGGCACAAAGCAGTTCTTCTGGTTCAACTCCAATATGGGATCACGGAGACAATGTTTCCGAAATCACATATCACTCCACCCCAATCTACAGCATCATGCAGACAAAGGACGCATACGTTGTGTTCTATCAGACACAGGGGCTCAAGGTGGAGACCGTTGTAATCCCCAAGGACTGGCAGAAAGCCGGGGACGACAAGAAACTCTATTTCAGAAACAAGGCTCCGGGACTTGACTCATACATGACCGTGTGCTTCAAGGAAGGATCATTCCACCGCGTTATTCTGACGGTAAATCCGAGCAGACTTGACCCAATCTGGGACGTGGCTCCAAGCTACACAAAGATTGACGTGTCTGGCATTGATTCTTTGGACGTAAAGTTCTAGGGAAACGCTCGCCTGACGAATCTGGCGATGAAAAACTGTGTCTCTTATTAAGAACAGATGAAAAGATGGCCGACCGTGTTTTTTCTCATGGCCGGTCCTTTTTTGTCAGCAAAGGTGAAAAAAAATGATACCCATAACACAAGAGCAGATTGAATCCTTCAGGTCCTTTGTGGAATCCCATGAGCAATTCCTGATTGCGGGCCATAAAGAGCCGGACGGAGACTGTGTGTCGTGCAGCATCGGAATGTCATATATACTAAGACACATGGGGAAAAAATACACTCTCATCAACGCAGGTCCATTCAAGAGGGCTGAAATCAAGAAGTTTGCGAATCTTTTCAGGAGCGACATTCCCAAGATGAATGCGTCGGAAAAGGCAAAAACAGCATTGATACTCGTTGACTGCTCTGAAATGCAGAGGCTGGGAGAGCTGGACGGAAATTTGGAGGGGCTGGACACTTTCATCGTTGACCACCATCTCACGGCTGAGGCAAAGGGTACAAACAGAATAATCGACGCGACGGCTCCTGCTGCGGCATGTCTTGTCCAGCAAATCTACGAGGGAATCGTGGGAAAACCGGACGCAAATGAAGCTCATACGCTCTTTTTTGGAATGGCGACAGACACGGGATTCTTCCGGTATCTGAACGAAAAGGATTCCAGCGTTTTCGACTGTGCCTCAAGACTTACTGATGCGGGAGTGAATCCGAGGGCAATCTATCAGGAAATGACCGGTGGAAAACCCTGGAACACAAGGAAGCTCCTTTCAATAATGCTTGAGAGAGCCGAAAGATACTGCGACGGAAAACTGGTCGTCACCTACGAGGAACAGGCGGACACAAGGAAATACGGACAGGAAGGCAGGGACTCAGACGCACTCTACACTCTCATGCTCTCCACCGAGGGAGTTGAGGCTGTTCTTTTCGTAAGACAGGAGAGCGACACCAAATGCACGGCTGGATTCAGATCACTCAAAGAATGCGACGTTAGCACAATCGCGGCAAAATTCGGCGGAGGTGGACATAAAAACGCATCCGGCGCCAGCATACAGGGAAGACTTGAAAGCGTTATCCCGGCCATAATCGAGGAATTCTCCAAGGTTCTCTAATCAGCTTCCATAAAAAATTACCATGCCTCTGACTGATTTCATCCCGCGTTCCATTCGGCATCCCTTGTGGCGATGATGAACATGACAACTAAACGGGAACCTCTAAAAACATCGTGCGTCCTCAGCACTGATGCTAAGAAAATTATCAATCCGCAAAATTCCTACCAAATGATACAATTTATAACTTTTTCAAACAATTTATCACCAAGCAGTAATAAAACAGATTATTCAGTAACTTTCTAATTTTTTTGTACAAAAAGTTATTTTCTTTTAATACAAGCATTTATAAAAATCACATTGAATAAAAAACAAAAAAAAACTTGGCACGGAACTTGCTATGAGATTAAAGGGCACAAGACGGATGAAAAATCCGCAGTCCAAATCAAGAAAAGTTACCGAGGAAAAAAATGAAAAAACTTGACACCCTGTATGACGAATTATGCAGCGGAAAGCTAGACAAAAACAGGGCTGCAAACATCATCATCGATTCCATCTACAAGAACAAAAGCTGGTTCGCGCTTGGAAGCATGGACATGGATGACCTTCACGACTTCCTGCTCTACTACATGGAGCGTGTAAAATCTGTGGTAGAAAGCTATGACCCAGAACAGGGGGCCTTCTCGTCATATCTTTATGGAAGCATCACGAACGCGCTCTTCTCGTGGAGAAAGAAAAAAAAGAGCCGAAGTCTGACAGAACAAAGTTTCGGACCGGTTCAGGAGCTTTATTTCGAGGAAAACTCAGAGCAGTACGGAATCATGGACGGTCATGTAGTGTGCCAGGAATCCGATGAGCAGCATAGTCTTGAGGACGTGGAGGAATTCAAAAGGATATACCACCCGGTGAGCTACACAGGACGGAAAAGCTACGGATATAGGAAGAGTTTTTTCAGCGAAAGGATGGACAATCTGAGAAAGGAGGCTGTGCTGATTCTGCTCCTCAAATGCTGCTACACCATAAGTCCCGAGGAAATCGAAAAAGCCGCTGTCATAATCGGAATGGACGTGGAAACGCTTTCCAATCTGATTGGCGAGGCAAAAGAGGCGATGGCCGGCAAAAAGGAGATGTTCGACGAGCTAAAAACAGCAAGGGACAACGCGTTTTTCTACAAGCGGAAGTATTCCATTCTCTCGGAGGATTCAGATGAAAGCACCATAAATATGGAGAAAATAAAGCGGAAAAAAGAGAAAAAGGAAAAAAAATGGAAGGACAAAAACGAGATGCTCAAGGGATTCCGTTCCATCGTACCGTCCAACGTCACAATCTCGAAGATTCTCGGCATGTCCGACCGTCATGTGAAACATATTTTGAAATCGGCGGAGAAATTTATAGACAATATTTCGCTAAAACGTTATTATGATTGGCATGAAAATCTATTTGGCAAGCGGAAATTTGAACAAGAAGCGGGAAATGAGTGAGCTTTTTCCAGAGCACACGATTGTTACGCCCAAGGACGAGGGAATTGATTTCGATCCAGAAGAGACCGGAAGCACATTCTACGAGAACAGCCTCATAAAAGCACGTGCTTTGTACAAGATTACTGGGTGCCCTGTACTTGCGGACGACTCAGGAATCTGTGTGGACGCTCTCGGAGGGATTCCAGGAATCTTCTCATCTCGATATGCGGGACCTGAGTTTCCCCACGGACGGCCAGACGGTAAAAAAGTGCCGCAGGAAGAACAGAACCGTATGCTCATACAGCAGCTCAACGACATTCTTTCCGCCGGGAAGATTGACACAACGCCAAGGGACGGACTCTTTCCGAACGGACCAAGGAGCGCCAGATACGTTTGTACCATGGTTTTCTATCTGGGACAGGGCAGACTCTACGTAAGCCAGGACACAATGGAAGGAACCATCATAGAGCGTGCTGAGGACCAAAGGGGAGAAAACGGATTCGGATACGACCCTCTCTTCTACCTCCCCCAGTTCGGAAAAACCGACGCAGAGATTTCACCGGAAGAAAAGAACGCCATAAGCCACAGGGGAAAGGCCGCGAGAGTTCTGAAGCAGATTGTCGAGCAGGTCCTTGGAGGAAAATGATTGGGAAATGAACCGGATATAAGCTCAAATATGAAAAAAACAAAAAAATTTAATTTTTTTGCTAAAGTTTGTATCCTTCCATTCCGATAAATGTTAATGTAGGTGAATATGGCCGCTCAACTTCGATGAAGACAACGCCAATTCCCACAGTAAAAGATTGCTGATGTAGCCTTGTAATGCAGATGCAGTCTTTTGCAAAACGGGCAGAAAGGATTTTGCCTGAACAAAAACCTAGTTCCACGGAGGAAAACACTATGGTTATCAATCACAACATGAGTGCAATGTTTGCACAGCGTTCAGAGGGCCTCACAGAGGTTAACAATCAGAAGAACATGGAGAAACTCTCATCCGGCATGAAAATCAACCGTGCTGGTGACGATGCATCCGGACTCGCTGTATCTGAGAAGATGCGCAGCCAGATCCGCGGATTGAACAAAGCTTCTGAGAACGCAAAAAATGGAATCTCATTCATCCAGACAACAGAAGGTTATCTGCAGGAGACTGAGGACATCATCCAGCGCATCCGCGAACTTGCAATTCAGTCAAGCAACGGAATCTACACAGACGAGGATCGCACAATGATCCAGGTTGAGGTTTCTTCTCTCATCGCTGAAGTAGACCGCATCGCTTCACACGCACAGTTCAACGGCATGAACATGCTGACAGGACGCTTCGCACGCCAGACAGGTGAGAACAGCGTTACAGCTTCTATGTGGCTCCACATCGGTGCAAACATGGATCAGAGAACACAGGTTTTCATCGGTACAATGACCGCCGCAGCTCTCGGAGTTCGTGAGATTGGAACAGAGGAAATCCTCTCCCTCGCAACACCTGAGGAAGCAAACCGCGCAATTGGTACTCTGGACGAAGCAATCAAGAAGATCAACAAGCAGCGCGCAGATCTCGGTGCATACCAGAACCGCCTTGAGATGACAGTTATCGGACTCGACATCGGAGCCGAGAACCTTCAGGCATCTGAGAGCCGCATCCGCGACACTGACATGGCCAAGGAGATGGTGGACTTCACCAAGAACCAGGTCTTGCAGCAGGCCGGCACAGCAATGATCGCTCAGGCCAACGCACAGTCACAGACAGTACTTTCATTGTTGCAGTAGAGCAACGACTGATAAAATGCAGGAGAGGGGATTTTTGACTGGAATCCTTTCCCCTGCATTACTGTATGGACAGATCTTCTTGCGTCATTTTAATCTCGCAAAAAAGAAATCCGTTCAAAGACACTACCCGCTCCAGTAAATCTGGGGCCTGATATTTGAAATACCCCTCCATGAGTCCTGTGGGGTTGGTTCGCTTTCGGGTGGACCGGCAAGGATCGGACGGTATGGGCTGTCATTTTAGGGAAAAAAATATTTTCTTTACAAAATTCAGGTTTTGTGATAAAATGACAATTCATGCCGTATGGGTCCGAAAAATTTTGTCAGCAGGGGCGCAAAAACTGCCGGCAGAACCACGGACATACGCAGACACGGGCACGATGCCTGATGTGTAAAGAATCATGGAGGACAATTATGGTTATTAATCACAACATGAGCTCAATGTTTGCAAACCGCCAGCTCGGAATCAACAACGATTCTCTTCTGGGCAACATTGAGAAACTCAGCTCTGGACAGAAGATTAACAGAGCTGGTGACGATGCTTCTGGACTTGCAGTTTCTGAAAAGATGCGCAGCCAGATCCGCGG
>DFKI01000169.1:0-687 GCA_002373325.1 Treponema sp. UBA3649
AACAGCAATTTCTCAATTCATTGTGATTTTTTCTTCCATATAATAACACTTGTCTTTTTCATGTCCGGGTATTGAGACTGCATGGGAATTTATATATACTTTTTGTGGAGGGGAAAATGAAAAAAATACCGGTGCTTTTGATTATATCCTGCGCGATTTTCGTGGGGTTCAAAAAGAATGCGGCGCAGACTGTGAGGCTGGGAAAGGACTGCAAGATTGATTATGTTCTTTCATCTGACGGGGAAAAAGTTTCGGCCATAAAAATCATGAACGGGAAGAGCCTGATTCAAGTGGGCTACAGCGAGGACGGGGACGATTACTCTTTTTCGATTGAGAATGACGGGAATGTTTCCTGCAGGATGAACGCTTCTTCCGAGAGACTCTATTCGTATTTAATAGAAGATAAGAAAAGCAGGTTTGAATGTGCCGGCAATGTGATGGAAGATGGGGATGCCAGTTTTGTGATTAGAACTTTCTGCTATGAGGATATATCAAATGTTTTTGTGGAGTCTGAGAATCCTTCTTGGGTGCAAAAGCAGATTGTCTTTGACGGAAAGGAAAGCCATTTTTTGAATCTCAGTTCGGACGGTAAGCAGGAGACTGAGTATACGGGTGACTTATACAGAGATTTGCACGGAACGAGAAGCGAGTGACTTTCTTTTGAACAAACGGATTTGTTCGGAACTA
>DFKI01000169.1:741-24140 GCA_002373325.1 Treponema sp. UBA3649
AACTAACGATCCTCACTGCCAGATGTCATTCCCGCACTCCGACAGATGTCATTCCCGCGCACCGATAGATGTCATTCCCGCGCACCGACGCGGGAATCTCTAGAAAAAGGGATTGCCGGATCAAGTCCGGCAATGACATTGGATTGAGTACGGCGATGACATTTGATTGAACACGGCAATGACACATGGTGAAATACAACGATGACATAAGGGATTGTTTCTTTCGTAATAAAACTCCAAAATCTGCAATCTGAGAAAATAAACCTGACAAATTTATGCACTTTGATTACCGCGGCACAAATTCGGGGCCTATTATATAGTATGGAAAATAAAAAACGAAAATTGACCCCGGAGGAAAAATGGGAGCGGGCGACGCTTGCCGACAGTTTCATCTTCTACAAGGTTATGAGGAGCCACCCCAGGGAATGTCAGGAAGTGATAGAGCTTCTTCTCGGCATTAAAATCAAGAGCATGACGATGCACCCCGAGGAGCAGATTGACTTGGACCATGACTCGAAGGGCGTGCGGCTTGACGTTTATGTGCAGGACGAGGACCGCATGTTTGACATAGAGATTCAGGTCGCAGATACGAGGGAGCTTCAGGAAAGGTCCCGGTATTACTCCGCGTTGATGGCATTGGACTCGCTTAAATCAGGAGAACCTTACAAGATGCTGAAAGAGTCCCGCGTGATTTTCATCTGCATGGAGGATATCTTCGGCGCGGGTCTTCCAGTCTATACCTTCGAGGATGTATGCCTTGAGAACAGCTCGGTAAAATTGCATGACCGGGACTACAGGCACTTTTTTATTGCCCCGATTTGTGCTAAGATGATTGGGGATGAGGAAAAGAGGAGGTTCTTCAATTTTCTTCTCTCAAACACGGCGGGCTCCACGCTGACAGACCGGCTCAGGGATTACGTGGAGGATGCCAAGCAAAACATGCAGTGGAGGTTCTCATATATGACATTGGAAAGGCTACAGTATTACGCGTTTCAGAACGGAAAGGAGGAGGGATACGAAGACGGAAAGGCGGATGGGCTGGAGGAAGGACGCACCGAAGGATTCGCGGAAGGTGAGAGAAAAAAGGCATTGGAGGGGGCACTGATTCTTGTCAACGACTTCAATGTAAGTCCCGAGCTTGCGGCGGAAAAAATGGGGATTCCTTTGACCGAACTTCTAGAGATGCAGAAAAACTCCTAGAACAAACGGATTTGTTCGGAACTAACGATCCTCACTGCCAGATGCCATTCCCGCACTCCGATAGATGTCATCCTGCGTGGGATGACGAAATCTGCTTACACCCTGAACTGGTTTATCTGCTCTCCGATTCCGCTTATGGCATCCTTGAGCCTTGAGGAGATTGTGACAAGCGCGCTTCCGGTCTCGTTGATTTTCTGAGCTCCCGATGACATGTCGTCCATGCTCCGGTTCATGGTTTCCGAAGAGTTCTGAAGTTGATGGACCGCCTGCAAAATCATCTGGTTTCCGTCCCTCATCTCCAAGGAAGAATTCTTTACCTCGCTTGTGGTGTCGTTCATGTCGTGGAGGGAGTCGATGATTTGCCTTGATCCGATTTTCTGCTCCTCCATCGCGGATTTAATCTGGCGCACGAGCTGGTCGGTGTCCTTGATTTTTGCGGAGACCGAGTTGAACGCGTCGCTTGACTCAAGGGATGCCGACACCACTTGCTCAATGGACTCCTGTATGTTCACGAGCTGGTTTCCGATTGTCTTGGACTGCTCGCTGGATGTCTCGCTCAATTTGCGGATTTCATCTGCGACGACCGAGAATCCCTTTCCGGCCTCACCCGCATGTGCCGCTTCAATGGCTGCGTTCATTGCAAGGAGGTTCGTCTGTTCCGCGATGGCAGATATGGCCGCATTGGCTTCCTGAAGGAGCTGGGACTGTGTTTCAATCTGGCTGATCCGGTCGTTCACCGCCTGCTGTTTTTCTGCACCGGTAAGAGCGTCGCTTTGGAGTGATTCGAATGACTGTGCCATCTTTTCCACGTTTGTCGTAACGGAATTGATGTTTCCAATCATCTCCTCAACGGCGGCACTTGCTTCTGTAACACCCGCTGCCTGTCCCTCAATCATCTTCTCAAGGGAGCGTATGTTCGCAGCAATCTGGTTTACGGCTCCGGCGGTCTCTTCCACACCGGTTCCCTGATTTACAATCTGTGACGTGACGCTTTCGATGCTTCCCAAAATCTGCTCGATTGCGTTGGACGTGTCCTCGGTGCTCGCTCCAAGGTCCTCTCCCGCGATGGTAAGGGCCTCCTTTGATTTTTTGAGCTCCACCATGATGTCCCTGAGCTTTTCGGTGAATCGGTTGAATCCGTGTGAGATTTCCCCAATCTCGTCGTTGTGGTCATAACCAAGGCGGTTCGAGAGATCGGCGTTTCCGCTTGAGATTTGCGTCATGGCCGTTGCGATGTGCTTGAGCGGATGTGAGATTCTGATTGCGACAAAGAAAGAGCATCCTATGGTGACGGCAAGGACTCCGAGCGAGAGAAGTACGAGCATGGTGAGGTTGTGGTTGATTTCAGTGTAGAGCTCGCTTAACGGACCGATTGTGACAAGAGTCCATCCGCAGAGATTGGGCATTTTTCTTGCGGCGAAATACTGTTTCGGATTGTCCAGGTTCAGGTAGGGGGCGTTCTCAGGAATCTCCGCGGCGACAGATGAGAATCCGTAGTCATCAAAGAAATTTCCTTTCGCAACTTTTTCCGTGTCAGGATTCGTGACGTACACACCGTTTGAGTCAATCATAAAAGCCTGGCCGCCCTTCGTAAGATGCACTTCTTTTACTAAATCCACCACCTCGTCCAAAATCAGGTCAACACCGACGAGACCCGCGAATTCCCCCTGCTTGTTCTTGAAGGTCCTTGAGAGGGTTACGACTATGCCCTTTGACTGCTCGTCCACATAGGGATTTGAGAAGACCGTCTTTCCCATGTTGTTTTTTGCGTTGATATACCATCCCCGGCTTGACTCATCGAAATCGGAGGGTGCAATCCAGTGGATGTTCGTGAATGTGAATCCGCCCCTGCACGTCGGAGTCGCGCTTGAGACATAAATCATGGAGTATTCTTTTATGCCCGATGCCTGCGCAATCAAAAAGTCCTCCACCGGCTCCCTGTTGTACTCGTCAAGATTTTCCATGTAGGACACTACCGCGTCTATCGTTCGCTGGGGCTTTTCAAGGAAATTCGCAATCTGTCCGTTTACGTTCTCGACCTGCAGCTCGGAAACTGTCGAAACCTGTTTTTTTAGCGATGCTTTCTGTGAGATAAAAATCGGGATTATCAGAACCAAGATGGCGAAGAGCGTGAGGGCTGCCTGGCTTAGCATGAGTTGACGACGTATTTTCATAGATTACGGCTCCATTTTTAGATTTATGCTATATGTTTCTATTATAATACAACATATTAAAAAAACAACTACCCAAATGGGTAAATTTTAAAAAAAATCTCACAAATCGCCGTCTGGATTTACCGGCAGTGTGCGCAAAGGACTTAATCCGGAGTCTTTTTTCCATTGTACCGTGTCGCCCGTGGAGATTCCGTTTGCCTTGAACCATCCCTGCGGTACTTCGAGAGCGTATCTGACGTGGCGGCTGCTTGGAACCGATGCCTCGCTGAAAGGTGTCATGTCAAGGATGTCCGCGATGGTGCCGGAGGAGTCGATATATGCGATTGAAAGGGGGTGGGGCGTGTTTTTCATCCAGAAATTGAGCATCCGGTCCTTCTCAAAGACAAAGAGCATTCCGGTTCCGTCGGGGATCTCGGTGCGGTTCATAAATCCGTAGTTGCGTTCCTCGGCTTTTACGGCAAGCTCTGCGTCTACACTCACATTTCCATTTTGCGTTGTAATCACAAGCTCCTGTACCGGAAGATTGAACTTACGCTGGTTTTTGTCCCTGCATGACGCGAAAGAGCAGGAAATCAGCATGATTAAAACAAGTGTGCTTTTGAGGATTATTTTGCGCGGAAAGTTTGCTCGCATCAATCAGAGCCCTTCCAGAAAGTGATCCTGGGATTTTTCGATTACGGCTTTGTCGGCAAGGGACTTTTCCTGAAGACTGTCGAAAACCTGCTTGTCCGTGTACTTGATTGTGAGGGGCCGCTCAAGGGACATAATCACAGAGCCGTTTACCCACTCCGACTTTGAGGGATTCAGCGACGTGGGGAGTCCGTATTTTTCACAGAGCTTGCTGAACACTGAATAGTGGTCCATCTTTTCCGTCTTGATGTTGATTGTGATGATGTAGAGCTTTCCGTCGTTGAACTGGAAATAGCAGCGGTCCAAAAATGAGTAGGGTGCGGTGCGCGATGTGTCGGTCTCAATCAGCTCGCGGTTCTCGCCCGGAAGCAAAGAGACATCCCTCTCTCCCCGGTAGCCGAACTGTCCGTCCTTCTGCAGTGCTTCTTTTACGGCATCCATGGACATACCGAGCTTGATTCCAGCATATCCGTTCGGAAGTGAGCTTTGGGCTGCCAGGGAAATCAAGGGCAACATCATGCATGTAATCAACAGAAATAATTTTTTCATACTCTGCCTCCGTTAGCAACGCCTCCATGAGCCGCGCATAATCCTACTTGTTTTTGTTCTTGTTGTTCTGCTTGCGGTAGAAGTTCGCCTGCTTGATGAGCTCCTGCACGTCGGGGATTGAAATTTTTCCGCCGACCAGCTTGATGTTCGGATCGTTGTAAAGCTCGGAGATTGCCTGTGCCTGATCATGCTGTGAGATTCCGCACATACGCACCAAATCCACCGGGAGATAGTCTGTCTGATACGGGATTCCCTTGCCCTGCACGATTTTCTGCTTTTCAAGCTGGAGAGCGAGCATGTCTATCATCTTTTCGCGGGGTTGCTGGAGAGCCGTGTTTGCAAGCTGTCTGTACATTGACCAGAGACGGTCCGCGAGCATGGTCGTGAGTCGAGCAATCAACTGGGGCTGGGTCGCTACCATCTGGTCGAAGTTCTCCTGGTTTACCACCATGAGACGGCAGGGACCGTGTGCGATGGCTGACGCGGATCGGGGTTTGTCCTCAAGAAGGGCCATCTCTCCGAACATATCGCCTTTTTTTAGCAGGGCGAAAGTGACTTCCTCTCCACCGACGACCTTGGAAATCTTCACGGATCCTTCCTGGATGATGAACATGTCACCGCCTTTCTGGTAGTCCGAGAAAATCATCGTGTCCGCGGGATAGTCCCTGATCATGTCGTTGTTGGGCTCAAAGTAGACCGCATGTGTCCTTCCCTTGAGCTGCACGAATTTTTTCTTCGCAATCTCTATGTTCTCGCCCTGGGGACAAGCCTTTATGTACTGATAATATGCGTAGACCGCGATGTTGGAGAATCCTCCGTGCTCGTAGTACTGTGCCACACTGAAAATCTGCTCGGGTGATTCCGCCGCTGTCTTTTTGAGCGTGAGCTTTGTGAGGTTGTCGTTGAGCATACGCATTTCCCTTGTGAACGCGCGCACAATCTTCATGGCGACCGGCCGGTTCCTTACAATCAGCTCCGGGTACTGGTCCTTGCGCACCATGATTGCCACTACGGGTGTGATGGCCATGACGTTCTCGGTCTGGCTGTGTCCCGACATACATGGGATAACCCCCACGAAATCTCCGGGTCCGTATGTTGTGGGTACGCTTCCCGGGATGGGGGTCTCGTGGTAACAGCTCACCTTTCCGCTCTGGATGATGAAAAATCTGTCGATTCCCGGTGTGCCTTCCACCAAGATGTATGAGTTCGGCTTAAAATTTACAAAAGCTAACTGCAGCATTGTCTATCCCTCTGTTGAGCCTCAAGCCGTTTTTACGCGGATTGAAACATCTCATTGTACAATTATAGCAAGCGGATTCCAAAAACTCAATAGGCAATAGAACCCACCCTTCATTTATCGGAAAAAAATCTTCGGAATCATAGGAAAATCAAACAAAAATAATCTCCGGCTCCAGATTGAATCCCGTGTTCTCCAGGACCTTTTCCTTTACGAAATTCACGAGCTTTTCCACGTCGCTTGCCGTTGCGTTCCCCATGTTGATTATGAAATTTCCATGCCAGGGAGCCACTTGCGCACCCCCGATTTTCGTCCCTTTCATGCCCAGCTCGTCGATTATCGCGCCGCTCGGCTTTCCGTAGTCCCTGTTGTTCTTAAAGACACTTCCCGCGCTCGGAGCCTTGTAATGTCCCTTTTCGGTACGGTCCGCAATCTTTTCGTCAATTTTCTTCCATATATAGTCGCTGATTTTAGGATTCGCGCTCTGTCCACCCGAAACATACACGTCGATTCCCCTGAGTGCGAACTTTACGCTCAGAATCACGGCGTTTTTTTCCTGCATGGGTGATTTTTTATATCCCCAGTCACCGTCGCTCTTTTGGTAGACCGAAATGAAATCCCCGTCGTCCAGGCTGTATTTCAGGTCGTAGTCGCTGAGTTTTTCGGGGCTGGATGGAATTTTGTCCAAGTCAAGGTAGCGTATCTCGGTGATTTGGCTTGAAAAATCCGTTCCGTAGCAGCGTGCGTTCATGAAGGTGGCTCCACCGACGCTTCCGGGAAGTCCTGCGAATGACTCAAAACCCAGGATTCCGTATTTCGCGCACCATGAGTTCAAATCCTCAATCGAAGTTCCGGCTCCCGCTGTCAGTGTGATTTCGGATGCCTCCTTTATCTCCGGGAAATCCTCGAGCTCAAAGGGAAATGCTTTTTTCGGCTCGATGCTGATTTTGCAAAGACGCGAAGTGGAGATTACGGCGCTCTTCATCACTCCGTCCCTCACGACCACATTGCTTCCACCTCCCAGGACAAAGACAGGCATGTTTTGTGATTTGAGGACGGAAAGCGCTATGGCAAGGGAGCTCTCATTCTCCGGCTCGATGAAAATCGGTGCGAGACCTCCTGCCCTCATCGTGGTGTGCTCGGACATGGGCACGTCAAAATTAATATCGCCAAGAAAAAGCGGTGAGTTCTTGATATTTTCGCCTATTTCACGTATGCTAGAAACCATAGTAATATTATGGCATACTTTTGAAAAAAAATCGAGTGGTAAGCCCTGATTTGCAGGAGGATTTATGGGATTGCGCTTATATAATACGATGGGACGGGAAATGCAGGATTTTGTCCCGATTACACCGGGCTTTGTTGGGTTTTACGGCTGCGGACCGACAGTTTATAATTACGCGCACATAGGAAATCTGCGTGCATACATTTTTTTGGACACCCTTGACCGAACCCTGACATTTTTGGGCTACAAGATAAAGCACGTCATGAACATCACGGACGTGGGACATCTTACGGGCGACGGTGATGACGGTGAGGACAAGATGAAAAAATCCGCCGAGGAGCGCCATCAGAGTGTTCTGGAAGTCGCGAAATTCTACACGGACGCTTTTATGAGTGACATCGACGCGCTCAATATCCGACATCCCGACGTTATCTGCAAGGCGACTGATCATATTCCCGAGATGATTGAGCTTATCAAAAAGATTGAGGCGAACGGACACACTTACATGGCGGGCGGAAACCTTTACTACGACATCTCGACTTATCCGGATTATGCGAAGCTTGCCAACCTCAACATGGATGATCTTAAGGCGGGTGCCGGACGCAGGAAGGTTGTCGTGGTTGACGAGAACAAGCGAAATCCTGGCGACTTTGTGCTTTGGTTCACGAAATCAAAGTTCGAGGATCAGGCGATGACCTGGGACAGTCCATGGGGACGCGGTTATCCGGGATGGCACATCGAGTGCTCGGCCATGAGCATGAAGTATCTCGGAAAGCATTTTGACATCCACACGGGCGGAATTGACCACGTGCCTGTCCACCATACAAATGAGATTGCCCAGTCGGAGGGAAGCTTTGATTCTGAGGAGCGAGCCAAGGGACCATGGGTTAATTACTGGCTCCACAATGAGTTCCTTGTGATTGAGGGCGGAAACAAGATGTCAAAGTCCTCAGGGAATTTCCTCCGTCTCCAGACACTGATTGACGCGGGATACAATCCGCTGGACTACCGCCTTTTTCTTTTGGGAAGCCACTACCGCAAGCAGGTCTATTTCAGCTACGACGCGATGGACGGAGCCAAAAACTCACGCTCGGCCCTTTTGCAGAGAATCGCGAAGCTTGCACAGAACGCAGGCGGAAAGGATGAGCTTGAGAAAGCCCGTGTTGATTCCGGTACCGTCGCATCTGATTTCGCATCCCTGAGTGAGAGGGGACGCAAGTATATGGAAGATTTTAAGTCGGCGATGGAAGCTGACCTTGCCACTCCCAAAGCCCTGAGTCTCTTGCAGAAGTCCATCAAGGATTCTTCACTGGACCCGAAGGAGGCTCTTTCGATTGTGGGAAAGATGGACTATGTTCTGGGACTGAATCTGCTTGAGTCTGCCGTGGACGTTCTTAAATCCATGAGCGAGGAAAAATCAGCCGTGCTTTCCTCACACGAGGGAGATCCTGAGGCCGCTGAGATTGACGCTTTGGTTGCCGCAAGAACCGAGGCGAAAAAGAACCGGGATTTTGCAAGTGCCGATAAAATCCGTGACGAGCTTACTGCCCGCGGGATTGTGGTGACTGATACTCCTTCTGGACCTGTCTGGGAAAGAAAATAGGGCTGTTCGGGAAAACAGTGTTGATATAGGTTTCTGATAGATTTTTTTAACATCGTTGTAACCTAAGGGGATATGTTGTGTTTACTGATAATAAAGGGACTGGAGAAATCCATTGTGATGATCCCCAGGACTTCAGAAAATTGTATGATGCCACGATGCAGCTTTTGTTCAAGGTTTCCTACCGAGTAGTGAACGAGGAGGAGGCTGCCGAAGATTTAGTGCATGATTCATACATCAAGGCCAATGAGAAAAAGCTTGTCTTTCCGTCTCTTGATGACGCGAAATTCTGGCTTATCCGTGTGGTGAAAAATGCGTCTCTGAATTATGCCAAGCGTCGGATTCGTGAGGCTAACGCTTACCACAAGGTGCTGTATGAGTCAAGGCCGCAGATTGAGGGCGGGGAGTCCGTCCTTTTGAAAAATGAGACCGTGGAAAAGGTGAAGGCCGCTTTGGAACAGCTTCCTCCGAAAATGAAGGAGGTTCTTGTGCTCAGGGAATACGGCGGTCTGAATTATAAGGAAATCGGCGAGACACTGGGCATTACGGAAGGAAACGTGAAGGTCCGTGTGTTCCGTGCCAGAGAGCAACTGACAAAACTGATAGGAGAAGACGATGTTTACATGCCCTGAAAAAGACATTCATTCGCTCTATATTGATAACGAACTGCCCCAGACCTATATCGCGGATTATGAGGCGCACATTGCTTCCTGCGAGAAATGCCGACGTGAGCTGGAAAAACTGAGGGTCCTGCGCCGTGCGTTCGAGGATGACGGTAAGTCCATGGATTTTTCCAAAAAGGATTTGGATTCCAGTTTCGAGAGATTGCAGGCAAAGATGTCTTACTCCAGCAACGTGAAGAAAAAGCCCGTTGTTTTTGATTTCAAGCCGTTGATTTACATTGCGTCGGGTGCCGCTGCCGCTCTTGCCCTGGTGATTCTTCCTGCGAAGGGTGGAAAAGGCTCTGTAGGTGAGTCTCATACCATGGCACAGTCACAGGCTTTCCAACCGGTAGCGAGAACAGTTCTCTATGCTCCTTCCGAAACAGTGATTCCTTTGGACGGGGAACTTTCTCTTTCCAAGCTCTCAAATCTCTTTGCGGACGAGAATGCCGTGATGGACGTTGACGTGGGCGTGACTCCTTCCTTCACAGCTTTTCCTGCCGAGCTTTCCACGGTAGCTTATGATGCGAGACTTGGTGGAGTCCAACCGCAGAATCACAGTATGGCGGACAGGACGGTTTCCTCACTTGCGAGCTATGATGTCTTCACTCAGGTTCCTCCTCAGAATGTGCCGGAGAACTCTTCTGGAAACGGAGGCTCTTTTTCGGTGGAATTCTCCCTGGGAAATTTTCATTTTAAGGCTCAGGGCAGCGGAAAGTGAAAGCGTTCAGTACATTCAAAACTCTTCTAAGGAGTTCCCCGCTCTTCCGCATCCTGCTTTTGCTTACGCTTGTCGGTGCTGTGGTTCTTGTCACCTCTCTTTCGGGGCGGACAAAAATCGGAAAGCCTGAAATCTCAAACATAGATCCCCCGATCGGCTCACCGGGGGACACTGTTGTTATAAGCGGAAAGAATTTCGGAAAGACGAAGGAAAGTTCTTTCGTGGAGATAGCCGGGTCAAGGGTGACTGCGAGCGGATATAAAAAATGGTCTGACTCTGAGATTGAGCTGACTGTTCCGGTCAACGTGCAGGACGGACTTGTTGTGGTTCAGACCTCCGAGGGAAGAAGTGAGCCTGCGTTCTTTGCGAATGAGTCCACGATTCCTGTTGCTGTCCGTACTGATTTCAGGACGACCGTGCCTGTGCTTGAGTCAATCTCTCCTCTTTCGGCCCGTATCGGTGACAGCGTAACCATAGTCGGATCGAACTTCGGTGCCGTGCGTGGAAATTCAACGGTCTATTTTACGGCGAACAGGGAATCCTCATCTGCTCCGTCCACTGTGGATGATTCCGGCTACAACGCGGATTTTATCCCTGCAAGCGAGGCGGACTACGATTTTGAATACTGGAGCGACAACGAGATTCGTGTGCGTGTGCCTGACGGTGCCGCGAGCGGACCTGTGTATGTCTCCACGGACAAGGGAAATTCCTACAGACTCAACATGGCAGTGAACTTCCCGGTCGGACAAAAATCATTTTCCATGCGGAGAACTTATGTTCTTCAAATCAGCGCCGACATACAGAACCGAACTACCGACGATGCCCGTGTTACCCTTTACGTTCCACGTCCGTCAATCTCCGCGTCCCAGCCTGCCGCCGTCCTTAGTGAGGTGAGTCCCATACCGCTTATCCAGGATGATTCGAGCAATGTGATTCACCAGGTGCAGCTTACATCCGACAACACGAACCGCATGAGGTTCAACCAGAGTTTCATAATCACGACTCTTTCTGTGAGCAGGACCATTAACGAGGACAAGGTGTCTCGTTTTTCGGAAAAGAACCGTCTCCTTTATTCCGCCTATACGTCTCCCGACGCTTGCGTTCCCTCTTCGGATCCTTCTGTCGTGTCCCTTGCTGAAAAAATCATCGGGAAAAATACGAATCCCTACGTTCAGGCGAATCTGATTTACGACTACATGATTAAGAATTTCAAGGTGCTCAATACAGTCAGAAGCGGAGATGTGTCCGTGCTTGATTTACTGGAGCGTGAGTCCGGGGATGCCTACGACTTCGCCATGATTTTTACGGCACTTTGCAGGGCGGCTGGAATTCCTGCCATTCCCATAAGCGGTGTTTTGATTGAGAACAATTCCACTACCAGAAACCATTGGTGGAGCGAAATCTACTTCGAGCGTTACGGATGGTTCCCTGTGGATGTGGCTCTTGCTGCAGGATTGAACTACAAGGCATTTTCTGAGATTGAGAATCCCGTTGATTATTATTTCGGAAACATGGACAGTCAGCACATCGCGTTCAGCAGAAAGTGGAACGGTCTCAAGCAGTCCCTCATCAACAGCCGCATTGTTTTCAGACCAAGGACCTACGCGCTTCAGTCAATCTGGGAGGAAGTGAGCAACGCGAAGTCAAACTACAGTTCTCTCTGGAACGATCCCGTGGTTGTGGGAATCTACTAGTATAGGCAAGTCTGAAAAATGCTGACAGCACCGCCATGCCCGGCCAAAACATGACGGCGACGTTTAAGAATTAGTTTTTAATCCTTCAACGTGTGGTTTTTGGGAAACTGGTCCAACTGCTTGGACTTAATTTCGTATGTGTTGTCAGTTACTCTTTTCTGCCTGTGAAGTTCCTCAAGCTTAGCCCGCACCATAGCAAGGTCAGCATAAGAGTTTATCTCATAGGTATGATTAGCCATTGTGAATGTAGCCATAGACTTACCTCCTCTTACATTAAGATTTTATCTTTCGAAAGACACAAGTATAACAAATTCTAAATAACTGACCATTCCGAGCATGTTCAAAATCATTGGATAGATGCTGAAACAAGTTCTGCATGACAGTTAATTTTTATTTGTTATACTTTCATTATACAAAATGCCTTTCGCAAAAAATGAGAAAGATTGGGAGATTTTGGATTTTCGCAAAAAAACTATTTTTTTCTGTGAAACCTACATTGCAAATGTAGTATAAGGAATCCACTAAAAAAAGTTCTGCTTATGTATGGAGAAACTTTTGTGGTGTGGGGGGAGCTTGCTCAAAAATTTTTATAGTCACACGGATTCGAAAAATCTAACGATTTTTCTATAAACATCAGATGGTTTACTGTTCGTGATTCAGCTCTCAACTTTAGGACCTGAATAAAAAGTCTGATAATTCAAGACATATTCTCTATAATTGCAATTTCCTCTTCATTCAAATCGTAGAGTTTATAGACAAGCTCATCTATCTTTGATTCCAGCTTGCTTGTATCAGCTTCTGGAGCTTCTTTTTTGACTGCAAGTATTTTGTCAACAAGATCAACAAATTTTTGTTGTTGTGCTGGTGAAGCTGATGGAATGGGAAAATTATTTATCATATCTTTGGAAAATGTTATACCACCACAATATGTGCTTGATGAATATTTTTCCTTTATATAAAAAATAGGCAGTTTTGAATTCAGTATACCCAATAAAAACTTTAGTATGTTAATATCTGCAGAACAAATTACTATTGTTGATTTACCTGGAAGAATTTCAGCATTTTCATCTAAACAACCATCTAAAAGATTTAATCCTTTAAAAATTATCTTTGGTTTTGCAGCACGTGAGATGTAGGATTTTCCAAGTGATTCCTCGAACTTTTTCTTTGATACTACGGGATTTGAATATTTACCACCGTATGATATTTCCTTTGCATCCCATTTATCGTAATATTTTCCGATTGTTCCTGTGTTTATAAGTCTGTAATATTCTTTTAAGTCAGGATGTTTATTTTCTTCAATTAAGTTTTTTACAATATAAAAATCGGATGTTGCACAAGCATTCTCGCACTCAGCAATATTTATGATTTTATTGCCAATTGAATCTATTTTTTTTATAAACTTTGAATTTTTTGAAAACATGAAGTCGATTAAAAATGGTTCTTCAAGACTTGATATATTTTCAGAGGCTATTATTTCAACAGTATTTGCCTCGTTGAACAAAGCTGTCTGAATATTGTCAGAATATTGTGTAAATAATGATATAATGGCATCAACTGTTGCACTTTCAAAAGCTTTATTACCAATTTTTACTATTAATGATAAGCGATTTTTCATGTGATGCTCTCTGAATTTCTTTCCAAAAGGTTTTGAAAGCCACTTATCAGGAGTAATAAAGGCTATGATTTTTCCCAAAACTAATGCCAGTTCAAAAAAAGCCATATAAATATCCCAATTCCCAGCTAGATTTGGAAACTCTTTTTGCAGAAGTTTCCGTTCAGGTTCTAATCCATGATTTGTCATGGACTCTGAATCAATATATGGTGGGTTGGCAATAACAGCATCAAACCCTATGAATTTACCGGTATTATCCAAAACTTCCGGAAATTCAATCATCCATTCCATTGAGTTTCGATATATATCTTCTGCAAGTGCTTTTTTATTAAGTTCTTCGTCAAATAAATCTAACTGGATTGCACTGTGCATCTTATTTTTTATCTTTGATATTGTTTTATTTACTTCTCTCTTGTTTTCTTTATTGCATTCATTTTTATAAGCATTAACGGCATTCTTATAATCTTGAATAATCTTCTTGAATTCATTGGATTTTGTTTCATCGGATTTAACAAGATCTATTAGAGAAGTTCCAACTTTGGTGATATATTTTGAAATAAGCGAATTTCCACACTTTATGTTGATGTCAATATTCGGCAGAGTCTCCAATTGAGTATAATTCGATTCCTTTGTGTAGTAGGCATTTTTCAAAAGCTCAATCCATAAGCGAAGACGACATATATAGACACTGGCAGGATTGATGTCCACACCAAACAGACAGTTCTCAATAATAATTCGCTTCTCATTGAAAATTGCTTCCTGTATTCGCTGAAGTTCTGAGTTTGCTGCATTATAGATGAATGAATCTCCATCTTCATCAATAAGTGAAATCTCATCATTGTTCAGTAGAATTTCCCATTCGTTTCGTTTTATTTTATTTCCATCTTTATCTTGTAAAATGTTTAAAAATGATTTTATAAAAAGAATTCTATTCAAAACCGAGACAAGAAAATGTCCGCTTCCAACAGCTGGATCGCATATCCGCAATGAATTGATTATCGCATTTGCCTCTTTTCTGTCCTCTATCTCATTCTTGACATCATCAAGTGTCTCGCATTTCCATTTTTTTACTTCATTAAATTTTTGAACCACAGCCCTTTCAACAGTTTCTTTTGCCATGTATTCAGTTATAAAACCTGGGGTGAAAAAAGAACCATCTTTATAGCCATTTATTTTCTCGAAGATCAATCCGAGTACCGAAGCGTTTATCAGCGTTTTATTTGACTCGGTAATGCCACAACTTCCGTCACTTGAAAAATTATACGCATCAAGGAATTCAAAAATATAGGTAAGTATATCCTTTTCACCAGTAAGACGTTTTCCATTTTTATCCTTTAAGACAGTTTGCTTAAAAAGTGGAAGCGGATTATTCTGCAATCCCCTTATTTGCAAAAGGGTTTCCTCTTCGCACAGTTCAAAAAGAGAACTATTGAGATATGGAACTAACTTGAATTTTTCATTTATGCTTTTGTCCCGATCTTCACTCTTACGCCCCAGAACTTTGAAAAAGAGAATATTCAACTCTGCAAAATCAGGAATCATTTTGCTTGTTAAGAATTTATAATCTGGATTTCCATTTTGATATAACAGTTGTTGGCTTTCAACAAGTTTCAAAAATAAAAGGCGATTGACCCATGTAATGCAAAGACGGAGGGCCGTTTCAAAGCACTCATTTTCATTGAATACTCGCTCTTCCAACTGAAACATGGCATTTTCGATAAGACTAGCACCGTCACGTTTTTCAACTGACTTTCTTTTGATGATTTTTTTACCGCCCTCTTTAACTTCCTCAAGCCCTAAAATGTGGAGAAGCTCTGCATAGAAATTCTTATCAAGAGTGTTTGAGTCATTTGAAAATGGCTTTCCCAATAAATGTTCGGGGGAAAGGATTTTGTAAAGAGGAATCAATTCATCATCCGATTTCTCATAGAAATCTTTCGGCTTAAAATGCGTTACGAAAACTTCTTCTTGCTCGATCCAGTTTTCAATTGCAGGCTTTGCACAATTCTCATAGAAGAAGGATGTTTTTGTGTCTGTCAGTTGCTTTGCATCAAATTTTCTAAACTGATCAATAATGTGGTTTGTTTTTGAAATAAAAAATCTTGAAAAATCTTTTGCATCGAAAATGAAGAAGTTGTCATAATCCGTAATGATTATGTGCTTTATTTCCCAGTTTTCAAATTTAATTGTTTCCTGCAGAAAATAGTAAATACATTCTTGAAGAGCCTTGCAGTTCGGTTTTTCAAAAGAGAACATTTCATTTTTGTTTGAAGGAGATTTTGCTTCGAATATCACAGATGGTTTTGCGGATGTGTCATTTCCATTAAAAATTACCAAATCTTCACGACCATTTGTATTTACAGAATAATCCGGGGAATACCAAGTATTGCACAAAAAATCCTTCACCAATCCCTTGTGGTTCTCCTCCCCTTCGTTCTTTTTTTCAGATTTTATGTAGATATCCAGATTTTTTTTCAGTTTTTCCAAATCGGATTTGAGTACAGGAAGTCTATAATATGCTGTATTGATTGATTTCATTATATTCCTTTCTCTTATCATACATAAACCTCACTAGACAATTGTCGTAAATCAGTAGAAAAGTAAATACTTGTCGTATTTTCATATTATAAACTCTTGTCGAGTTTATCAAGCACCTAACGACAGATGTTTATACAATGCCTTATATGGGTTTTTGGAAGAAAGCTGAGGTTGAATTGGACTATTATGGTTTATCGCGCAAGGAATTATCCGCAAAGAGCGGTGTTCCAATGACCACCATCAACCGTGCCATGGAGCGTGACTCACAGCCGTTTGCTCTGGATGCTCTGAGGGTGGCAAAGGCATTGCATGTTTCCCTTGAGTATCTTTTGGACTTGCCGGAAACTAAGGCTGGAGGAAAAAAGAATGAAAGCGATGAATCCCATCAGATAGAAATGTACAAAAAGTATCATGCGGTAATCGAAACCTTGGAAAAGCTGCCGCAGTCAAAGCAGAAGGGTGTCGTGGAAATCGTGAAGTCCCTTGCGCTCTTGTGTGAATAGGGGCTGCCCAAATGAGTTTAAGACAGCTCCTTCGTTGTGTTGTCGTCAATCAGTCTGCGATGGTGGTTCCAAAGTAGTCGCCGCCATCAAGGATTGTCCGGATGTTCTCGATGTTCTTTCCCGCCGCACAGATTACGCTGAGCTTGAGTTCCGACGCTTTTTTGCTTGCGATGGGATCGAAGGGACAATTTTTTCCAGGCACCCATTCGTCTCCGACCATCTTTCGGAAATCAGCCCAAGAGATTTTGTCGAGAGGTTTTGCGTCCGGATTTTTTTTAGGATCATCGGTGTAGACTTTTGCGATGTTTGAAAGATTCACCACTGTGTCCGCTCCATATTTTTCAGCAAGCAGCACGGCATCGTTGTCGGTTGAGAATCCTGGTTTCCATCCTGCGGCGACCATCACGCGTCCTTCAAAAACATCGGGGGCTTTGGTGGGATCGGTTACAACATCCGCCGGGCACATGGGACCGAAACATGCCTTAAGAATCTGTGCGTTGACCCTTGTGGCCATGATTCCAATCCAGTCACAGGCATTGTTTGTCTCGTCATCGTTGGAAAAGGACAAGGCTTTTTTCTGCTCACCATCGAACGTGGCAGCAACTTCCCTGTATGCGTTCTGATACACTCTTGCGGGTGCTCCTCCACCGGCTACGAGCACAAGTCTTGACTCAGGATTTTTCAGAAGATAGTCCGTGACCATTTTTGAAAATCCGCTCAGAAAATCAACGTCGGGTTTATCGGGGGCAATGATGGAGCCTCCCACGCTAAGAACTTTGGTAATCATAAAATCTCCTTCAAATTGATTGTAAAGAAATCTTCGTGGGTGTTCAAGTCTTTTTTCCGTTTTTATTCCGCTTCCTCATAAACCAGCTCGGTGTTCACGTTTCCGTTGTCCCACAAAGTGTACTCATAAAAGTAGTGGTTCTCTTTTTCGCCGTCAGATTCCGTCGCGTACATGAGGTTTTTGTCAAAATAATATTTGAAAAACCATTCGGTGATTTTCTTTTTCCTCGGCGGATTCTCTGAGTTGATTTCCAAAAAATCATCGGAGTCGATGTAATCCTGCTCGTAAAGAGAGTGTACCAAAAGTCCCTGCTCGTTGCACTCCTTGACGTAGCTTGATGTATACCCCGTGAAGATTCCTGCGTCGGAAATGTTCGCGTGCATTTTTTCCGTGAAGTTCTCGTCGTCGAATTTATAAACATGCTCCATGTAAGCCCCGTCATCGTCAACGAAGCTGAGAGAGAGATCGTAGACGAGCCTGTTCTGTGAGTCGTAGGCGTAAAAATATTCCGACTTAGTTCTTTCGTTCCTGCTCCAGACAAGATTTCCGGCATCGTCATATTCGTAAACCGTCGTCCCAAGCTGATTCACGGATTTTGTCATGTTTCCCTTAGCGTCGTACTCATACTCTTCGTCGCAATATCCGGTGTCGGTCTTTTTGGTGCAGAGTTTTGTCTCGTCATCGTAAAAATATCTCACCTCGCGGTAGTCGGCGAATTTCAGCTCGGTCTGATTTTTTGCAAGGTCGTACTCGTACCAGCAGATTCCGTTTTTGCTTATGTGGCTGTACGTGTAGAAAATCTTTTCGATTCTTCCCTCATCGTTGTAGAAGTACATGAAGTCGCTGTCGGAGGGGGAGTAATTCCGGAGAATCTTTCCTTCACGGTCGTATTCTCTTTTGCTGATTATGCGGACTTTTTTCTGGGATCTCACGCCGTCAATCGTAAAGTCCCGCAGGATGATTGCGTCCTCGGCAAATGCAAGGGAAAGAATTGAGAGCATCGCGGCCAAAATCAGTTTTTTCATACAGCCTCCTTCGTAAGGATCACGGACATGAAAAGTATAACACACAATCCCGACAAATGCTAGTGCGGATAAAGCGGGGGAAAACAAGCGGATTTGTTCGGTACTAAAGGATATCAGTGAAAGATGTCATTCCCTTGCTTCGGCAGATGTCATTCCCGCGCACCGACAGATGTCATTCCCGCGCACCGACGCGGGAATCTCTTTTCCCTGAGATTGCCGTGTCAAGCACGGCAATGACATTGGATTGAACACGGCAATGACATGGTGTGATGCAGGGCAATGACACATGGTGAAATACAGCGATGACATAATGGATTGTTTCTTCCGCAGTAAACCTCCAAAATCTGCAATCTGTGAAAATAAACCTGACAAATTTATGCACTTTGATTACCGTGTCACAAATTCGGGGCCTATTATATAGTATGGAAAATAAAAAACGAAAATTGACCCCGGAGGAAAAATGGGAGCGGGCGACGCTTGCCGACAGTTTCATCTTCTACAAGGTGATGAGAAATCACCCCAGGGAATGTCAGGAAGTGATAGAGCTTCTTCTGGGCATTAAAATCAAGAGCATGACGATGCACCCCGAGGAGCAGATTGATTTGGACCATGACTCAAAGGGCGTGCGGCTTGACGTTTATGTGCAGGACGAGGAGCGCATGTTTGACATTGAGATTCAGGTCGCTGACACGGGCGAGCTTCAGGAACGGTCCCGGTATTATTCCGCGTTGATGGCATTGGACTCGCTTAAATCAGGGGAACCTTACAAGATGCTGAAAGAGTCCCACGTGATTTTCATCTGCATAGAGGACATCTTCGGTACGGGACTTCCTGTCTATACCTTCGAGGATGTCTGCCTTGAGAACAGCTCTGTAAAATTGCACGACCGTGACTACAGGCACTTTTTTATTGCCCCGATTTGTGCTAAGATGATTGAGGATGAGGAAAAGAGAAGATTCTTTGAATTTCTGATTTCAAACACGGCGGGCTCCGCACTGACAGACCGGCTCAGGGATTACGTGGAGGATGCCAAGCACAACATGCAGTGGAGGTTCTCATATATGACTCTGGAAAGACTACAGTATTACGCGTTTCAGAACGGAAAGGAGGAAGGGTACGAAGACGGAAAAGCGGATGGAGAGAGGAAAAAGGCATTGGAGGACGCTCTGATTCTTGTCAAAGACTTCAATGTAAGTCCTGAACTTGCGGCGGAAAAAATGGGAGTTCCTTTGGAAGATGTCCTGAAGATGCAGAAAAACTCTTAGGACAAGCGGATTTGATAGATGAGAATGATTGCCGTGTCAAGCACGGCAATCATTTCGATGTGCGGAACTTCTGAGTGTCTTAGATTCCGTTGAAGTGGGTCGCAACCTTGTCGAGCACGTAATCGCGGAATTCACTCAGCTTGAAGGTTCGCTGTGGAATCTGTGAACTGAAGCGGAATCGGCAAGTTACGGTCTCCTCCTCCTGCTCCTTGGCTCCCACGACCAGAATGTACGGGGTCTTGTGCTCGGAGGAAATCACCTTGATTTTGCTCTTCATGTTGTCGTCATCGGTGTATGCCTTCGCACGGATAGAGGCCGCTCCAAGGAAATCCGCGACTTTTTGGGCATAGTCGTTGAAATCGGGACTGACGGGAACGACAGCTGCCTGCTCGAAATGGAGCCATGCAGGGAATGCACCCGCGTAGTTCTCAATCAGGATGCCCATGAATCTTTCAAGGGAGCCGAGTACCGCACGGTGGAGCATGACCGGATGATGCTTTTTGTTGTCCGCGCCGATGTACTCCGCGTTGAGTCTTTCCGCCGACGGAAGCTGGTAGTCGAGCTGGATGGTTCCGCACTGCCACTGGCGACCGAGAGCGTCAATCAGGGTGAACTCAAGCTTAGGTCCATAGAACGCACCCTCTCCCGGCTGAATCTCGTATTCCATGTTTGAGGACTTACATGCCTCCGCAAGAGCCGCCTCCGCATGATGCCATGTCTCCTCGTCACCCACGTGATCCTCGGGCATGGTCGAGAGCTTTACCAAAAGATTCTTGTCGAATCCGAAATCTTTGTAGACATCCTTCAGAAGACGACAGAACTTTGCTACCTCGGCCTCAATCTGCTCTTCGGTACAGATGATGTGAGCGTCGTCCTGAACGAATCCCCTTACGCGCATGATTCCGTGGAGGGTTCCGCTGGGCTCGTTTCTTACGCAGTGTCCGAACTCTGCCATACGCAACGGGAGGTCCTTGTACGAGCGAACCTTGCTCTTGAAGATTTCCAACGCACCCGGACAGTTCATTGGCTTGATTGCAAAAATCCTCTTTTCGCTTTCAGTGACGAACATGTTTTTCTGATAGTGTCCCCAGTGGCCGCTTCTTTCCCAAAGTGTGCGGGGCATGACCGCCGGTGTGTTCACTTCCTCATATCCGTCGCGGATTACTTTCTGTCTCATGTAGTCCTGAAGAGTGACGTACATTTTCCATCCGTTCGCGTGCCAGAAAATCTGACCGGGATCCTCGGGGTCAAGGTGGAACAAATCCATCTGGGTTCCGAGCTTTCGGTGGTCTCTTTTTTCGGCTTCCTCAAGCATCTGGAGATAGTCCTTCAGATCGTTGGGCTTATGGAAAGCGACCGCATATACGCGGCTGAGCATGGTGCGGTTTGAATCTCCACGCCAGTAGGCTCCCGCAATCTTCATCAGCTTGAAGCTCTGTGCGTTGATTTCCTTTGTGTTTGCCACGTGGGGTCCGCGGCAGAGGTCGGTGAATGTGTCCTGGGTGTATGTCGTGATTGTCTCTCCGTCGGGGAGGTCGTTGATCAGCTCCACTTTATAGGGCTGGTCCTTGAAGATTTCCAGAGCCTCGGTCTTGCTCACTTCCTTTCGGATAAAGTCAAAGTTGCCTGAGAGAATCTTCCGCATTTCCTTTTCAACCGCAGGAAAATCTGCTTCGGTCAGCTTTCGGTCGGCGGGAAACTCAAAGTCGTAGTAGAACCCGTTGTCGATGGCGGGTCCTATGGCAATCTTTGTCTCCGGAATCAATTTCAAAATGGCTTCTGCCATAACGTGTGCCAGGCTGTGGCGTACAGTCTGAAGTTTTTCATCAAGTGCCATACATTTCACCTTTTTGTTGCGAATTGCAAATTTCTTCCATAATATATGTTTTTTATATCAAATTCAAGGGGGTAGGAATTTTGTGTGATTCCGTACTTCTTTCTCCTTGAAAAAATCCTTGCTCGCAAACTTCCTGTAATGCAACATTTGAAGAAATATGTTATACTGTTCAATAGAAAATTCGCAAAGGAATGTTTGGAGGTGAAATTTTATGTCTTATGATACTTTTGTAAATGCAATTCCTACGATGACCTATGAGGAGCAGGTGGATTTGCTTTCTGCGCTGATTGATGCCGTAAAAAAAGGTATACACCGTAAGCCAGCGGAGAAATCGGAGCCGGAAGACTATTCAAGTTCTTATCCGGAAGGATATTTTGACTTGTTTGGTTCATGTGATGATGACTCATTTGTTGAGCCGGATGAACTTTCATGGGAACTTGAGTCTAACAAGGAGTTTTTCTGATGTATTATTTGGATACAAATGTAATAATAGATGCGACATCAAGAAGAACATCGGCGTTGCTGTTGCCGTATTTTAAAAGAGTAAAGCCGTCTGAAATTTGCATACCTTCGATTGTTCTTGCTGAATTAGAGTTTGGGGCCAGACATTCAAACGATTATGAAAAGAATTTGAAGGTCGTTACAGAATTTATAGCTCCATATCGAATAATTCCCTTTACGGAAAAAGAAGCCTATGTTTATGGAAAAATCCGGGAGCGGCTTGCTAAGGATGGAAAACTCATTGGTCCAAATGATATGCTTATTGCTGCGACCGCTCTTGCAAACGGGGCTGTTCTTGTAACGCACAATACGGATGAATTTTCAAGGGTTGAGGGGCTGGTGTTTGAAGACTGGAGAAAGTAAAAATCTTTCCCCAATCTAAAATGCATAATTTATGCTTTCATCACGTCTTCCAGAAGCTGCCAGTCGTCTCCGTCTATGTCGTCGCTGAAATGCTCGGTACAAATGCAGAGTTTTTGCTTGCGGTTGGTGCGGACAAATCCTCCCTTCAGATTGGCCTTTGAAAGATAGTTTTTGAGGACTTCAAATTTTCTGGGAGCGAAGTCGTCAAGATTCTGGCTCTGACCGCTTGAAGAAAAACCTCCCTTGGTTTCAATTATCCATATTCCTTCCACTGTGCCCACGACATAATCGGGGTAGAAGAGCCGCATTTTGCCCGTGCCGTCCTTGTAGCAGACTGAATAAAACTCGGTTCCCTTGTCGCCGTTTTTGTAAAACCATGTCACGAAATCGCTTGTCTCGCAAAACTCCTCAAACTTTCTTTCCGGCATTGAGCGTACTTCGGCAGACTCACGGTAGTTGGCATAGACATTTTTGGAGTAGACCTTCTGTGCCTTGTCCGAACCGTCGTATGTGAAGAGACAGACCTGGGGAATGTGGAAATCTTTTTCGACAATTTCCGACGGATCAAAAGTAAGCGTTCTCTGAGTCGCGTTTCCGATTTCCGTAATTGCCTCGTGAAAATCATCCTTGAGACGGTCTGCATTGTTGATTATAAAGGAATAAAGTTCCCTGGTTCCAAGATTCAGAAGGGAATATTTTCCTGACTGCGCCTTTGGATTCTTGTAGAAAAGACGGCGGATGACGGTAATCATCTTCTCGTATTTCAGACTTAGCTCCACTCCAAGGATTCCGACCTCATGGTGAAACTGGCGGCCATGCGTGTGCGTGTTCAGGGGAATTGCAAAGTCTGAGTCGTACATTCTGTTCATTTTTGAGGCGTCGAGGGTTTCCGTCCTTCCGATTTTTGCGCTCACAACAATCTTGTCGCTGAATACGTATCCGGTTTTTGACAGAAGCGTTTTGTTATCTTCGAACTTTTTGTTTCTGGCAAGGCCGTATTTTTTTTCGTAATGATTCACGACGCTTTTCATTGTGTCCTCGGCATCGTTTTCGTCTATGACATCGGGTCGCTGCTGAGTTTTGAGAGTAATGTCCTTGTACTCATCCTTGAGCTGAATGTAAGTCGCGTCCCATGCACCGTGCTGCAAGAATGCCTTGGCCCCCTCGGTGAACTTGTTGTCCCATGTGTAAAGGTAGCAGCTGTCCAGGGCGTTGTCTCCGTAATGGTGTGCGTTAGGCATACGGCGGATTCTTCCGAATGTCTGGATTTCAA
>DFKI01000085.1 GCA_002373325.1 Treponema sp. UBA3649
CTGCACGGCTATGGGAGTCTTTCGTCCGAAAAGAGTCTGTATGCGGGCAATGTCACACTTGGCACCGTCGGAAATGAAAATCTCATCGGGGCTCGCCATCTTCGGATAAAGTACATCGGCGATTTTCTGTCTCAGCTCAGGATTTCCCTGCTCGTCACCATATCCGGAATATCCGCTCTTTTTTCCAAGACCACGCGCATAATCCACCATCGCCCCGGAAATGTGGGGTGTAAGCGGCTCGGTCGTGTTTCCAATGCCCAAACTGATTATCTTCGCATCCGGGTGCTTAGCCTGATACTCCCTCCGTCTCTTCGCAACTTCAGGGAAAAGATATCCCGCCGACAGATTCGCAAATCCTGCATTTCTTTCTACCATATAACAGCCTCTCTTTATTAATTCTCAAATTGATTTTGCCAGCACAAATTTCTTAACTGCCTCTACGTTCAATTTGAGCACAATAAACGTTAAAAGTCAAGGGCATAGCGGCAGCCTGTACCGTCCGATGTCATTTTCCGGAACAGGAACACCTTACGGCATGGTCATTGGGAGAGTCATCGTGAACATGGCATACTCGTTCTCCACGCTTTCCACACTTATCCTGCCCTTGTGCGAGCTGACAATGGACTTCGCGATTGCCAATCCCAGCCCGTATCCGCCTGTTGACCTTGCCCTTGAAGTGTCAGAGCGGAAAAACCGGTTGAAAATCTTGCCCAAATCTCCCTGTGGAATTCCATGTCCGGTATTGTACACCCTCACGAAGCAGCGGTTTCCCTCCTTGCCGGCAGTAACTTTAATCAAAGCACCTTCATCAGAGTTCTTGAGCGCATTGTCCACAAGCACGATGATTGCCTGCTTGATTTTCGACTCGTCCCCAAGAACCGGAAGAACATCCTTGCCGGTGTCAATCTCCAATGTTTTTTTCTGCTCAAAGGCCACGCTCTCAAAAGGAAGGACAGAACATGCGGCTGCCTCTGACAAATCAAACGAGCATTTTTCGAATTCGAGCTTACCGGCATCATCCTTCGCAAGATAGAGCATGTCCTTGACAAGGGAGCCCATCCTCTCGTTCTCCGTCTTGATATAGCCCAACCACTTGTTTCCGGGAAATTCCTGCTCAAGCACGTCTATGTTCGCCGAAATGACCGCCACCGGGGTTTTAAGCTCATGGGATGCGTCCGCGATGAACTGCTTCTGCTTTATGAACACCTCCTCCACGGGTTTTACAACAATGGACGAGACTGCAAGAGACACAAAAAAGGCAATCACAAGGCTGATTAAAAAGACCGAAACCGAAAAAGCCATGAAGTTGTGCTGATGACCAAGCTCGTTCACCCGGTCCACTGCGACAAAAAGATATCCGTAATCCCTGCTCTCAATGCCGTATGCCAAATCCCCGTGCATCCCGCATCCATGATTTCTGGAAAAACGTCTCAGCGCATGGGCAATGAACGAATCGCTCACACTCAGCTCGGAGTCGGCGGAAAAAGAACGGATAACCTCAATGACATTTCCATTCGAATCCAGCTTCACGGCATAATAATCACGGAATCCACGGCTTCGGGAGGGACCAATCAGCCAGTACTCAAGCGAATAGATACTCTTCGGCCCTTTTGGAGGCGGCATGTCACCTTTATCCCGGGGAGGCTCCTTTTCAAAACGGTTCTTCGCGATAGGATTGCCATCGTTTCCAAGCAGCTCCATGACAAATTCACGGCAGTCCTTTTCGTTCATTCCCCTCAGGTACAGATTCATCAGACCGATGAGGACGGAAAGGATTACAGCAAGCACAATCAGCACCATGAAGGTTATCTTGAATCTAAGGCTGGTAAAAACGTTCTTTCTTTCCATCTGCACAGAAAAACCCGGAGTAAACTATTTGCCCTCTTCCAGGGAATAGCCAATGCCCCTCGCCGTCCTGATTTGAGTCTTTACCTTGAGCTGCTCGATTTTCTTCCTTATAAATGAGATGTAGACCTCCACATTGTTGTACTCAGCGTCGGAGTCCCCTCCCCAGATTTTCTCGATGATTCTTTCCTTCTTTATAATCTGGTGCGGATTTTCGAAAAGCAGGTCGATAATCTGGAATTCCTTCAAGGACAGTTTGATTGCCTCTCCTCCCACTTTCTGAAGCTCACAGTTGTTTTTGTTCAGCGTGAGGTCTCCGATGGTGATTATGTCCTCCTTGACATCGGTTTTTCGCCTTGAGAGAGCACGTACCCTTGCCAAAAGCTCGTCGGTACTGAAAGGTTTGGTCATGTAGTCGTCGGCACCGAAATCCAATCCCTTCACCCTGTCCTGAACCTCGTCCTTCGCGGAAAGCATGAGAACCGGAACCTGATTCTTTTCCTCCCTCAAAGCACGCAAAATGGAAATTCCATCCATGCCGGGAAGCATTATGTCCAGAATCACAACGTCGTAAATACCGCTCTGTGCATACTGCAGCCCCTCGGGACCCGTATATACGGCATCGATTCCATAGCGGTTCTTCTGGAAAATCTCAACCAAAGCCTGAGACAGGCGGACTTCATCTTCAACTAGTAATATTCTCATATCTATAGTATACACCTTTTTGGATAAGAATTCTTAAAAATAAATAATTTTTTGTTATATTTATCCCCCGATTTTGTAGTTTTGATTACCGTGGCAAAAATCCGTGGCTATTATATATTTGGAAGGACGGGAGGACGGTCTGAGCGAGGGTCTGAGCGAGGGTCTGAGAGAGGGTCTGAGAGAGGGGCAGAGACGAAAAGCGCTGGAGGATGCAGAGAACTTTCTAAAAGCAGACATTAGCCCGGAAACGATAGCCCGCTGCACGGGTCTACCGCTTGAGGAAGTTCTTCGTATCGCAGAAAGTATCTCGGTCAGGGCTTAACTTTCACTTGAGAAAATTATGGCGGAAATTTGTTGACCATATAGAATTGATGCCGCACCGGGGATGATACGGCAAATTTTACAATTTCAGTCGCAGCAATCAATGTTCCATTTTACACCTTTACTCCCTCGTAATCTTTGGGGAACCACTGGTGAAATATGATTCGTTAATTGATGACGAAGCTACCGATGTGCCGGCCTCTGTCTTCCACCCATTTTTTGTCATATTACTAAGATTCAAGTGCTTACACTGATAGAAAACATTCGATCCAAGAGATTTTACGTTTGCCGGAACCGAAATTGTTAATGAGTTTGAAGTACAGCCGTTAAAAGCCTCTGCTTCAATTGAAGTGATGGAATTTGGTATAGTAATACTTGTAAGGGAAGTACACCATCTGAACATTCCCTCTTCTATAGTTGTAATGGATGATGGAATACTGATTGTCGTAAGACTGGTACAATTTTGGAATGAACGGTACCCCAATGTGGACAAAGAGCTCGGAAGAGTTATTGTAGCCAGATTAGTGCAGTCACAGAACGCCTCAGAGCCTATTCGCGTGACGCTTGATGGAACAGCCATGCTTGTAATTTTTGATTCATAAAATGAGTCATCGCCTAGACTCGTCACAGAGGTCGGAATACTTACAGTGTTAAGGTATTCTGTATATGCAAATGCCATTTTGCCAACACTTGTAACAGTTGAGGGTATGGTAAAACTTGAACCAGTCTTTTTCCGTGGATACCAGAGTATAGAAGTCTTTGCCTTGTTATACACAATACCGTCCACGGAACACCAAGATGTAGATTCAGGAGGAACGACAATAGACTTTGCACCAAGAATATTGTGAAGAGTAAAACTTTGCATATCAGTTGAAGGGAAATCTGCCGGCAGAATAACTGTCGAAAATGGCTGAGTAATCCTGTTATCAAAACCGATACCGTTTACATTAGGAGGCTGTATACTGCTTATACCACTTATTCTGGAAAGATCCAAGGTAGAATTCGTACCAACATAATCTGGCTCAGTATTTATAGTAGAGTCACAGATGTTCTTAAGAAAAGTCTTTATCTGGTCTTCTGTGCAGTTTGAGTCGATGATTAAATTAAGATTTTGCCCGTCACTAATGCTAAAAGAACCGATATTACTTGAACTTAATAACTTTGCCTTCGCCATCTTTCCGCCAGTGAGTATGGTCCAGTCCTGGGTACCATTCTTAAAGACCCTGAACTTGCAGAAATATGAGGAGACCTTTGAGCCAGTGAGCGCATAGTATGATTCGTTATAAACAGAAGAATTGCCGCTAATCCAGAAACTTCCTGTTCCAGAGAAATCGTCGTCTATTTTCACGGAAGGATTGCTGCTGTCGGCTGAGAGATATATGTCGTTGTTCTTTTGTGCTGAACAGGGGATTGACACACCACCGCTCATGCTGAAAGTCTTTTTCGCATTGATGGCGCCACCAATAGAACCAGTTGAGTTTGAAGTAAAGGTTCCGCCCTGCAAGTCAAGGCTCGTAGCATTTTGATTAAAAAGGATTCCTCCTCCTCCACCCCCGCCTTCTCCTCCTCCTACGGCATGGTTTCCTTCAATGGTTCCGCCTGTTATTGTAACACTTCCGCCAGACAGACAGATGCCTCCGCCACCGTTAGCGCAGCCATTGTACGATACGCTGCCGGATCTCATGAGAACTGTAGCATTTTCATTAGTGCGTATGCCACCTCCCCAGGTTGCATAATTATGCTTCACACCGCCTGTAAGAGCCACAGGTGTACTCTCATCGCTGTACCCCAGGTATAAAGATCCATAGTTTGAGATTCCACCGCCACCCAGAGTAGCCGAGTTCGCGTTATTTCCACTAGAGGCAGCCGTAGTCGTTCCATCCCCGATGAGTGCCGAACCGTATACAAAGAGTTTCGCACCGCTCGTGATATGTACACCACCGCCATAATATGAAGCCTCATTTCCAGCTATCACCACACCGTTTCCAAGTTTTACGGTCCCACTATTAACGCAAAGTCCGGCCCCGT
>DFKI01000129.1 GCA_002373325.1 Treponema sp. UBA3649
AAAAGCCTGTCCACAAGCGAGAGCAGCTCGAAAACAAGTGCCATAATCAGAGCGAAGCCCAGCGTCCCTATGTAGATTGTATACGGATTGAATGAAGCGAGCCAGTAACAGAGGAGACCGTAAGAAAGCGCCCCGTAAAAAAGCCCCCACGCCCACGCTGATTTCAAGCACATCCTGTGAATCGCAAGAAAGAGAGGACAAAGAGCAAAAAAACCCACAAAACCAAGCCCGCCTTCGAACAAAAATCCTGGATGAGAAAATGAAAATAGAAAAGATGAAAAAATCAAAAGGGAAAAAATCTTCAACCGATTCACTGCGCGGGACCTCCCCTATTTGGAACTAGCAGAATCCTCCTCCACTGGCAGCTCCCAAAGCGCGTTTTTCAATTCCCTGCCGGCCCTAAAGACCGCTACATGATGAGGTGCGACGGACAGAGCCTCTCCAGTCTTCGGATTTCTTGCTTTCTCACGGCCTCTTCTGAGCCTTGGTTCAAAGGTTCCAAATCCTCGAAGCTCAATGGTATTCCCATCACTTAACGATGTCTTGATATTCTGCAAAAGAGAATCCAGAATATCCTGTATAACTTTTTTCTCATAACCTGCATCGGACTGATACACAGCCTCTATCAAGTCATATTTAGTTACCTTTTTAGCAGACATCATACACTCCTAAAAACATGAGAGCACCTTAAAAGCTGAAACTTCAAAGATGCCCTGAACTAAAACCTGAAAGCAATGAGACTCCATGCCCGATTTCGTTACTCCGCGGTCTTCACAACCCCGAAGGTAACATTGTACAGCTTGTACATGCGGCTCTTCTTGCGGGAAACAGCGTTGCGATGCATCACACCCTTGCGCTGGGCCACATCATACTCATGCTGAAGAGCAATCAGAGCGGCCTTTGCTGCCTCCTGATCCTTTTTCTGTACAGCGGCAACAAATTTCTTTGCACTTGTGCGGCAGGTAGACTTTACGGCCTTGTTGCGAAGGCGACGAACCTCACTCTGTGCATGTCTTTTTTCTGCAGATGACTTTCTCACTGCATTCTTTTTTTCTTCTGCCAAAGGATTACCCCCATAAAATATGAATGTCCACAAATCTCCGCGGACATTTGTCTATAAAACTTACCATAATCAGGCACAGTAACTGCTGCACCCACCCATGCGGACTGCAAAATCTTATTTGAAGTCTTTCGGTCTTCTTTCAACGCGCTTGCATTTCTGGCACTCAGCCATATTTCTGAGCCGGCCCTTCTCAAACAGGGTCTTCATTGAAATTTCACCGCCACAAGGGCAGAAAAACTTCTGGGTCGCAACGGTGGTACGAGAGTTTTTACTTGCTCCAGCCATGACATTCCTCCATAATAATATCTAGTTCGCTATAATACACGAATTTAAGCGATTGTGTCAAGCCTTTATTTGAATAATGACTTGAAATTCCTAAAAAAACTCGCCAAAAAAACCGATATTCACCTTTCTTCAATATTATTCTGAAATTATACAGAAAGGGAATCCGGGGGAAGAGCCCTCCACTCATCGAGCTGGGACTGAATCAGAGCCTTGCTTTCCTCAAGAATCATCTTCTCGTCCTCCTTTCCCTGCGGTGCCGGGTAGATTTTAAGAATCTTCACACGGTAGCTTCCTTTTCTGAGGTTTTTCATTATGTCCATCACCTTCGAGAGTTTCCATCCGCCGTCAAGGGCACATGCCACGACAGGGAGATGGGTTGACTGTGAGAGTCTCCTGAATCCGGCTGAGTAGAACTGACCGAGCTTTCCGTCGCGGCTTCTGGTACCTTCCGGGAAGATTACGGGATCCTGCCTTTCCCTCACGACCTGCGAGCCGAAATTCTCAAGATGCTTCATGGCGACAGTGGGGCTTCCTTTTCTTGGAATCATGCAATGCCGCTGTGAATGGAGCATTTTTCCGACCATTGGAACGCTGCGCAGGGTATCCTTTGCCACAAAACGGATTTCCCTCCCCCTGAAATAATGCAGGTAAAGCACGATGTCGATGAGGCTCTGGTGATTTGAAATCACGAGGAACTGCTCGGGAAGGTCCTTGAAACGGCTCTTGTCGGGCAGGTACATGTATCCCCGGTAACAGCGGAGGATGGCGAAGAAAAGCCTTGACGACCTGCGGCTGATGTAATTCGACCAGAACAGAGCCGCCTTTTTGCTGAACGGATAGACCAGCATCAGCATGAAAGTGGGAAATCCAACAGCACCAAAAAGACATATTATTGTAATTACCGTCAACATTCTTCCATAATATCAGATTCATAGATGAAAGTCTAGTAGCACTAATTTCGACTTATACGAAACAATGTCATTATCGGGCTGGCTGGAAGCTACGCTGCAAGTAGACACGATAATCTATTTAATTACAATATAAGTGTTTGCAGATTGCCGTATCGAGTACGGCAATGACAAATCAGATTTTTTAGACAGCCCCATGACAAATTCTCGGGAAATTTACAATAAATGTGAAACTCGACATTCGGGCTAGTAGAACGAATATAAAATAACCGGTCATCCAGAGCTTGTGTCAGAATCTCGAAAAACTCTAGTGAAAGGCTGTGGATTGCAAAAAAAGCTCGGGAGGTCCCAATCTTTCCCTAGACTTTTCAAAAAAAACATTCTATAATATAGGTATGGAAGAAGGTCGAAAGATAATTGCACAGAACAAGAAGGCTTATTTCAACTATTCTGTGGAAGAGAAAATAGAGTGCGGGATTGCCCTTGTCGGAACGGAGGTCAAATCCGTGAAGTCAGGGAACGTTTCATTCGGGGACAGCTTTGCCCTGATTGAGAAAGGCGAGGTCTGGATGCAGAATTTCCATATCTCGGAATACTCATACTCCTCCATATTCAATCACAATCCCGACAGGAAGAAAAAGCTGCTCCTGCACAGGGACCAGATAAAGAGATTGCAGCGGAAGGTGGATGAAAAGGGCATAACACTGGTTCCCCTTGACTTCTACCTCAAAAACGGGCGCGTGAAAGTGACGCTCGGACTTTGCAAGGGAAAGAAACAGTTTGACAAGCGTGCCTCAATCAAGGAGCGTGACGTCAACAGGGATATAGCCAGGGAATTCAGAAAAGACCTGCAATAGACGGAGATTGCCTATGATTATGAATTCAATGAAGGGAAGGACACGGATTATCATCTTAATGCTTCTGCTGATTTCAGCCTCAAACGCCCTGTTTGCGCAAAGGACTGTTGATTTCTTCGCCACGGTGATATCATCATCCGACACAAACACGATAAAAATGTCAACGGACCTTTATTTCACGCAGTTTCAGGGGCTTGACGGATACTTGGTGACGGACAGGAGGGACACACCATACAGCGAGATGCCGAATTCCGGGTGTGACATCGCATTCTACGCGGAGATACAGGAAAGTGACGGCGGATGGTCATGCACTCTCAACGCAATCAGCAAAAAGGGGCAGCATCTCTCGGAGACAAGGACATACGCTTCCTATTATAAGATACTTCTGGACGCAAAATCATCGCTTGAGAACATTCTGAACAACGTCGCGTCAGGAGCAACATCCACGGCGGAGACAGAAACCCAGGATTCCGGGGAGCCATACACGGAGGCAACCCTTGAGACTCTTGCGGGAACATGGACCGGCGAGTCCCTCATCGACAAAGTGATAATCCTAAGGGGCGGAAACGGATTCGTAATCTTCAAGAACGGATCGAGCATGAACGTGGGGGTCACGGTCAAGGGAAGCAATGTCACCGTGGTGCAAAAAGGAAGGTCAAACGCATCGTTCCATCCCGAAATCAGCAGGGAGCTTGCGGTAAAAGCAGCGACGGACGCGGAGCCGATCAAATGGACTCTTACAACGACTAGCGCGGTCTCGATGAAAGGTACGAAATCAACCTTGGTAGAGGACGAGCAGTCGAGCACGGGAGTGAGCAGCGCATCAATCGACGTGGAATGGACGAAGCAGCAGTGACATCCCCCGCCCCCACGAGCTTTTGCCAAAAGATTTAGGAGCCTAAAAAATGAACGACACGGAAAATCGCGGACAGAGCGAGGAAAAAGTCAAATATCAGGCGGAGCTTTTTTCCAACAGGCTCGCAAAGCAGTACAGAATTCTTCGGAAATGGGCAAGAAAAAACCGGGTCACTTGCTACCGTCTCTATGACAGGGACATCCCGGAGATTCCTTTGTCCGCAGACCTCTACACATTTCTTCCGCCCGGAACCGATGACAAAATCTCAGCGGCCAGCTTCATAAGGGAGGAGAACGAGGCAATCAGCAAAAACGACGCTTCTTCGGCAAGAGTCCTTGAGGATGAGAAAAACAGAACCTACCTGCATCTCTACCTCTACGAAAGACCATACGAAAAAGCGGAGGACGAGGAAAAAATCTGGCTCGAAGCAATGGCACAATCCGCAGCGGAAACACTGGGCATAAGACGGGAGAACGTCATAATCAAGACAAGGAAAAAGCAGTCAGGAAACGACGAGGGAAGACAGACCCAATACGAAAAGATTGAGGGAGAGAGGCGAATTCTGGGACTTGTGCAGGAGCAGGGACAGATTTTTACGGTAAACCTCTCGGACTACATCGACACGGGACTTTTTTTCGACCACAGGCCGCTCAGAAATCACGTCCGGATGACATGCTCGGGTAAATCGGTGCTCAACCTCTTCTGCTACACGGGAAGCTTTTCGGTCTATGCGGCGGAGGGAAAAGCAAGGCGGGTTGAGAGCGTGGACATGAGCAAAACCTACCTTGAGTGGGCGGAGGACAACATGCGGATAAACGGATTCTCCGATGAAAAACGCTACGTATTCACACGGCAGGATGTGAACGGATTCCTGAACCAGAAAAACGCAGAGGTCGCAAACAAGGAGGGAACGAACCGATTCGACATAATCATCCTGGATCCTCCCACATTCAGCAACTCAAAGCGGACGGACACGGTCCTTGACATAAACAGGGACTGGCCTGACCTTGTGAAAAAATGCCTTAGCATACTCACACCGCACGGAATCCTGTACTTCAGCACGAACAGCAGGAGACTCACGTTCAGCGAGGACCAGCTTCCGAAATCAAGCTCGGGAGAAATCCTTTTCAAAGCGGAGGAAATCACGTCAAAGACCATTCCCGAGGACTACAGGAACAGCAGAATTCACCGCGCATGGAAGATTGAGAGAAAATCCTGAGTAAAAAATCTCAAATTTGTAAAAAAATCCTTTATTTATTTTCCGACTTATGATATAATTTATGAAAACGGACATTAAGCAACTTCACGAGAGGAAATAGATATGGATGAAGCAGCAGTAAAGACTTTTTTGGGAGTGAAACCCGGCGACTCTGAGGACACCTTCAACGGATTCATGTCCGCAAACGGAGGAAATTTGGAGGCAAGTCTGGCACAGTACCTTGAGAACGCCGTAGACGCTGGAAGCAAAAACGGTTCCGCAGAATACACGTCATGGTGCGCGGCAACGGCAAAGGACATCCTGGGCGGGAAATTCGCATCCCTTGCCGATGTTCAGAGCGCGGCTGATTCTTTTGCGGCAAGCTGATTGGCAATCAAAAGCCGTAGAAGTAACTCTGAAAATTCGACCTCAATTAGTAGTTTTTAGAGCTTGCTAGAATCATTCAAGCACAGTAATTTCCACGCGGCGGTTTTTAGCCATACCCTCAGGACTCTCATTCGATGCAATCGGCATTGTAGCTCTGAAACCCTTGCAAAGAATCTGTTCCTGCGGGATTCCCCTTTTTATGAGTTCCACGGATATTGTCTCAGCTGTCGACGCAGTGACCTGCAATCAGATAAAGGGACTTCGGTGATTTTTTCAGGACATCCGCAATCAAGTCCAGCCTGTCCTCCTCCCCGGGAAGCAGCTCCGCACTGTCGCTCTTGAACTGGAGATTGTTCAGGGTGAGTTTTATCCCCGCCTTGGTCTGCTCCAGAGTAATCGGGTCCGGTCCGCCACTGTATTTTGAATGATGACAGAACCTTTATTTGTCCGTTGTCAGTAAGCGTAATTCCATGCCCGCTGAGTCCGAACGCATAAGAGACCATCGAAATCAAGAAAAGCAGAAGGAAAACTCTTCTCACTTTTACCTCGGAACCCAACTCGCCTCATCAAGCAAGAGACGAATCCGTGGATTTTTCTTCCTCTTTCAAAGTCTCAATGACCCGGCTTATGGAATTTATAAAATCAGAAAGTCTTTCCAAATCTTTGTGGATTGAAATCTTGTAGAAAATCTGCGTACCTATTTTTCGCGGAGTGATTAATCCCATGTCCTTCAGCACTTTCAGGTGATGCGAGATGGCCGGCCGTGAAAGCTGAGATTTTTCCGACAAATCCGTCACGTTGATTCCGGTCTCACCTGCCGCGGCAATGTCCACAATCAGCTGCTGGCGGAATTCATCTCCCAATGCAATGAACATGGGCAGACATGAGCGCAGGATTTCTCTTGTTCGGTGAAGTTCTTCTTTCGTTATCATTTTATCTTCCCCCTATTATAAAGTGTGTTTTTGGCTTTGTCAAACACAGCAAAAAATATTTTTTAAATTTTTTCAAAAATCTATTGACTATTCTAAACGAAATAACTATATTTGTAAACAAGTTTAAGCGTTTAAGTATTTGAACATATAAACTATTAAACACTTAAACAAATGCAATAAAATGAAAGGAGCAGCACTTATGAGTTTTGCAAAAAAATTTTTCAAGCATCCGCCAGTGATTATCGCGCTCTGTATAATCATAACCGGTGTTCTTGGATTTTTCATCAAGGATTTGGCCATTGACAACTCAATCCGTCAGTTCCTGCCGCAGAAAGACGCATCATACACACGTCTCTCAGAAACGGAGGAGCAGTTCGGAAGCATGATGGTCATTGGAGTAAGTCTTGAGGCAAGGGACGGCACAATCCTCACCCCGGAGTACATCGACGTTATCCGCGAGATTACAGACAAATCCCTTGAGCTGAGCGAAGTTTCCGACGTGGACTCCCTCACCCACATTGATTTTGTATGCGAGTCCGACGGATCCATTTCCGCAAGCCAGCTTATCCCCGACACCTACACGGGCACAAAGGAAGACATCGAGCAGATTCGGAACCGGCTCAACGAATGGGACGCAATGTACAACCGGGTTATCACGAACGACAACATGACCGGAACCCAGCTCCAGATTACGCTCGCATCTTATGACAAGGAGCACGAAAAGGAACTCGCGGAAAACCTTGGCAAAAAGAAAATCCGCAGCGAGGCAGAGATGCAGGAAGGTGTCCTTGATGACGTTACGGCAATCGTGAACGAAGCGACGAAGGGACACAATCTTGACGTGAAGATTTACGGAAATCCGGTCGTAATGCAGAACTCACGCAAGTTTATGCTCGCAGACCTTGCCCGCCTGATTCCGCTCGTAATCGTCGTGGTTTTGCTCACACTCTATTTCAGCTTCAAGACTTTGGACGGAACACTTCTTCCTCTTATCACCGTGGTTATGGCAACAAGCTGGACAATGGGACTCATGGCGCTTTTCCATGTGACCTTCACGCTGGTCTCTTCCGTAATTCCCGTCGCACTGATTGCAGTCGGCTCCGCCTACGGAATCCACGTGCTCACTCATTATTACGTCGCTCTTGACATGACGGAGGGTGAGCTGGACAAGGAAAAATACACAGACGCAGTTTTCAAGGGATTGCATGAGGTTATGAGCGCGGTTCTTCTTGCTGGAATCACAACGGTAATCGGATTCATCTCACTGATTTCAAGCCCCATCGCGCCACTCCACAGTTTCGCGGTGTTTACGGCAATCGGTGTAACAATCTCCCTGATTCTCGCAATCACATTCATTCCGGCAATCCTTTTGCTCAAGGACTACAAAAAAGTTCAGGCAAGCAGAAGCAAAAAGCACAACCTCAGTGAAAGACTCGCAAAAAAACTTGAGCACGCACGTCGTCTCCGCGGAGGAAAATCAGCGGAAGAGGCACAGGGAGACACGCTCTATCAAATCTACCATTTCTTCTGCGGATCCAAGCCACGCCTTTATCTTTCCATAATAGCAATGGTCGGAATCTCCATAGTGGGACTCAAGATGCTCCACATTGACACGGCACTTGTAAATTACTTCCCCAAGGATTGCGACATGAGGCAGGACATGGACTACATCGACAGGCAGTTCGCGGGAACCAACAGTCTTTACCTCAACGTAAAGGGACCGGACAAAGGCTCTCTCACAAACCCGGAGATTCTTAAGGCCGTTGATGATTTGCAGGGCTACATGGAAAGTGAATTCAGCGACGTGGGAAAGATTGTCTCATTCACGGATTTTATCAAGAGGATAAACCAGGTATGGCACGTCCCGGCAACAGACAGCTCAGAGTCTTCACAAATGGTTTCATCCGCAGAAACTGACACATCTGTAGATTCAGCGGAAGATTTTGGCAGCATGGATGACTTTTCTGACTTTGGTGATTTCTCAGATTTCGGAGACTTCAGCACAGATACAGCAACAAGTGTAGCAAGTGCGACCGAAGATGATTTTGAAGCGCTCGATGATTTTTCAGACTTCAGCGAGTTTGATGATTTTGGCACCGACACTGAAAGCACGGATTCAGAAAACCCAACGTTCGATTATTCAACATGGACGGATCCGAACACAGCGTATGCCCAGGCTCTTGAGCAGAACATCACGGTTGAGGACGCAATCACCATGCTGAACAAGGCATACATCGCAGCAGGAGGAAAGACCGCAAAGTTCGAGGACATCGTGGACGAGCTCCAAAAGCAGGTGAATTACAACGGAAGCGCATACTACGAGATTCCCTATGACACGGAAAAATATCCGGTCGCAAGCAGGGAAGAACTTGCTGGTGTCGTACAGGGATATCTCACATTGCTCTCAGGCTCCCTCGACCGTTTTGTGGATGACGACATGAACCCGCAGATTATGCGAATCACCGTGCAGCTCAGAAATCATTCCACGCAGACAACGGGAGAAATCATCGCAGCCGCACAGAAATTCGCAGAGGAGCATTTCCCGGAAGGATACACATTGGAAGCGACGGGAACCGCGGAGATGGAATACACAATGACAAAGATGATTGTTTCAAGCCAGCTCACAAGTCTTTTGATTTCATTGCTCTGTGTGTTCGTCATTATCGCACTCGCATTCAAGAGCGGATGGGCAGGTCTTCTCGGAGCCGTACCACTTGCACTCGCAATCATCCTGAACTACATGGTCATGGGATTCGCGGGAATCAATCTTGACCTTGTGACGAGCATCATCGCATCGGTCGCGGTCGGTGTCGGAATTGACTACACAATCCACTTCCTTTCAACCTACAAAGAAGAGCGTGCAAAGAGCGATGACCTTGAGGAAGTTACGCGCATGACGTTCAGAAAGAGCGGACACGGAATTGTTACCAATGCGGTCGCCGTAGGATTCGGTTTCCTTGTGCTCTGCTTCTCAAAGTTTGTCGTGCTTCGTTACATCGGAATCTTGGTCGCGATCGTAATGTTCACATCGAGCTTCCTTGCAATGACGGTCATTCCGGGATTCCTGAACATGTATGCGCCGAAATTCATCAGCAAAACCAGCAAAAAATGAATCTATTTTTTAAGGAGATATATATGAAAGCAACAACTAAAACATTGGTCGCAGCAGCACTTGCTGTTATGAGCGGATTCGCCTTTGCAGATGCCAAGGGTGATGAGATTATGAACAAAGTCGCCGACTTCAAAAAACCGAGTTTCTCTCAGAGCCAGGTAATTATGACCCTTGAGGACAAGAACGGCGGAAAGGAAGCAAGACAGATCGTTGAGTACGGAAAAGAGGCCGGCGGAAAAACCTACGTCGTCATGGATTTCAAGGGTCCCGCGTCAGTAAAGGACACACGCTTCTTGCAGATTACAAACAAGAACGGTCCCGATGACAAGTTCATCTATCTTCCGGCATTGAAGTCCGTGCGACGCGTTAACTCAAGCGAGGGTTCAAAATCATTCATGGGCTCAGACGCAACCTACGACGACCTCACCACACGCAACGTATCACAGGACGAGCATCAGTTTTTGCGCGAGGAGTCAATCAAAGTGGAAAGCGGAGTAAGCTACAACTGCTATGTCATCAAGGAAATTCCCATTGACAAAAAGGGCACTCAGTACAACTACCGC
>DFKI01000138.1 GCA_002373325.1 Treponema sp. UBA3649
TCGTGTTGTGGCACTCCGGGAATCCTGAGCAGGCAAGGAAGTAACCGAAGCGTCCCAATTTTTTTACCATAGGCTTTCCGCACTTGTCGCAAACTTCGGATGTCACTTCGTCAAGGGAGCCCTTGAGACTTTCCTGTGTGTCCATCACCTGTCCCACGCGGTCAATGAAGGGACCGTAGAATTCTCCGATCATTTTGTTCCATACAAGGCTGTTCTGCTCAATGCGGTCCAAATCATCCTCGACTTCGGAAGTGAATTTTTCGTTTATCACGTCGGGGAAAGAATCCACCAGAATCTTGCAGATTGTCTTTCCGAGCTGGGTGGGCACAAGTTGCCTGTTCGTCCTCGTGATGTAGTACCGGTCAAGAAGCACGGAGATGATTGGCGCATAGGTTGAAGGACGACCGATTCCCTTTTCCTCAAGAGTCTTTACGATTGAAGCGTCGGTATAGCGGGCAGGTCCCTGGGTAAAATGCTGCTCAGGGTAGAACTTTCCGCTGCTGATTTTTTCTCCCACCTTCAGAGACGGAAGACTTCCCGAAACCTCCTCCTTTGCCGAAAGAGTCTTGATTACGGAATAAAATCCCTTGTCAACGAGCTTTGAGGCAGAGACACGGAACACAGCGTCCCCCGCAGTAATGTCCGCGCTGGTAGTCTTTGTCTTTGCGTTCACCATCTGGCTTGAGACAAAACGCTCCCAGATGATTGAATAGAGCCGGAGCAAATCCCTTGAAAGATATTCCTTCATGCTGTCCGGAGTATATTTCACGTAGGTAGGCCTGATTGCCTCATGCGCGTCCTGTGCTGATTTTCCCACGGCATACTCAATTTTTTCCGCCGGAAGCTGCTCAGGATAATTCTTTGAAATCCACGAGCGAACGTCATCAATCGCGGTCTGTGAAATGCGGACAGAATCCGTCCTCATGTATGTGATAAGACCCACACGGGTAGATCCAATCTGTATGCCCTCGTAAAGCTGCTGTGCGAGCTGCATGGTCTTTTTCGACGTGAATCCCAATCTGTTCGCGGCCACCTGCTGAAGTTTGGACGTGGTAAACGGAGGCTTCGGCTTGACTGATTTTTCCGACTCCTTGATGTCCGTCACCGTGCACTCGCTGTCCTTGATTTTTTCAATTATGTCCTTCACCGACTGCTCGTTTTTAAGCTCAGGTTTCGAGCCCTTGTATGAGACCAACTGTGCCGTAAACTTCGACTTTCCCTTCACAAAATCGGCATCCAGGGTCCAGTACTCCTCGGGGATAAAATCCTCAACTTCCTGCTCCCTCTCGCACACAAGACGCAGGGCAACCGACTGAACACGTCCCGCGCTGAGTCCGTTCTTCACTTTCTTCCATAATAAAGGGCTCAGATTGTATCCCACCAGACGGTCCAGAACCCGGCGTGCTTTCTGTGCGTTCACCTTGGCCTCGTCTATGGTCCTCGGGTGCTTCACTGACTCCTTGATTGCGGTGGGAGTTATCTCATTAAAAACAATCCTTTTTATGGGAGCCTTGGTCTTTTCCGAAAGGGCGTTGTTCAAGTGCCATGCGATTGCCTCTCCCTCGCGGTCGTTATCAGATGCGAGCAAAATCTGTGTGGAAGCCTTCGCGTCCTTCTGCAGTTCCTTGAGCAGTTTTGCCCTTCCCCGCACGGTGATGTATTCCGGCTGGAACTCGTTGTTCACGTCTATCGCAATGCGGCTCTTCGGAAGGTCAATGAGATGTCCCATGGAAGCCTTCACCGTATATCCGTTTCCCAAATAATGCTCTATGGTCTTTGCCTTGGCGGGAGACTCCACAATCACCAGCACGTTCTTTGCCTTGGATTTTGCAGTCTTGTCTGCCGTCTTCGTATTTGTACCTGCCATAATGCAAACCTCAATCATTCAAGCTTGAATCAAAAAGATCCAGCTGTACATTCTTTATTTTATGGGTTCCCGGAGCCTCGTCCTTGAACCTCTTAAAATCCTCGTAAGCGGAAACTAGCGGAGCACCCGACTTGACGTAATCCTCAAAACTGTGCCTCAGCTTCATTTCGGCTGATTTTCCGCCCTTCACCCTCAAATCCCTTGCCACACTCTCGGAAACGCTTCTCGCCTCGTCGCAAAGTCCCGACTCATGAAAAACAACGTCCCGCCCGTAATCAAGCGCAAAATCCACGGTAATCAGGGCACCACTTCCAGGAGGAGCCTGGGTCACAAGCACACAGTCCGAAAGTCCGGCAATAATTCGGTTTCTTTGCACGAACCTCCATGCCTCGGAAGGAGTTCCCGGAACATACTCGCTCAAAAGAACTCCGCCAGACAAAAGTATTTTTTCCGCGAGCTTTCGATGCCCCCCAGGAACAACCGTATCTATGCCGCATGGAAGTACCGCAGCTGTTTTTCCACTGTCCACCGAAACGACTCCCTTGTGCGCGAATGAATCCACTCCATAGGCAAGCCCGCTCACAACCGTAAGACCGTCCCTTGCAGCGTCCGAAGCAAAATCAAACGTGGCCTTGGCACATTCCCTGCAAACACGCCTGGTTCCCACGACAGAAACGCACTCACCCGAAAGGCACCCAATGTTTCCCCGATAAAAAATCATGTACGGAGAATCCGGCATCTCACGAAGAAGACTTGGATAATCCCCCTCATCATGGCGACACGAGCGTATTCCGAACTTTTCCATGATGGCAAGGCTTTTTTCCGCATTTCTCAACGCAGGTCCGCCGGTCCAGTCCTTCGAGCGCACTTCCCTTCCTATAATAGAAGAAAGTCCCTCACTAGAAAGTACAGCAAAATCGCCTTCACTGTCAAGTTCTTTCCGAACGAGAACCTTTTCCTTGAAAGAGAGAAACAAAACTGATGAAATCGCAATATCTAAAATATCCACGATTAAAAAGTACTAATTTGAATATTGAGCGTCAAGTACTTTTTTCTTATTTGCCTCCGCCTGAGCGACTTTCTCCGCATTCGGATTGATTTCTATGATTCTGTCGTAAAGTGCCACAGCCTTGTCAAATTCCATGTTTTCGTAATATGCCCGGGCAAGGACAAACATGCCGTCGGTATCCTTAATCTGCACGTTCATGTATTGTTCCAGATAAGGAATCGCTTTTTCAGATTCATTCAACTCAAACACGTACAAAACTCCAAGCCCGTAGAGTGCCCTGTAATAATTCGGATTGATTGCAATGGCACGAAGATATGCAGTCTCGCTTGCCCTCAGATATCGCTGCTTAACAACCGCCGCAGTACCGTCAGCCATAGCATTCCAGTCTTCCTTCGTATGTGAGATATATCCCGCGCAGACCGCAAGATAAAAATAAAGATTCGCGTTGTTCGGGTAGATTTCGACCGCCTGCTGAAAACACTCGTAGGCCTTTCCGTACTCCTGCTCGTCAAGATATCTGGTTCCGAGGATTTTCCACCACACGCCTTCCTGTGCCTGGGTAGTCGCAAGGTCTATGGCCCTCTTGTCATATTTTGCGATGGCATCCCGCAGCTCGTCTATTTTCGTGGGATTCTCGACCCCTTCCTCAAGCCGCTGCATTTTTTTTATTGTATTGTATGACTGGCCGCATGACGGAAAAAACATCGCAACAGCCGCCAGTGAAGAGGCAAAAATAAGTCCCTTTACAATTTTCTTCATAAATCACTTCCTCCAGACGGATTCTCACCGCCGTTCTTGTGCCCGGGAAAATATCCAGCATGATACTCCCTGAGCTGCTCATCGTCTATATGTGTATAAATCTGGGTCGTAGCCAGATCTGAATGTCCCAAAAGCTCCTGCACCGACCTCAAATCGGCACCTCCTGAAAGCAGATGCGTCGCAAAAGAATGTCTCAAAGTATGCACCTTGGACACAACTCCGGTCTTGCTCTCAAGTACTTGAAAATTCTTCCAGATTCCCTTTCTGGAAAGTTTTTGTCCGCGGAAATTCACGAAAACCTCTTCTACGGTCTTTTTACCCACAAAAGCCGGTCTCACCTCAAAAATCCATTTTTTCAGCCATTCCGCAGCAATGTCCCCGAACGGAACCATCCGCTCCTTGTCACCCTTACCGCGCACGATTATAATCTGCTCGTCAAAATGCACGTTCGAAACCAAAAGTCCCGATGCCTCGCTGATTCTGAGTCCGCAGCCGTAAATCATCTCAAACAAAGCCCTGTCCCTGACCCCCAAAGGCTTGGTCGTGTCTATGGAAGACAAAAGTCCGTCCACCTCCTCAATGGAAAGCACCGACGGAAGATGCTGTGCCTGTTTCGGTCTCTCAAGCTCATAGGCAAAGTTGTCTGCCCAAACCCCGGTACGCTTCAGATACTTTCCGAACGAACGAAGGGCCGAAATGTCCTTGGAGACGGTTCTGGCAGAAGTACCCTGAGTCCTCCGCCATGCAAGGAATCCCAGAAGTTCCCTGTTTCCGGCATCTGAAAGGGATTTTCCCTCGGCATCGAGCCAGTTCAAAAATTCAAGACAGCTCAAACAATAGGTCTCCGCCGAGAGATCCGCCATGCGCTTCACAAGAATCAGATCGTCAAAATAGGAGCGTAAAACTGGGGGCCAAGCAGATTCATCCGCCATCTCAGTCTTCCGTCAGCTTGATTGTCCGTGTCAGTTTCTTGGATTCCCTCACCACTGTAGGCGTATTCAAATCGAATTTGTCGCCATCATAGCTTTCACTGGGAGTGTATGGCTGCCGATTTTTCCTAAGCCCGCTGACCTTCGATCCGTATGTACCGACAAGGGAGACAGGAGCTTTCTCAACCGGCTCAGAATCCATGTCCTCAGAAACATCATCAGACAGAGAATCGGAATCATCCTCGTAATAGTCCCCCGCCCCGACTGTGTTCATCATGGGACGCTGCGCTTGAGGTCTTGGTGGAGGTGTCATCTGTGCGTTTGAAGCATGACGTGGGGGAGCGACATCATCAAAGATATCGCTTGAACTCAGTTGAGACCCCATTCCTCTTCCGGAAAAAATCTCAGGCCTCGGCTCAGTTTTTTTCATTCCGGTCTGATTTCCACCCAAAACCCTGTCGAATTCATCCAGCGGCATGACGTTCCCGTTAGCGTTTTCAGCTCTTTCCTCAGCCTTCTCACGCTCCAGCTCCTCATTTGACTTTTCGAATCCCGTCGCAATCACCGTGACAGAAACCTTGCCCCCCATGGATGGATCAAGCACCTGTCCCCAGAACAAGCTGAAATTCTTCGACGCAGAGGCGGAAATGGTCTTGATGACTTCCTCTACCTCCACCATGGCAAGATCTCCGTCGCTCGTTATGTTCACAAGGATGTATCTGGCTCCGTCAATGCTCCTGTTCTCAAGCATCGGATTCGAAATAGCCTTCTGGGCAGCCTCAACGGCACGGTTCTCACCCTCCGCGATTCCAACGCCAAGAATGGCCTCTCCTTTGTCTTTCATTACGGTCGTCATGTCGGCGAAATCACAGTTGACCTCACCCGGTTTCGTAATCAGCTCGGTGATACCCATCACACCCTGGCAAAGGACATCATCTGCAAGACGGAAAGACTGCTTGTAAGAAAGCTTGCGGTCCGTACCAACAATTTTCATTATCTGCTGGTTCGGAATGACAATCAGGCTGTCAACGTTCTCTCGGAGCTTAGCCAGTCCTGTCATCGCATTCTCCATGCGCACGGGTCCCTCGAATCCAAACGGAGTCGTGACAACGGCAATTGTAAGTACATTAAGCTCGTGTGAAATTTTTGCCACGACGGGAGCCGAACCAGTTCCAGTTCCACCGCCCATTCCAGCCGTTATGATGACCATGTTTGCGCCGCTAATGGTCTCGCGGATCAAATCCTCATCTTCCTTCGCCGCATTCTCGCCGACCTCGGGATTTCCGCCAGCACCAAGTCCGCCGGTCAGTTTTTGTCCGATGGGCAATCTTTTTCTTGCCTTTGAAACACCAAGAGCCTGCAAATCAGTGTTCATGACGATGCACTCGACGTCGCTCACACCAGCCTCTATCATGCGGTTCACAGCCATAGAACCACCGCCGCCGCATCCGATTATCTTAATGACAGTGGGACCCGGCACCGTCAGCGATTCATTGGCATCCCGCTCAACTGTAAGTTCAATCATATTTTTCCTCCCGACCCATTTTTTATTCGACAGACAGGAATATCCCCCTTCCCGAAAGTCGTCTCGAATTATACCACCAAATTAAAAATATTAAAAGAACTTTTGCCAAATTTCTTTTATTTTATCACCTAAACTTACACCGCCCGTTCTCTCACGCTTTGAGTTAGCCGATTTTTTAACCTTGTTCTCGGAATTTTTCACCGAAACAACAAGTCCCACGGCAGTAGCAAAATCAGCCTTGCGGTACATAAACCCTGCGTCCCCGGGAAGACGACCGTAATCAGCACATTCCCCAAGCCGCACCGACTCCGTACCCCATACGTTCTGTGTCAGTGTACGGACACCCGGCATAAGAGAACCTCCGCCCGTAACGACAATGCTTCCGCTGAGTTCCTTTAGTCCGGAGTGCTTCACAATCTCATGGCGCACCATCCTCATAAGCTCCATCATTCGCGGTTGTATGATGGCACAAAGGTCGTATCTTGTGGTAAGCTCGGCAGGTCTTGATCCAATCTCACGGATTATGACCTCCTCCTCGTCCTCGTTTCCCTCAATCCAGCAGCATCCGTACTGAACTTTGATTTCCTCCGCCACGGCCCTGGGGATTCCCTTCACCTGCGCGATGTCGCTCGTCACAAGATTTCCACCCACCGGAACCGACGTTATGTAGATTGGAGACCCGTTGTAGATTACCATGGCATCGGTACTGTCCGCACCAATGTCTATGAGTATGCTTCCAAGCTCCATTTCCTCCGTGTTCAGTGTGGCCTCTGCTTCTGCAAGGGTCTTCAGGTAGATTCCGTCAATGCCAAGTCCGGCCCTTGAAAGACACTCACCGATTGTGGCACAAGCTGTCTTTGAGGCAGTCACCATGAAAACCGACACGTCAAGCCTGACTCCGAGATTTCCCAAGGGTTCCTTGTAGCCGGAGATGTCGTCAATCTTGTATTCCTGAGTAATCGCGTGAAGAATCTGCTTGTCCATGGGTAAAGCGATGGCACATGCAGAGTCGATGGCATGTTTTTTCGTCTCGTTGGAAATCTCAAGCCGTCTGTTCCTGTTGGTAGTGTCCACCGGGATTCCACCGCTCGTGCAACGTCCCTCCACATGAGCTCCACCGATGGCTACATAGACACTGTGCACGTCCACACCCGCCATTACGGAAGCCTCGTCAACAGTCTCCTTTATTGCGGTCATTGCGGCACTGATATTGACAATAACGCCCTTCTGCAGTCCCTTGTTGGACGGTCTTTTCGCCGCCCCGATTATCTGGAGATGCTCATCCTCGCCAATCTGCCCTATTACACAGCGTATGCAGCTAGTACCTATTTCAAGACCTACAATAATTCTACTCAAAATATCCCCCGTTCAGCGCCGATCAGCGTTTTCTGTAAGACACCGCCCCGTAACGGACATCGATTTCACTCACATCAGGTTCAATGGAATTCACGACATCCAGTGATACCATCATATACTTTAATGTCTCTTCGTTCAAGTTCTGGTCGGTCAAAACTTTTACCTTACTGTGAATCGGATAGAGAATCAGCTCATATCCTCCGTATTCCTTGGGAACGACCTGTATTTCCGAAATAGCCGCAAAATAATTCTGTGGCAGCCTCCTGATTTGGTCAATCTGCTCCATGAGGGACCTGTACGTGTCGGGTATTCTCATCCCGGAATGCACACCTGTAACCGGAAGCCCCGAAATCACCGGAATGGACGTGTCGTTAAGGACTGACGATGACTTTGATGTGTAGAGCACACCGTTTCTGTCAATCTGCACCAAGACGGCTTTTCCACCAGTATACACAAGTGTTTTCGCAACGGTCTCACGCTCCTTTATTTCTATTACAACACGGTCTGGGAAATGCTTGTCAACCGACACCTTCTCCACCTCAGGGATTGTACCGAATGCGGTCGCTGCCTTGGACGCGTCGAAATTCATCCATGTGGACATGCCAAGAGAGTTTGCCTTCGCCGAAAGCTCCTCAATCGTCACGTTCTTCATCCCCCTGAACTGCATCTTCACGGAGGCAAGGGACGGAATGACCAGCGTGTAAAGGATTCCCTCGACAAGAACCAAAGCCGCGAGAATAATCACGATTATTTTCAGGACAGTCAGCTTTTTATCCTTCATCTTCGGTCTTTCCACAGAAGATGTTCTGCCAGCCTTTGACTGAGAAGAGTTTCCGAAATCTGTAAAAATTGTGAACGGTACATCCGTATAAGCTGATTCCCTCATAACGTAACTTTAACTCCCTCTAACTTTTCTATTCCACCCTCTGATTTATTGCTCCCGGGACGTAAAATGCTCCCATCTTCATCATCGGTAGTAGTTGACGCGTTAAATATGAATCCGCACATGCAGAACGTCGCAATCATGGAAGAGCCTCCTGAAGAAAAGAACGGAAGCGGAATTCCAGTAGTCGGCAAAGCCCCGCACACGACCCCGATGTTGATGAGCGACTGCAGCAGAATCAATGTGGTAAAGCCGAAAGAACCGTAGCTTCCGAACCTGCTCGGAGTTGTAAGCGCGATTTTGTATCCCCGGATTGCAAAAAAAACAAGCACGACACAATAAGCGATTACGCCTATAAGTCCCATGGCATTCACCCATCCCGCGAAAATATAGTCAGTCTGTATCTCGGGAATGTTAAGGACGGACATTCCTGTTCCCACGCCGTTTCCCCAGACTCCACCCGCGGATATGACGTTCTCCGATGTCGCTCGCTGATAGCCGGTCGTCATGTTCAGTTCCTCGGGCTTGAAAAACGCGATCAGACGGTTGATTCGGTACGGCTCGATGAAAATCAAAAAGGCGATGACGGGTATGGCCAGAATCATCACGGGAAGAAACCATGACATTTTGGCCCCCGACGCGAAGAACATGATTGTGCCCACCAGAAAAATAAATACGCTCGTGGAAAAATCCTTCTGCAGGATGATTACTATGACGAAGAGGAAGAGTCCTAGCATGGGATAAAGTCCGTACTCCCTCTGGCTGTCGCTGTCAAGCACGAGATACTTGTCAAACAGATTCGCAAGATACATTACGACGGCAAGTTTCGCGAATTCAGAAGGCTGGAATCTTCCGAGATGGGGAATGTTCACCCACCTGGCGGCACCATGGCTTGTCTTTCCAAAAAAAGGAAGAATGGGAAGGATGCAGAAGATGAGCGAGCCGATTACAAAAAAACCCAGGAACTTCCTCAGCAGCCTGAACGGAATGAACGCGAAGAACAAAAATCCGATTACGCCCATGAACGAGAACATGAGCTGCCTTGAGACAAAATAATACCGGCTCTTCTCCGAAAGAAAAGGGAGCCTTGCAACGGCATCAGGAGTGGAAATCAACACGGTGAAGATTCCAAGACCCCAGAGCAAGATGACGGAAACCAAAAAAAGCGAGTTACCCGACCTGCTGTCCTCCCCTATTTCTCCGGTCTGAAAAGTGAATCGGGACATCAGTTGGCCTCCGAAATCATGGAGACAACACGCTCAAGTCTCATGCCACGAGATCCCTTCACAAGGATAACACAACCTTCGGACGCGGCGGAAAGAACAAGGGACGCAATCTTCTCCATGGCTCCGTCGCTTTTTCCCGGAACATACTCACAGAAAGCAGCGTTATTTTCCGATTTAAAAGCCTCATAAGCCGCCTTCATCTCATCCCCGGAGAACAGCACTAAAGACGCGCCTGAATGTGACGCAAGGATTCCGACCCTCTCATGCTCAGCCTTGGACTCATCCCCGAGCTCCAGCATATCACCGAGCACAAGAATCCTTTTCGTTCCTTCTCCGAGCGATGAAACCAAATCAAGAGCCTTTTCCATGGAATCCGGATTCGCATTGTAGCAGTCCTGAACCACGGTATACTTTCCATGAAGCACCTGCGAGCGTCCGAACATGGGTTTCAGAGAACTGATTCCCTTTGCAATCTCCTCAGAAGACACATCCAGAACACGGGCCATGGCGATTGCACCAAGGGCATTCCTGAAATTGTACTTTCCCGGAAGACAGAGAGTCGCATCATGTCCGTCCACCTTGAATGAGGTTCCCTCAAGCCCGCAATCCATGACCGATGTGATTCCCTCATCAAGCCCCTCACCATAGAACACAACGTTTCCGTCCACCTGAGTCTCAAGGAAAGATGCAAAATCATCCTCACGCGGAATGACGGCGGTTCCGAAACTGTGGAAGTGATCAAAAATCCTCGCTTTTTCAGATGCGATGTTCTCCCTGCTTCCCAAATTTCCTATATGCGCGGTACCGATGTTGGTGATTATCGCAAACCGTGGTTTAAGTACTGCAGAAATCTCCGCCATCTCATCCTTCCGGCTCATCCCCATCTCAAAAAGTCCCAGCTCATGCTCCTTCCTGATTTTAAACACGGAAAGAGGAAGCCCGGTCTCGGAGTTAAGGTTTCCCTCGTTGCACACAAGATCGTATTTTCTAGAAAGGATTGCAGCAAGTATTTCCTTCGTAGTAGTCTTTCCAGAGCTGCCGGTCACAGCCACACGAATCAGGTTCGGGAATTTCTCCACGTAACGGCCAGCGACAGATTGCAAGGCATGGAGAGTGTTTTCCACGGCGACAAAAAAAACATCCGGATTCTTCTGGGAAAGCTCCGTAAAAAAATCAGGTGCCTTTTCGTAATTCTCCATGCGGATAATGACCACCGAAGCTCCCTTCTCAAGGGCCTGCGGAATGTAGGAATGTCCGTCCTGCACCTCACCGATGAGAGGAACAAAAAGACCTCCTTTTAAAACTTCACGGCTGTCGGTATGCACGGAGTGAAATGAAAAATTTCCGGTTCCAAGGACATGAACACCGCCGGTCGCATCCAGCACGTCCTCAAGTGACAAAAGGCTTTCCAAACTCATTTTCCCGACTCTCCTTTACCCCTCATCTCCACGCGGATAATCTCGTTGGAATCAGCCTTGCGCATCCCCAGTTCCTCGGACGCAATTCTCTCAATCCTGTCCGCCGATGACAGAAGGCTTATGTCGGTAATCAGCTTTTTGTTCTCTTCTATTAAATCAGCCTGCTTCTCCTCAAGCTTGATAACCTCGGTCCTAAGGTCGCTGTACCGCCTTGCCTGAGCCGCATTTAAAATAAGAAGGGCCGGAATGCTCAAGGCCGCCATGCAGATTGTCACAATCTTCAGAATGTTCGTAATTTTTCGTATCATAAAGCCTCCACCCCATAAAGCCGCATCTCGTCAGCATCCCTTATTTTTCTCACGACCCTAAGCCTCGCGCTTCTGGACGGAGAGTTCATTTTCACCTCTTCCTCGGTCGGCTCCACCGCCTTTCTGGTCAAAACCTCCGCGCATGGACTTCCGCCGCACCTGCACACAGGGACCTCAGGAGGACAAACGCACTGTTTCCCAAGATTCCTGAAATAATTCTTCACAATCCTGTCCTCAAGGGAATGGAAAGTGATTACGCCAAGCTTGCCCCCGACCTCAAGCACATTGAACGCATTGTGAAGCGCATCGGGAAGCCTTTTAAGCTCCGAGTTCACATGAATCCTCAACGCCTGGAAAGTCCTTGTCGCCGGATGAATGGGTCCGTGACGGTACTTTGAGGGAACCGCATCATAAATAATATCGGCCAGAGCACCGGTTGAATTTATCCTGGCTGATTTTCTGGCACTGCAAATTGCCGACGCAATCCTGCGGGAGAACTTCTCATCCGAGTAAAGGTAAATCATGTTCGAAAGCTGCACTTCCGGCATATTGTTCACCACGTCCCCGGCGCTTTCACCCGCATTTGGATTGAGCCGCATGTCAAGCGTTTCATCATGCCGAAATGAGAATCCCCTCCCGCTTCGCTCATAGTGATACACGCTGATTCCTAAATCAAACAAAATGAGGTCAGGACGGCGCTCACTCTCGGGATAATTCCGATAAAAATCATCGAACCATCCGTTGAAGAAACGCATCCGGTCCCCAAATTGCGAGAGACGCTCCACGGCCCTCTTCTGAATCTGAGAGTCCGCATCCACGCCCCAAACGCGCAGTGAGGGATATTTCGAGAGAAAATTAAATGAATGTCCGCCCTCTCCTAGTGTTGAATCAATCATGAACGCATCATTCTCAAACGGCTCCCCAACCGGAGAAAGATATTCCAAGCATTCATTGAGCAGCACCGGTGTATGAACGACTTCCACTTTTTTAACCCCACCACTTTTTTCTGTCTTCCCACCCAAGCTCTCTTGGCAAACAGAAGTCTCAGCGGATTCGGATCCCACCCCTTGTCCGCTCCCTGCAATCCCTTACAGGAGTATGTCACGCATACTTTCAATGGCCTCCTGGACCGACGAAGCTGATTCCTCGTCAAACTTCCTGAACTCAGCGGCATCCCACAGCTCCATGTACCGGTTCATTCCGAACACGATGCACTCCCCGCCAAGTTTCAGAGAAGCGAAATCCCTGAGTCCCTGTGGAATGGAAAGCCGTCCCGATTTGTCAATCTCCAGTCTCTGTGCCGGCGCGATGAAACGTCTCAAGATAAGGCGCTTCTTGTTGTCGAAAATAGAGGCGGAACCTATGATTTTTTCGGAAAGTTTCAGCCATTCCTCGGAGGTAAAAAGCATCAGACAGTGATCAAGTCCCTGCGTCACGAAAAGCTCCTCCTGCCCTAAAGCAGAACGCAACTTGGACGGAAAGCCAAAACGGCCCTTGTCATCCATAGTTACATTGAACTCTCCAATCAGCAAATCCATTCCAACTTTCTCCACATTCCTTCCACTTTTACACCACTTTCTTCCACTTAGCTTCATTCTCTATCTAAAAAGGATTTTAGTCAAGTTAAACTTTAGCCGATAAATAATTATTTTTCCCTCAGAATTGATTTTTCCCCTCTAAGATTGTATAGTTCACATTTTACGGTAATTTACTGTATAATCTGCGTCAAATTTTCACGAAAAATGACCGGTGGGAACCCCAAAAACTTCAGCTTTTCGAGGTAACTTTGAAAATGCGACGTTTAAATCCTGCAATCTCAGACTTTTAAACTCGACCGGTTTATCAAGGAAAAAGATGATCAACACGCTCAACGAGAGCCACTTGCACAGAACGCTCAAGAAAATTTACAGTCTGCAAAACGATGGAAGCCGCGAGGAATGTCATGTGGGGCCGTACATAGCCGACATACTCACAAAAGAGGGAGACGTGATTGAGATTCAGACCGGAAGCCTTTCGCACCTCCTTCCGAAGATACGCTATTTTCTGGACGAAAAAAGGAAAATCACAGTGGTCTACCCGATTGCGACACAGACCACCATCGTGACCACAAATTCGAAATCAGGGGAAAAAAAAAGCAGGAAAAGCCCCGTGCGAAGGAACATTTACGACATCTTCCGCGATATTGCCCCGCTGATTGACGTTTTGTTTGAGAAAAAATTCACGCTTGAGGTACTGGATGTTACCATACTGGATGAGAGAGAGACCACCGAAACCGCAGTGCAGTCAAAGAACGGTCGGCGAAGAAGGCTTAAAAACTGGATTAAAACAGGGAAGTCTCTTGAAAAAATAGAGTCCACCCGCCGATTCCATGCCAAAAGAGACTATCTGAAGCTTATACCCGCAGTCCCGGAAAAATTCACCTATACAGATATATACCAATCAATTGTCGCGGCAGGCACAAAAGTAAAGGCCGGAAGTCTCAGGTACATGCTCTGGCTCTACAATCGCATGGGATTAATAGAAATCACCGGCAAACAAGGACGCTTCAACCTCTACAGCCTGACTAAAAACGAAAAGATTCCGTCTGGAAAATGACTTTCAACCAAGCGTAAAGCCAAAAACATGCCGTGAAAAATCAGGATGCCTCGGATTTCAGCATGGCCTCTTCGTTTTCCCTGTGATTTTTGATTCTAAGGGTAAGTTCCCTGTTCACAAGCTTGAAAAGAAGGTCGTGTTCCTCTTTCGAATGATTTCCCTCATAGCAAAGTGATTTCAAAAGGTCGAATTCAGCGTCCGAAAGCGGCTCCTGGTCCTCCCAGAAAAGCTTCCATGTTTCCGCACTGTCCCTGGTCATATTCGAATCAATCACATCGCTCCAAATATCGTATGTCTCGTTCCTGTCCATTTCATCACCCTCATTCAATTTGATTTTGTCCCCACCGTTCAGGCTCCAATGTACAAAAACAAACCGAAGCCCCGGTCCGTAACAAAAGTGCGGCGGATTTTCTCCGCAAATACCACCTTCTTCCTCAATCGGAACTTTTTGCGTGTGATTTTAGGACTTTCGGAATTTTCCCGACACATTTCCGCTCCCCGGCATTCCATAGATACCGAAAGCTGATTGTCCGAAAAAGACCAGTTTAAAACACAAACAGACCTTGTAAAATCATGTTTTACAAAGCCAATTTGTGAGTTATCCCGGAAAACAGAAACGACTCTATTTCAGTGCAGAGGAAATGCGCTCAAGAACCTTCTTTCGGTCAAGCGGCTTCACGATGTAGTTCTTCGCACCAGCCATAAGAGACTTCTTTACGAGCTCTTCCTTTCCCAAAGCAGAGACCATAACGACCTTCGCATTCTTATCAAACGCGACAATCTGCTCCAAGGCAGTGATTCCGTCCATACGCGGCATTGTGATATCCATTGTAACAATGTCAACGTTCGGACAAAGCTCCTTGTACTTATCCACACCCTCTTTTCCATCCTGAGCTGTAGCAACAATTTCATAGCCCTCGCTGCTCAGTATCTGAGTGAGCTGCTTTGCGACAAACATTGAGTCATCAACAACCAGTACGCGGAATTTTGAACCGTCATCCCTCTGCCCATCAGGCGTACGATTGTCCGTTGTTGCAAAATCCTGTTTTGTCTTCATAACCTTGTACTCCTTCTATTGACGTTCGCGAATTGCGACGTTAACTTCTATTTTTCCATATTCTGTCTCGAGCGGAACAATCAGAGCCTCTACGTTCTCCTCTCCACCGCCCAATGCAGCAATTTCCATATTCTCTCCAGCGAAAAGAGCCGGAGGTGTCAGGTCAAATTTGAAACCAAGCTCGTGAAGTTTGGTAACAGCCTGTGCCGTAATCAAGTTTGCAAGCTCACTGATTGTAGCCTTTGCCAAATCATCAAATGAAGCGAGCTGCTCATCATTCATCTTCGATGCGACATTAACGGCTGTCTCATAGGTCATGTCAAAAAGAACACGCCCCTCAACATCTCCTGCAAGTCCCACAAGCGCGGCGACACCCATGACAGGCATTGCAGTAGATTTCAGATACAAATCACCCCTCTTGACATCGGAACCACCAAGCACTTCTTTTAGAACCCTGTAGGAAGTTTCTACAAACGGGTTTATGTACTCTACTCTCATTACTTTCCCCCTGTATATGCATTAACAAGTTTTTCTATTTAAAGCCCACAAAAACTTCCGCTTTCGGAGCTTGCCTCTATTTTGAATAGAATCCTATGGAGCCGGACTGCTTTTTGTTCCAGCCGGGCAAGGAAATCTCCTCGTTGTCACCGACGAAAATCACACCGTTGCCCTTGACCTTCTCCTCAAAGTCGTCAATCATCGTCTTCTGTGACTGCTCAGGAAGGAACGCAAGAATATCCCTGGCAAAAACTATGTCAATGGGTGGCAGACTGTTCGTATGCACACAATCGTGATATTCGAACATAATCATGTCCTTTATATCCTTGTTGAACGCATAATCTCCGCTCACAGTCCTTGTCAGATATGGCTGATACCAGTCGGTGCTTACCTTGTCGCTCACAACAAGAAGCGGTGCGTTCGAAACGCTCAAAAGGTCTATGTCATGCGCATAAATCCTGATTTTGGCGGTCGGATACTTTTTTCTGAGCACACATGCCAAAGAATAGGATTCCATTCCCTTGCCGCATCCAGGATTCCACACGACAATGTTCTTCGCGTTGTTCTCAGGAAGAGCCTTCAGAACCTCCTTCGCGTATGCCTCAGACCACCATGTCTCATTGAACCTGGAATAAAAAGGTTTGAGGAAAGCAGTGGCATCATTGGCATCCTGAAGCTGAGTCTTGTCCTCACCACGCTCCTTTTTCCATTCAAGATAGCGTTTTCTGGCCCAATTTTCAGTTATGGAACTGATTGTAAACTTCTTGAGGCTCTGGAGAGAATCCGAAATGAAATTCAAATCGACCGTCTCCTGACGAATCTGCTCCTCAACGGGTTTTACTGCCGGTTTGGAAGCATTTCCAGCCTCTTCCTCAATCTTCTTGGCAGCAAGTTCCGCAGCCTCCGCCTGTCTCTGCATGATCTGAGCCTTGGTAGTTTCCTCCATGGCCTTTTCTTCCTCAGCAGTGCGGACACCGAAAATCTTGTCTATGTCGAGCAGGATGTAAAGTCTTCTCTGGGCCTCCACAACACCGGAAATGTACTTGATGTTGATGTCACCGAACAACGGATGTGGCGGCTGAATGGTACTCTTCTGAATTCCGACAACCTTATCGATTCCATCCACGACCACACCGAAAGTCTGCTCGCCGACAGTAACAATCAGCATATTCTCCAAAGCATCGTCAGAGCGCTCTTCCACCTCAATGTTGAAGAATTTGCGCAGGTCAATAATCGAAATGATTTCACCACGCAGGTTGTATACACCCAAAACGAAGGGCAAAGTATTCGGCACATAGGTAAAATGTCCGGCCTTGGCAATTTCCTTGACCTTCATAATATCTATGGCATAATCCTTTCCGGCAAGAGAGAACGTGACCATCTTATAGTCAATGACGCTGGCCTTTCTCTTTTCCTCTTCCAGAAGCTCCTGTGTGAGGGATGTTCCCTCCTCGGCTTCCTGAGTAGTGCTTGCAAGTATGTTTAATCTTTCCTGAATCGTCGCCATCTTCTACTCCTACCCTCTGCTTGCATTTTTGATTGCCTCAGCCTCACGGGTCTGCTGGGCAGAAATTTCCTGCTTTACACCCAACTCAAGCAACTGGCTGACATCAATAATCAAGGAAACTGAACCGTCTCCAAGTATGGACGCACCGGCTATTCCAGGTGATGTAGTGAACTGGTCGCGCAAAGGCTTGATAACCACGTCTTCCTCTCCGACCAACGCATCCACCATCACGCCGATTTTCTTTTCCTGAGAACCGACGATTACGATGAAGCAGTACTCATTCTGATCCGAGTTCTTGATGTTGAACAAGCGGCTCAGACGGAGGATTGAAATGACCTCGTTGCGGACATTCAGAACCTCATAGTTGTCAATGGTGTTTATGCTGCTGCGCTTTACACGCTGGCTTTCAATAACATTCGCAATCGGGATGGAGTACACTTCCTTACCGACCCTGATAAGAAGACCCTGGATGATTGCAAGGGTAAGCGGAAGCCTGATGCTGAACTTGGAGCCCTTGTGTCTTTCGCTCGTTACGGAGATTGTACCCTTGAGTTTTTCAACCATAGTCTTAACAACGTCAAGTCCTACGCCACGTCCGGAAACATTGCTGATTTTGTCGCTCGTTGAGAATCCCGGCAAGAAGATGAGGTTGTACGCCTCCTGATTTGAAAGCACCTTGTTCGGGCTGATAAGTCCCTTCTTAACGGCCTTCTCGCGCACCTTCTCTACCTCAATTCCCTGACCGTCATCAATAACGTCAATGACAATCATGTTTCCTTCATTGGATGCCTTGAGAATAAGAGTACCAGTCTCGTCCTTTCCGTCAGCCTTACGCTCGGCAGGAGTCTCAATTCCGTGGTCAACAGAGTTTCGTACACAGTGCATGATTGGATCCAAAAGATCATCAACCACAGTCTTGTCAAGCTCAGTCTCTTCTCCTTCTATCACAAGGTCAACCTTGCGTCCCAAATCGCGGCTCAAATCACGGACCACACGCGGGAATCTGTTGAAGATTGTACCGATCGGAACCATGCGGATTTTCATAACGCCTTCCTGAAGTTCCGATGCAATGCGTCCTAAATTCTGTGTTGAGGAGCGGAATTTACTTGCCGTTGACTTGAATTCGTTCTCAAATCCGTCGAACCAGCTGCTCATACCGCTGAATTCCTCGTTCACACGCTGCCTTATCTCTTTGGTGGACGCTCCCCCGCGAAGTTCCTCCATCAATTTTGGAACATTCTCAAGAAGATGTCTCTGGCGCTCCTTGTATGAGGCATTCAGATTCTGAAGTTTAAGCTGCAAATCCGCAAGCTGAAGACCAGTCTGGTTGAAAACAGCCTTGGTGATAACCGTTTCGCTGACAAGGTTCATCAGATTGTCTACACGCTTTGAGTCCACACGGAGAATTGAGCCAGTCTGTGCCGCATGTGGCTGGGAAACAGTCTTTTTCGCCTGCTGAACCGAAGCTGTTGTAGCGGGTACTGCCGTTGATGAGTCTGATGGAGCCGCCGGTGCCACCTCGCTTTTCACGGGCTCTTTTTTCTGAACTGGAGCCGGAGCATAACTTGGCGCGGGAGCAGGAGTTTCCTCTTTGGCAACTTCCGAAACTGTCAGCTTGCTTTTTCCACTGACAAGTCCCTTTGAGAACGGCTGGGCATCAACCGCAAGCGTGACATCCGTAAGGAATGAGGCATCCTCAAGCTCGCCCTGAGATGCTGTCGTACCCACGTAATAAACCACCTGCGGATGGAATTCATCCTCATAAAGAGCCTCAAAATCCGGAACAGTCTTCAAAACCGTACCATGATTCTTAAGGGACGCGAAAACCTGGATTCCACCGACGGAATTCATGGGATTCGTCTCGTCAAAGGTCACGTTCACAATCCAAAGGTTCTGGTTCGGAGGACAGGCTTCCTTAATCTCCTCATAATCCTCCTCGGACAGAGCAGGAATGGCAGGCATTGAGCCGGAAGGAGCGGGAACAGCCACAGGAACCGGTGCAGGAGCTGGTTTGGGAGCAACGGGTTTAGGAGCCGCAGCCTTTTTCTTCCCGGATTTTTCAGGGATGAAGCTCTTGATTTTCTGAACGAGAGGCGAAACATCCTCCTGATACACCTGACCGCCGCTTCTTGTCTCCAGCATAACCTTGATTGTATCTATTGAAGAAAGAAGAGTATCCACAATCGGTTCGGAAACACCAACCTGCCCGCTGCGCAAAGCATCAAGCAAATCTTCCACATCATGGCAAAATGCAGTAAGCTCCGTCATCTCAACCGTGGCAGAACCACCTTTAAGGGTATGAGCCGCACGGAAAATCTCATCGATGGCATCGTGGTTGGACGGATCGTTTTCAATAACGAGGATGTTGCTCTCCAGATTTTCAACCTGCTGCTCGGCCTCGGCAAAAAAATCTTTGAGAAGTTCTTCATTGTTTGCGTCAAGATAATCACTCATAGCCTATATTGTAACCTCTTCCACACAATAGTCAAGTTAAAAAGTAAATTTTAACACATCATTTATATCGGAAATACACGGAAAAAAAATCCCGTCTGATTTCCAGTTTCTACAAGTATAACACAATTTTTCAAATTAGAAAAGCAAAAAAATATTATTTTTTTAAATTTCTTTGAGAATTCGCCGATTTTTTGTTAAATCAGACTTAATATTTTGAAATTTTGGAGATTTTCGTCTGATTTCAATCATAAACCCCGGAGAACATCGCTTTTTTTTGGGGATTACCAAGCATCTCAAGAAAGACACATCTTCTTCCGATACCTAAATGGGGACATGGGAAGTTTTTTCGTGGTAACTCTGAAAATCATTTCCAGCCTTGACCTTTGCCTCTTTACCTTGTATAATAGAAGGAAACAGGCGGAATTCGATAATGACTACCTCAATCAGAGGTATCCATAATGCCGGACTTTCTGCACGGATGACGGCTTTTTACCGGAGACTATTATGAAGAAGATATTATGTTTCATCGCTTCAGCACTCTGCTCTGCGATTTCTGCTACAGCCCTGCAACTGCCAACTTTCAGCGGAAACCTTGGTTTTCTTGGGGAAGTGACGCTGGAACCGACTTTGAACGCACAGGCATATTTCGCCGGACAGATTGATTTTTCGGGCTGGCTTCTTTTCAGGACGGAATTTTCAGTTTCGGCGGACAGTCTGGAGGATTCTATCAGCAATTCCTCAAATGTGAGCTCAGCATTCAACATACAGGAGATTTCCGCCACTTTCAATTTCTCAACGGCACACGCATCCCATTACATAAGCGCGTTTCTCGGTGAATTTGAGCCAATCGGTTCGGACATCTTCCTTAAACGTCAGTTCGGAGTGCAGCCCATCGGATCCAAACTCATGGACAGCTGGAGCAGCTACAACGGAGCGTCCGCCTATCCCTTCTACGGAATAGGAATCTCATACGCGATGCATGTCTTGAAAAATTATGCTGTCGGTCTCTACGTGAGCCGTAACACAAATTTGATTACCGGCGCAAATTCCATGGACACTAACCTGCGTTTTTCCACGGTCTCTCACAGTTTGATTTTTGATGCTGCGGCGGGACTAAGCTTCGTACTCGGTGACAGCGGCGGAATTTTTTCAATCGACACGATTACAATGCATGGCGGATTGAATATCCTTGCCGGCAACAGAAGTTTCCTCTCATTTTTCCTTCAGGCGGGTCTTTCCGACTACACCATTGACGCAAGCTCGGGCAACTCATTTGACGCAGACAGCATTTACGTCCTTTTTGAGCCACGTCTTGTCCTGAGAGGATATCACATCGCTCCGTCAGTTTTCATCCTTCCGTTTGAGGCCCAGAACAAGATGCTTTTCCTCAGCTATCCGACTGAAATGGCAAGCGACCCGAACGCAAGCAAATCTTCGGTGGGAGCAAACGTGAACGTCTACAAGGAAAACATCAACGTGGGATTTACGGACATCACCCTGGGCGGACACGTCACATTCTCAATGCCAGGATCCAACGCGCTGACCCTTGTTCCCAATATTCTTGGCGGAAACCAGCAGATGAAATTTTCCATAAGCCCATACCTTGCCACGGACATTTTCGGAGGCTCCCTCATGCTTGCGGTAACAGCAGACATCCTGAATCTGAACTCATGGAGAAGCGGCGCGGTGAAGGTATTCCTTGGCGTAAGGTCAGAGCTGTAAAATCCGCTGATGAGCATGAGCATGAGCGTAGTGTCATTGCCGTTCTTGTTTACATCAATCAGCTAACCATCAGCTAAGCTGATGCGCATCAGCTAAGCCCAAGTTTCTTTTTTAAATTGTTAAGCACTCTCTTTTTGTCGCCCGACCATTTCGGCTCAATCAAAATGCGTTTCGGACCGTCACCAGTCATTCTGTGAACCACGGTGGTCTCTGGAAGCAGGTCAAGACATTCCACGACCAAATCAGTGTACTCATCAAGCTCCATTATGTGAAAAGAATTTTTCCTGTAGATTTCGGCAAGGCAAGTCCCCTCAAGCACGTGCAAAAGATGCAGTTTGATTCCGTCCAAACAGGGCTCCAATCCGGAAAGGTAACGGACGCTCTCAAGCATCATTTCCTTTGTTTCGCCGGGGAGTCCCAAAATCAGATGCACGATTACAGAAAGACCGATTTTTTTAAGCTCCACGTAGGATTTTTCAAAACATTCCAAAGTGTAGCAGCGGTTCATTTTTAAGGCAGTGTCATCGTGCACAGTCTGCAATCCGAGCTCCACCCACACGGGCTTTATCCGATTAAGTTCCGAAAGCATTTTGATGATTTCAGGAGGAAGACAATCCGGGCGGGTTCCTATGGACAAGGCGACAATTTCCGGACGTGAGATTGCCTTATGGAAGATTGGGAAAAGTCGATCAGGATTTCCGTATGTGGATGTGAAAGATTGAAAATAGGCGACGTACTTTTTGTCCGCTGATTTTATCCCACCAGGAAATTTCGAGTCAACCCGCGTCTTTGCCTTTTCAATCTGCAAGTCAATGTCCTCAAAATCCGTGGCAAAATCTCCAGACCCACCGGCTGAACAGAACGAGCATCCACCGTAGCCGACCTTTCCGTCGCGGTTTGGACAAGTACATCCTGCTGAGAGTGAGAGCCTGTAGACTTTGGATCCGAACTTTTGTTTCAGATAATCGGAAAGAAAAAATCTGGTCAAGGAGAGTCAATCTTCCTTGCGGTCAAAATAACCGGAATCTTCAAGATACTGACGGCGGGAAGCAACAAGCGCGATGAGCTCCTGATACATGTTGTAATCAACTGCCAGCGCGATGGGAAAAATGAAATACTCGGTCTCATCACAGTAACGCTCTATGAATTCAGCGCTCGTGACAAAACCAAGAGAAATCATGTTGCTGATTCGGTCGGCACATTTCAGGACTTTTGCCTTGTGGCTTCCGTTTTTGATTATGCCCCGGAGATAGTCACCTTTAAGCTGTCCCTTCTGCTTCGTCACCTCAAGAACAAGCTTCAGGACTTCCTCCCCTTCCTCATCGGCATTTCGAATCAGGTTTACGTCATAATCCGGAACGTCTTCCACAAGGTCATGCACGCAGGCTGCTTTAAGGAGGACGGAATCAATGTAACCGTAGTCAATCAGAATGCCCATCGTGTCCATCTGATGACGGAACATATTTCCGCCGGCAAAACGGGCTTTTCCAATCAGGGCGGTTGAAAGCTGCATGTATGGAGCCAAAGATATCCCCTTGAGCTGAAGCATGTGCTCCGTGTCCATCTGAAGCGGCTTTTCGGTTGCCATAACATAAGACTTTCCCATTTCAACCTCCTAAAAAATCTGAACTACATTTTCAACCCTCTTCCAAATTTACTTTTTAGGCTCAATTTCAAGTTTTACAAGTCCCTGTCATTGCCGGACTTGATCCGGCAATCTCTTTTTTAATACGGGATTCTTTAAAAACTCGACTTTCGCCCTAAAGGCTCCTTTTTAAAGGCTCCTTTTTAAAGGCTCTTCACATAGCCCGAAAGTTTTTCTATGCGACGCTTGCTCTCCGCCATTTTATCACGCTCAGCCTGTACGACCTCAGCAGGTGCATGGGCCGCGAAATTTCCGTTGAGTTTTGCCTCGCTCTTTTTCACGGCAGCCTCTTCCGCCGCAATCGCTTTTTCAAAACGGGCCTTGAGCTGTTCGGTGTTGATTCCCTCATCAGCCAAAAGGAACGCCTCGAATCCGCTTCCCACGGTACCGATGGATTTTGCGGGAGACGCATCCACGAAATCAACCTGACGAACGCCTGCCAGAAGCTCAATCATGTCGGTCTTCTCACGGATTACCTCAGCCGAAGAGCCCTGTGTGATTTTCACCGCCACATGGAGTTTTGACGCAGGATCCAGACCGCACTCCACCCTGAGTCCACGGATGCCCCTAATCAAATCCTTGAGCACGTCGAAGCGGGATGTGATTGCGGAATCTGCGCGGGATGCAGTTACCTCGGGATAAGGCGCGTCCACCAAAAGTCCCACGTAAAGTGACGGAGAGACAATCTTCTGCTCACCGGCTTTCTTTCTGTTCTCAACGATTTCCGAAAGCGGAAGTTTTCCGTAGATTTCCTCGGTGACAAAAGGAATGTAAGGGTGCAAAAGACGCAGACTTTCCTCAAGTACGTTAAGGAGCACGGATGCGGTGCGGTCCTTTTCCTTGTCATCTCCTTTTCTGAAACTAAGCTTCGTTGCCTCAACATACCAGTCGCAGAACTCATTCCAGAAGAATTCCATAAGTGCGGCGGCGGCATCATTGTAGCGGTATGTATCAAGAGCTTCACGGGCAGTCTTAACAGCATTGTTCAAGCGGTCATAAATCCACTTGTCCAGTTCCGTAAGATCTGCATCTGTAACTGGAACAAGGTTTCTGCCATCAAGATTACCAAGAAGGTAGCGGCTTGCGTTCCAAACTTTGTTACAGAAACGAGAGCCGAGTTTGAAGCTGTCTTTGTCAATAAGAACATCCTGTCCCTGGGCACACATAAATCCGAGCGTGAACTTAAGGGCGTCTGCACCGTAAATGTCGATGAGCTCAAGCGGATCCATTCCGTTACCAAGGGATTTTGACATCTTGCGTCCCTGCTTGTCGCGAACCAGTCCGTGAATGTAGATGTCGTGGAAAGGCGCTTTTCCGGTAAACTCAAGACCTGCCATGATCATGCGGGCGACCCAGAAGAAGATAATGTCATAAGCCGTGACAAGAGCCGTAGTCGGATAGAATTCCCTCATGTCGGGAGTGTCCTCAGGCCAACCGAACGTGGAGAAAGGCCAGAGCCATGAGCTGAACCATGTGTCCAAAACATCCTCGTCCTGCTTCAAATCCCCGGCACCGCATCCGCACTTGGGACACTTGTCGGGATCCGTGCGGCTTACAATCACCTCACCGCATTTCTGGCAGTACCAAACCGGGATTCTGTGTCCCCACCAAATCTGACGGCT
>DFKI01000177.1 GCA_002373325.1 Treponema sp. UBA3649
CTTGACTAAAAATGCATAAATATACATAATTGGAGTAAGTTTTTTATGCGACAAGAGGCGTTGTTTTGAAAGAAAGGCTCACAAGGTTAAAGACGGTCAGGAAGCTCATAAAAAATTACAGAATTGAAAGTCAGGAAGAACTTCTCGGATATTTGCAAAAGGAGGGCTTTGAAGTAACCCAGGCCACTCTCTCAAGGGATTTGAAGCTGCTCAAGGTCGGAAAAATCAGTGACGGACACTCAGGTTACGTCTACACCATGCCGGATGACGAGGACAGAAAGGAAAGCGAGCAGATTTACGTGCAGGATTTTCTTCGCGGATATGTGAGCATTGACTACAGCGGAAACATCGTGGTCATAAAAACATTCGGCGGTCATGCGGATGCGGTTTCAAATGCACTCGATGCCATGAATCTTGATGAGGTGCTCGGAACTGTCGCTGGTGACAACTGCATTTTTGCCTGCCTGAAAGACGGTGTGACGGGACCTCAGTTTCTTTCCGCCCTTAAACTCCGCATCCCCGAGCTGGAAGAGGAGTGAGATAATATGGAAGAAAAAATCACGGTGGAAAAACTTGCCGGAATGATTGATCAGACTCTGCTTTCACCGGGAGCTACTTTTGAGCAGGTTGAGTCCTTTTGCAAAAAATCCCTGGACTATGGATTCGCGTCTGTCTGCATAAACCCAGCGTTCGTTTCTCTTGCCTCATCCATTTTTCAGGAAAGCAAAACCAAGGTGTGTACCGTAATTGATTTTCCGCTTGGTGCCGGTGGAATTGAGTCAAAAATCTTGCAGGCGGGGAGTGCCATTTTGGACGGAGCGTCCGAGCTGGATTTTGTAATCAGCCTGTCTTTGGTCAAGGCAAAAAAGTGGGATGAGCTTGAGGCGGAGCTTCGTGAAATCCGGGACTTTGTAAATTCGGAGTCGGACAAGGCGAAAAGAAAGGTTCTTACAAAGCTGATTTTGGAGACTTGTTTTCTTGATGACGATGAGATTGTGCAATCCTCCCTTTGCGCGAAAAAAGCCGGATTTGATTTTGTAAAGACTTCCACCGGGTTTGCAATCGTAAAATCTTCGGACGGAAAATTGATGCCGAACGGAGCTACGACCCACGCTGTTTCCCTGATGCGGAGGACAGTCGGTGATGAGATGGGCGTAAAGGCGAGCGGCGGAATCCGTACTTTGCAGGATGCCCTTTCGATGATTGAGGCGGGTGCGAGCAGATTGGGGACCTCGGCTGGATTTACGATTGTGGATGACGCGAAAAAATCCCTTGGCTGAGCGTGGCTTTCTTTTGTGCTAAAAATCTGTTATATTTGAAAGAAAATCCAGATTATAACAAAAAAAATATGGCATTATCTTTGGTTTTGGTTTATCGTTGATATTATGAAAAGCAATATTTTGATTATTGAAGATGTGCCGGAGATGGCCCAGCTTGTGAGCATGTACATGGTGAACGCGGGTTTTGAGTGTGAGACCTGTGAGACCGCCGAGCTTGCCCTTGAGAAACTTATGCATGGCTACGTGCCGGATTTGGTCCTGCTGGATTTGAATCTTCCGGGGATGAGCGGCCTTGATTTCCTCAAAAAATTCAGGTCCGAGTACAGGACGACCATTCCGGTAATCATCGTCTCTGCCCGGGATGCGGATGAGGACATAATCGCTGGTTTGGGCTACGGTGCCGATGAGTTTGTGACGAAACCGTTCAGTCCCAAAGTTCTTGTGGCCCGTGTGCAGGCGAAACTCAACAGGCTTTCTGAGACGGAGGCTTCGGTGGAGGAGACCCTTAAATTCGGTGACTACACGCTTTTCTGCAACAGCTGCGTGCTCAAAAAGGGATCCCAGAAAATCTCTCTTTCGGCGAAGGAATATGAGGTTCTGGAATTCTTGGTCCGGAACGCGGGAAAACCTGTCAGCCCGGACGTGATTTACAATCATGTGTGGAAGAGTCAGTATGGTGACATTACGGCGGTCGCTGTATATATACAGAGGCTCAGAAAAAAAATCGAGGATGATCCTTCGAAACCCACGCATATCACGACAATGTTCGGAATGGGATATAAATTCGTAATGTGAAACTCGACGGCAAACTCAACTAATAGTTTTTAGAGCTTGCCTAAATCTAATCCGGGAAAGGCGCGTATGAAAATCAGGACACAGTTTTCTTGGCTCATCTCCATGCTGATTGTCATTCCAATCACATGCATAATCTCGCTTCCGCTCTACCATTTTTTCTCATCCCCACAGAGGTATCTTATGAAGGGATACAGGGAAATCCGAACGTTGGGTTATCTGGATTTAAGCGAAAACGACTGGGATGCGATGAGGGATGAAATCAAGAAGATTCCTCCTAACGTGCAGGTTGCGGTCTACTGTGACTTTCAAATCATCATATCGAACATACCGGAGCTGAGACCGGGGACGAGCCTTTTGCCCACGGAGCTTTTTTCATTCATCAAGGAGAGCAGCTCGGATTACGACTATCAGTTCCATTCGCCTGAGATGAATTCCGGAAAACGCAGGACTTCGGTGAGCAGCTACCTGATGATAAGCCGCGCGAAGGTTCCGGGGAGGAGGTCAACTTACAGAAACCGTCTTTATGTTTCGGCCTTCATTGTTTTCGCTCTCTTTGAGGTGACAATCATCACCATAGTCATTCAGCTTTCAAGGACCATCTATTCGTCCATATCGATGCTGGAGAAAAACACACAGAAGATTGCCGACGGTGAGCTTGACATACAGCTTGAGCAGCCTAAGTTGAAGAGGGAGGCCAATGAAATCACGTCGCTTTCGGAGAGCCTTGACCGCATGAGAATCGCGTTGAAGGACAATCAGGAGCGGCGGACAAAATTTATCATGGGAATAAGCCATGACCTTAGGACACCCGTTGCGCTGATCAAGGGATATACCGAGGCGATTACGGACGGTGTTGTCACTGATATGGATTCCGTAAAAAAATCACTTGCCATCGTGGAAACCAAGGCGGATCAGCTTGAGAGCATGATAAATGACCTTATCAACTACATGAAGCTGAACACAACCGAATGGCAGCAGTCTTTGGAAATCAGTCCGCTCAAACCGCTTCTCAGGGATTTTGCCGACTCTGCCATGGCTACGGGAGATGTGTACAACCGGAGGATTTCTGCCACCGTGGACATTGCGGATGACATTCAGGTGCCGATGGATAAAAATCTTGTGAACCGTGCCCTTGAAAATATCTTCAGCAATGCGGTGCGTTATTCTAAGGACGGGGATGCAATCAGCATAAAGTGCACTCAGGAAACTGATTTTGTGATAATCTCCATTTCGGACAGCGGGGTGGGAATCAGCGAGAAGGATTTGGAGCACATTTTTGACATTTTCTACCGCAGCAGCACATCACGACGCGAGCAGGGACTTGGAATCGGGCTTTCGGTGGTGAAGACAATCATCGAGACTCATGGCTGGAAGATTGACGTGGACTCGGAGCTCGGAAAGGGGACTTCATTTTTTATCACCGTGCCGCTTAAAAATTTGCAAATTCCCCGGAGCTGATGTATAATTTATTTTGGTTCCGTTCGGGGACCGTCTAAAAGATTTGGAGGAAAATCATGAAGAAGTATATCACAATCAGCCGTGAGTACGGAAGCGGCGGACATACAATCGGCAAGCTGATGGCGGAAAAGCTGGGACTTCCTTTTTACGACAAGGAAATAATCGACATGACGGCGGAGAAATCGGGCTTCCATCCGAATTTCATCAAGAACAACGAGCAGAGTCTCTCGTCCACATGGCTCTACAACGTCTTTTTGGGAACGAACTACACGACGGCGAATACGAACGGGTTTTCCGCTGGACTGACAGGACCCGGGAATCTTCCCCTGGTGGATCAGGTTTTCAACGCTCAGAGGGAGGTGATAATCTCTCTTGCCAAAAAGGGACCCTGCGTGATTGTCGGTCGCTGCTCGGATTACATACTCAGGCATTGTGAGGAAATCAACAAGGACGAGCTTCTGAACATTTTCGTTTACGCTCCCATGCCGATGAAAATCGAGAGGTCGGTAAAATACAAGGGACTTGACCCGTCGAATGCGGAAAAGGAAATCAGGCTGATTGACAAGAGGAGGGCGAACCACTACAACATGTTCACTGAGCGCACGTGGGGAAAACGCGACCATTACGATATCCTTGTGGACAGCTCCCTGCTCGGTGTGGAAAAAACTGCCGAGGTTCTTGCGGACATCGCTTCGAAGGCTTGACTGATGGATTGACTTGCTTCGGTCCTGGATTGAATTTGCCTGAGTGCTTTTCATTCCGGGACTTTTTGATTTTATGAAAAAGGATAAAAAAAAGGTGCCGATTTCTCAGCACCTGTTGGGGAGTGAAGGATTCGGACCTACGAAGGACGAGCCAACAGATTTACAGTCTGCCCCCTTTGACCACTCGGGAAACTCCCCATTGAAAGCCGCCACAGGGACTCGAACCTTGGACCCCGAGATTACAAATCACGTGCTCTACCAACTGAGCTATAGCGGCAAAACTGCTTTTTGCATTACTGCTTTAAGTAGTGTATAGGTATATTATACCAGTGTGAAAAAAATGTCAAGAGCAAATTGCGTTTTTTGTTAAAAATTTATGTATTTGGCGGCAAAAAACTTTTATAGAGCAGGGCAAGAAACTCTCTCTCCG
>DFKI01000070.1 GCA_002373325.1 Treponema sp. UBA3649
TACCCGCAGGAGGAACTTGGCTTAAGGACAAGATACTATCAGAGCATGATAGACACCGACTCCCTGATGAAGGGGCAGGACTATTCCGAGATGAAATCAAGCTACATTCTTTTCATCTGCAAGAGCGATCCCTTCCGAGATGAGGGAGGCAATTGGTTCGGGCTTCCCCGCTACACATTCGAGACTGAGTGCCTTGAGGACAAGCGGGTAAAAATCCATGACAAAATCCGAAAAGTGATTTATAATGCAAGTGGATATGAGAAGGAAAGCGATGCACGGGTGAGGGATTTCCTCCGCTTCATTCACACGAACGAACCGGGGACGGATGATTTTGCGAACCGGCTTTCCGCTATGGTAGAGAAAATCAGGGACGATGAGAAATTTCGAAAGGAGTATGCCGCTATGAATTTGCATGACAGGGACATAACGAGGGCTGTGAGAAAGGAGGCACTTGCCGAGGGAATTCAAGAAGGACTCAACCGGGGAATGATGGAGAAGGCTGTAGAGGATGCCGTGAAAGTTATTCGGAAGTACAATGCGGATCCGACGGAAGCTGCAAGGGATTTCAACGCGCCGATAGAAAAAGTGATGGAAATGCTAAATCAATCACGAGCGTAAAAAAAATATATAAAACCTATTGACAAAGTATGTAATCAGCTATATATTAAACCTATCAAAAGAGTAGGAATAGAGGCAGAGATATGATTTTCACATTTGAAGCAAAGAATGATTTCTCTTGTTGCTGCATGTGTTCTTTCGGGCACAGGCGGGCTTGTCATATCTGAAATCAGTTTTGGACTTGATTTGATTTTGAATCCGCCGGTTTTTATATCGGTGGATTTTTTTTTAGGGGAAATATATGGTTGAAAAACAGGAAAGCATCACGGCAAAACTCTGCTCCTTTGCGCGCGCGTTTCACTCAAACTTCGGGCAGGAAAAAATCTTCGATGACTATCTCGCCTTTGACCTGATGGGAAAAAATCAATATGAGGAGATGGGGCAGCTGATCGAGAACGGATTTGACGGAAGCAAGTTCAGCCACAAAAAATGGTTTTGCCATGAAAACATAATGGACGCACTTTACAAATATATTCTTCCAATTCCGCTTTCAAGAATCAGTTTTGCGGAAAGGGAACTTGAGTCCTTCGCTGAAAAATACACTGCCGGAGGAAATAAAATTCAGTATGTGATTTGCGGCGCAGGCATGGATTCCTTCGCTTTCAGAAACACGAACGAAAATATCCATGTGTTTGAGATTGACCACCCGGACACGCAGAAATACAAAAAGGAGCGCATTGAGGAACTTGAGTGGATTCTTCCCCGGAACCTGACTTTTGTTCCAGTTGATTTTACTCGCGACAGTTTAAGGGAAAAACTTTTGGAGAACGGTTTCAATCCTGAGCTTCCTACTTTCACGGCGATTCTCGGTGTGTCGTATTATCTGGAGCTTTCGGTCTTTGAGGAGACATTAAAAATCATTTCGGATTTGACGAGGGAAGAAAGCAGGATTATTTTTGATTTTCCCGACAAGACAACGAAGTCATTGAGTGCGGCTCCCCGTGTGAGAAATCTTGCGGCAATTACGGAAAAACTTGGCGAGCCCATGGTGAAGGGATTTTCAATCCATGAAATCAGGAGGGCGCTTGGAACGCATTCGCTTAAAATTGAAAGGCATGAGAGTCCGAAAGAGATTCAGAAAAAATATTTTTTCGGACGAGACGACAAGCTCGCAGCTTTTGAGAACGTGCATTTTGTTACGGCAATAAAACGCAGAAATATATTCAGAAGAAAAACAATTGGAGGCAGAAGATGAGCGAAAAGATTTACAAATCGATTGAGTCAGCTCTGATTCACGGCGGGATTGACGGTGATGAATTTACGGGTGCGGTGAACGTGCCGATTTATCAGACTTCAACTTACGCGCAGCAGGGAATCGGGCAGAACAAGGGCTGGGAATACTCAAGGACAGGAAATCCGACGAGGGCGGCCTTGGAAAAACTGATTGCAGAGCTTGAGGGCGGCACACACGGATTTGCTTTTGCTTCCGGCATGGCGGCTTTGAGCACTGTTCTGACTTTATTCAAAAGCGGTGACAGAATCATCATCTCAAGCAACGTCTACGGCGGGACTTTCCGTGTGCTTGACAAGGTTTTCAAAAATTTCGGCGTGAATTATTCCATCGAGGACACAAGCGATTTGGAAAATCTGGAGAAAAAAATCGGAAGCGACGTGAAGGCAATTTTGATTGAGACACCGGCGAATCCACTTTTGACGATCAGTGATTTGGAGGGAGTCGCGAAGCTTGCAAAAAAGCACGGAATCCTTTCCATCGTGGACAACACTTTTATGACTCCATATTTGCAGCGTCCCATTGAAAAGGGAATCGACATTGTGGTTCACAGCGCGACAAAATATCTTGGCGGACACAGCGACGTGGTTGCGGGTCTTGTCGTAGTAAATGACAAGGACTTGGCGGAGCGACTTGCGTTCATTCAAAATGCGGTGGGCGGTGTTTTGGGACCGTTTGACTCTTTTCTCCTGATTCGCGGAATTAAAACTTTGGGCGTGCGTCTGGACAGGCACACTGAGAATGCGTTGAGGATTGCGAGGTGGCTTGAAAAAAATCCTGCGGTGAAAAAAGTTTACTATCCGGGACTTGAGAGCGCGCAGGGATATGAAATCAACAAGAGGCAGGCGAAAAACGGCGGAGCCATGATCAGCTTTGAGCTCAAGGAAAATTATGATTTCAAAAAATTCTTCTCGTCACTCAAATTGATTTCACTTGCAGAAAGTCTTGGCGGAGTAGAAAGTCTTGCATGTCATCCTGCGAGCATGACACACGCCAGCATTCCGCGTGAGATTCGTGAGAAGGTTGGAATCACCGACGGGCTCATCCGTCTTTCCGTAGGAATTGAGGGCGCGGACGATTTGATTTTTGATTTGAACAATGCGATAGAGGAGGCTGGTAAAAAATGAAATATTATAATTCAATGCAGGATTTGATTGGAAACACTCCGCTTGTCAGACTGGGAAACATGGGACTTCCTGAGGGAATAAATCTTTTTGCGAAGCTTGAGCTTTGGAATCCTGCGGGAAGCGTGAAGGACAGAATCGGGCGCGAGATGATTGAGGATGCCGAGCGGAAAGGGACTCTGAAAAAGGGCGGGACCATTGTGGAAGGAACCGCCGGAAACACGGGACTTGGAATTGCGTTTGCCGCCTTGAAAAAAGGGTATAAGGTGATTTTTGTCGTGCCCACAAAATTCAGTCAGGAAAAGCAGACTCTGATGAAAGCGCTCGGTGCTGAGATTGTGAACACACCAAGGGAAGACGGAATGCTCGGTGCGGAAAAAAAAGCGACTGAAATCCGAGACTCCATTCCGGGTGCAATCTCTCTGGGACAGTTCAGAAATCCTGCGAATCCTCTTGCACATTACAAGACGACGGGGCCTGAGATTTATTCTGATTTGGACGGGCACATTGATTATTTTGTCGGCGGGGCTGGAAGCGGCGGAACTTATAGCGGCATCGTGAAATTCCTAAAAGAAAAAAATCCTGAAATACGTGGCGTGCTTGCCGATCCTCTTGGCTCGACGATGGGCGGGGGTGAGCATGGCGACTACAACATTGAGGGAATCGGAAATGATTTTGTTCCCGACACTATGGACATGTCGCTCGTGGACAAGGTTATCAAAGTGACGGATGCGGACGCTTATGTTTCTTCAAGGGAGCTTTCTCGTCGCGAGGGAATTTTTGCGGGCAGTTCAAGCGGCGCGGCTTTTGCGGCCAGTAAAAAACTTGCTTTGGAATTGCAGTCGAGCGGTGAGATTGAGAAGACCGTTTCGGAGGGACGTTTCATAAATATCGTTACCGTTTTCCCAGACCGAGGCGACAGATATTTTTCAAAAAAATTATACGAGTAGATTTTTGAATGTCCGATGCCTCGCCGGATTCTCTGTCATTTTCTGGATGATTCTCTGTCATAGCCTGAATGATTCTTTGTCATAGTCTGAATGATTCTTTGTCATTGCCGGACTTGATCCGGCAATCTAGACATCACTGTACTGTCTAGATTCCCGTGTCAAGCACGGGAATGACAATTTAGTCAAGCATAGGAATGACAATTTGGACAGCTCGGGAATGACATTTTTATCAAG
>DFKI01000036.1:0-28417 GCA_002373325.1 Treponema sp. UBA3649
AAGTGAAAAAAAGATGGAACAAACGGATTTGTTCGCAACTAACGTTACTCACAGTATCTATTTGAGCAGACATTTCATTTCTTGTGATATTTCTAAATATCTTCCAAAGAAATTTCCACAGCGGTCTCCAGATTTTTTAAAAGAGATTTTTTTAACATATCTATATCCAGTTTATTTTCCACTAACGTATTTGTTCCTGGTTGGAAAAGTTTAAGCGAATCCACGTTCAGCGCATCGGCAATCCGTTCAATCATCTGAGGAGATGGAAATTTTTGCCCTATTTCTATCGTGCCAATATAAGTTGTAGAACTTTTAGCCCTCTCCGCAAGCTGCTCCTGAGTGATATTCAGCTCCTTACGATATTTTTTTATGTTTAATGCCAAACATTCCTGAACCTTCGTCATTTTTATACCCTATCAGATTATTATTTTAAGTAAAAAGGATATTGACAATTATCTATTAGATGATATAAAATCCGAATATAATCTAATTGATTATAAAATTGTATAAATTTCATATCCTAAAAGCGTAAAAGGGAGATTCATTATGGATGACACAAAAGCTATTGCCCTGTCTGATTTTTCTTTTTTCAGCAAGATAATAATGGCATTCACATGGCTCTTGAAAAGTTGTATTGTATTTTCAATTTTTTTTGCGTTAATTCCGTTGAAATACTTTCTATATATGGAAAACAAAAATGACTATATGTTGCTTTTCATTGGAGCAATCTTGGCATACAGCATTGCCTTCTTGATATATTACATCATTTCAGAAGGAATCCTAAAGGAAATGATTTTAGGATTTGTGCTAACAATCATCGGCAGTGCCATCGCTTTTTTTATTCCGCCCGTCGGAATCATTATTGTAATTATCGGGGTAATTTCCATGATAAGAAGAGTAATATCTTTCTTAAAAATGATTCCCATGCTTCTTTTTGGATTCCTGCTGGCCGCCCTTCTTTTCTCAGACGAGCTCTTTACGGCAAGCAGCATATATTTCAGCAACACGAGCATACTTTTTACAATACATCTGTTCAGATTTCACCTCCCGGTTACGACACTTATGTCTGCATACATGGTTTTGACAGCCATCACATCGTTAGTTCTCTGTTTTAAGTACAGCCTGAAAAACGCGATGATGAGACAAGTTGTTATTCTCATGGCAATTCCAATCACGGCATTAATAATCTGGTTAATAAAAACAAAACTGTCGGGTGCTTTATACAATCCGTCTCAAATTCAGCAAGTGAGCGTGCATAATGGCAAAGTTTTTGTAAGCGGATATTATAGGTCGAACGGAACTTATGTGCATTCATATTTGAGAAACCTGCCGCATAAACTATAGCAAGTTAAAAAATAGCAATCTCACAGGAGGTTTTTATGCTTCAAACTTATGTAATCACAGTTTGGATTGACTTAAACGGAAGAACGCATACAGCCCCATGCACAATACAGGCAGGAAGTCTGTCAGAGGCAAAGGCGAAATTCAAGGCACTACACAGCGATTGCAAAACAGTCACCGGTGCACATAAAAAATAAACATAACAAGGAGTACAGAAAATGAAAAGAATCATTTCTGCAATTTTTGCGGGGGCATTAATTCTTTTGGGAACAGAAACTCTTGCAGCAGAACCTGCCAGAACAAGACAAAGAGAGTCAAAAGAAGCTCTTGAGGCATTCGAGAAAACAGTTCCGCTCACAGAGGCTGATTTCGAATACGAGCTTACCGAAGACGGAAACGGCATCCGGCTCACAAAATATCTGGGAAAAGAAAAAAGGATTCGCATCCCGGAAGAGATTGAAGAAATTCCGGTTGTTGAGCTGGGGGAAGCTTTATTTAAACATATGTACTTATTTGATAGTATGCCTGATATGGAAGTCGTTTATATTCCTGATACAATAAAGAATATCTGTGATTTTTCGGAACAAAAAGAATTAAAATACGTAAGACTCCCAGAAAACTTACAAACCATACCAAGCAAAACATTTTATGAATGCAAATCTCTCGAAGAAATATACATACCCGATTCTGTTAGAACTATTGGAACTGACGCTTTTTCCTCTTCTGGATTAAAAACCATAGATTTTCCTGATGATGTTAGTTTTAAGTATTTTTATAATTCGGAATGCTTTGATTATAATTCTATATGTTCATACTGCAAGCAATTGACAAGCGTACATCTACCATCTAGTTTAACTGAAATTCCTGAAAGTATGTTCTCAAATTGCGAATCACTAAAATCTATAGAGATTCCAAGCAAAGTTACATCAATTAAATCCTACGCATTCTCATTCTGTAGATCATTAACTGACGTTACCTTTTCTTCAAATCTTACATGTATAGAATCTTATGCATTTCTTTATTGCACATCGCTTTCGGAATTAACTCTTCCCGAAAACCTAAAAAAGTTAGGCTACAATGTTTTCGAATCAGTACCTATGAAAAATTTTATCATTCCAGATTCCGTTATAGAAATCTCCTCCAATAAGAAGGGATCCGAAGATGGCAGCATATATCTTGGTGTTTCAAATTGCGATAATTTACATATTCCAAACTGGATAACAAAGCTTTGTAATATTCCAAGCTGCGTAAAAATCATAAATTTCCCCGCATCTTTGAAAACCTGTAATTTAAGCGATAATTACGAAAATCTTGAAAATATAATTATTCCAGATTCGTTGGAATCTGTTGACTTTTCTTATGCTGATTTCTCCTCCGCGAAGCTCCCTTTAAAAACACAAAAGAGACTTCGTGAGTTAGGATACACAGGAAAATTCGCTGGAACACGTCCGGCAAAAAAATAAGGAGTAACTAAACATGAAACATCTTACTTTCAAGACCGTCACATCTGCATTGCTTATTCTGGCATCGGTGTTGGCATTAACAGCCTGCGGAAAGAAAAAATCAGACGTAAAAAAATCCGCATCCTCAGGCGAAGAAAACTATTCGTTCAGCGGAAAAGATCCGGAGTTTACGGCAAGTGTAGTTGAAGAAAAGGATGCAGATGGAAATCTTGTGGCATATTTCGTGCTTAACAACTACAAGGTGGAGTTCAAGACAAAAGACGAGGCAATTGCACATTTTAATGAACTCAAAAAGAGTTGGGAAACTGCGGAAGCCGAGGATGGAGAAGGTATGGGTGCATTATCCATCATGTATGAAATGGAAAACCTTGACTTGCACACAGTCCGCGAAGTCGGTGGAATCCGCTATGTGAATCTGGAGGGAGATCCCAACTATGCGGATGTGGATGAGCCGTCTTTTTCTTCTATGAGCACTGACGATTTATTGACTGAGTACGAGAACACAGGCTATACCGTCATGTTGGTGATTCAGGAACTCTCAAGCAGAAACCTGACTCCGCAGCAGGAAAGGCGAGTAAATCAAATTGCTGAAAATCTTGCAAATATGTTTGGTGAGGACTGGTAATCCAACCTTAAGGCACTAGAAAAATTCGAGGATTTTTAAGCTGCAACTATAGACACTCAAAATTCATACGGATTCTAAAATCACCAACATGATTTCTTTGAATTGTGACATGCTCCAGAAAAACTTTTAAAGAGATTACGTTAGTAATCTCGAATCCGTGTGGCCCCTTAATACACCGCGGCAACAAGAATTGTCCTAGCCATAAAAAATATTTTAACATAAAAAATTGATTTTGAATAGTGCCTTGTTTTTCTCATATTGATGAGATTTTGACAAAAGTTGCGGACATTTGAGACTGTCGTTGCAAACTGGAACTTCCCAAAACAAAAAAAATCCTTTACAATACGGGCATGAAACTTTACATAGCAGACCAGCATTTTTACCACGAGAGGCTGATTCAGTCCATGGATTGCAGGGGATTCCAGTCCATAAAGGAAATGAACGAGCACATGATTTCCCGGTGGAACTCAAAAGTTCAGGGAGGCGACATCGTGATTGTGCTCGGCGACATGTTTTTCAGCAAGAGCGCGGATGAAGTCAACCTGATTTTGAAAAAATTGAACGGAAAAATCTGCCTGATTGAGGGAAACCACGACTGCACATGGCTTAAAAAGGAGGGAGTGAACCTGAACCGATTCGAATGGATAAAACCATACGCGGAGACTGAGGACCACGGCAACAAGGTGATTCTGAGCCACTATCCTGTGTTCTGCTACAACCATCAGTACCAGCTGCACTCGGACGGAAGCCCCAAGACATTTATGCTCTACGGTCATGTCCACAACACCCACGACGAAGTTCTGGTAAATCACTTCATGGGCCTCACAAGAAAAACAGTCCTGAAATCAGAAAAAGGAGAGCGGAAAATCCCCTGTGAGATGATAAACTGCTTCTGCATGTTCAGTGACTATAAGCCCCTTTCCTTGGACGAATGGATTAAGACCGATGCCGAAAGAAGAAAGTCCATTCCGCCCCTCTCCCCCGACGGAAATCTTACGGACGAATAATTTTTTATTATTTTTCCATTTTGCTATTGTTTTTTCGCGCAAATTTGATTATTTTTATATTTGATGGAAGATTTGTATCAGGTCTTGGGCGTTGGAAAATCATCCACGCAGGAAGACATTAAAAAGGCATACAGGAACCTCGCATTTAAATATCACCCGGACCGGAACAACGGAGACGCGGCTGCCGAAGAGAAGTTTAAAAAAATCAACGAGGCATACAGCGTTTTGGGTGATGAGGACAAGAGAAAACAGTACGATTTGTACGGAGCGAACTCATACTCACAATCCGCAAATGCAGGAAACGGCTCGTCATACGGAAACTATGGAAACTACGGCTACTGGAAGACGGGAACCTACGATTATTCTTCATCGGGCGATCCTTTCTGGGAATTTTTCAGGCAGGCTTCATCCTCATCGTCATCAAACACAAGCGAAAGAGACTCCGACAGGCACACATACACGTACACAAACAGAAGGACATCCTCCAAAATCACGCGCAGGGAAGCATTCTCAATGTTTTTGACCGGAGTATTGCAGGCCATCGCAGGATTCGCCATCCTCAGACTGATTGTGTTGTTCATCCCGCTTAACATTCTCTGCCTGATTTGGGCGGTAAAGGGAATCACAAAGGCACTCTCCGCGCTCAGGTACATCTTCAAGCCGCAAAATCAGTAGATTTGGGAGACCTTCGCTCAGCCCATTTTAAGATAAAAAAAATCTCTAAAATTCTTGCAGAAATCTCAAATTCAGTGTATTCTATATGGGTAGAATTTCAAAAACTCGTTTTAAGCACCCCAAAAAGAGATTTGCGGAATCCTGAGGAGGAAACATGAAATCACCGGACTGGTCAATAGCTTTCTACGACGCGCGTAAGTATGACGAGGAGTCGTTTACGGAAGCGAACAAGAATTTTTTCTACAACATAGATTTTTTTGACTTTCACCTGAACGAAAAGACCGCTCCCACGGCAAAAGGATTCGAGGTCGTCTGCCCCTTCGTAAATGACACTCTCAACGACAAAGTGATTGGAATCCTGAAAGAATGCGGGGTCAAGCTGATTGCGCTCCGTTGTGCCGGTTACAACAACGTGGATTTGAAGGCGGCGGCAAAGGCTGGAATCAAAGTGGTGCGAGTCCCGGCATATTCACCACATTCGGTTGCGGAGCACGGTGTTGCACTTCTTATGGCACTGACCCGCCACATCCCCCAGGCTTATGCGAGGACAAGGACGGGAAACTTCACGCTCAACGGACTTACAGGACGAGATTTGCATGGTCTTACGGCAGGAATCCTTGGAACCGGACGCATCGGAAAAATCATGGCGGAGATTCTCTCCGGGTTCGGCATGAACGTCGAAGTCTATGACATCTACCCGGACAACGACTGGGCGGAAAAGCACGGGTTCAAATATGTCCAGCTCACGCAGCTCTTCACGGATTCCGACGTACTGAGCCTGCACTGTCCCTTGAACGACACGACAAAGCACATAATCAGCGAGCAGTCACTCCAGCTTATGAAGCACGACGCGGTAATCATCAACACGGGACGAGGCGCACTGATTGACACGAACGCACTGGTAAAGGCACTCAAGCATCAGACCATAGGCGGTGCGGCCCTTGACGTGTATGAGGAGGAGAGCAAGTATTTCTTCGAGGACTGGTCGGTGGACATAATCCGTGACGACGTTCTCTCAAGGCTGATGACTTTCCCCAACGTAATCATCACGGGGCACCAGGCTTTCCTTACGAGCAACGCATTGAAATCCATCGCGGAAACAACCCTCTCCAACATAAAGGCATTTTACGCGGGGGAGGAGCTTGAGAACGAAATCAAGTAGCCGATGATAATCAACACGGGCGGAAGGACAGACACAGTCCACTATTACTCAGAATGGCTCCTGCAAAGATTCAAGGAGGGTTTCGTCTACTCGCGGAATCCTCTTTTCCCGGACAAAGTGACGCGCTGGTCCCTCACCCCTTCCACCGTGGACTGCGTTCTTTTCTGCTCAAAAAACTACGCGCCAATCCTGCCGAGACTTCACGAAATCACCGACAGATTCAACACTTTCTTCCATTATACCATCACGGCTTACGGAAAGGACATTGAGCCGCACGTCCCCGACATTGACACGAGCATAGACACACTTTTCAAGCTGGAGAAAATCGTGGGGAAAGGGCGCATCGCATGGAGGTATGATCCGGTACTGCTCACGAAAAAATACACAATCCAGCAGCACCTGATTACTTTCGCGCACATGGCAGCACGCCTTTCGGGGCACGTTGACCGCTGCATTTTCAGCTTCGTGGAGATGTACACAAAGCTCCAGTTCAACATGAGCGAGCTTCTGATTCTGACCGAGGAGGACATGGAGGAGCTTGCCCGCGGACTGGGACAGATTGCCGCGAAATACAGAATCCCCATACAGACCTGCGCCACAAAAAGGGACTACACAAGATTCGGAATCTCTCCCTCAGGATGCGTCACCCTGGACATGCTCGGAAAAGCGAACGGAGTTAAGTTCAGGGACTTGAAGCACAACGGAATGAGGAGGGACTGCCGCTGCATGGTGAGCCACGACATTGGAGCCTACAACACATGTCCCGCAGGATGCCGCTACTGCTACGCGAACCAAAATCCAAAATCCGCCGAGGAAAACTTCAAAAAGCACGATCCCTCAAAGCCGATTCTTCTGGGCGACATCACGGAAGGTGACGAGGTGACTTTCGGAAACCAAAAGTCGTTCCTGGATTTTTCCGACGCACAGATGATGCTCTTTTAGAGCAGCTCTTTTAGAGATGCTCTTTTCTAAAGCAATACTCTTTTTAGAGCATCGCTTTTCTCGCCGGAGAGGTCGTAGTCATCAAGGCCGGGGTATTGTTTTTTGATGCATGGATTCCCCCTGCCGGCAGTTTTATTTCTTCCAATCAGTTTCTGCATATCCTTTTTCCTCCTCAGAAAGTTTTAATATACTGCTTATACACAAGGTCTTAGTTTTTTGCGATAATGCAGATATTATATTTTCTAAATTCTGATCAATTTTCTTCTATCACCCCAAGAATTTTTATAAATGGATTTTCAGTCTTTATTTTTCTAACGTCACCATTGTCCAATGAATAGCGGTACCAGACATGAGGAGTCTGAGGAGTTCCCAAGCAGGTAAGCGAACCTATTAATAGCGGGATAAAATATTTCGTGCTGTATCCAACATCCCTTTTTGAAAAATAAAGATATTAATATCTGTCCCGAATAAAGCCGTTCCCATTATCTGTTTTGAGACCTCGGATTTTCAGTTCTTTTTTGTCACCTGTTCCGAATTTTTGAATCACTACATTTCCACGCTTATTCATCCCAACAAAAGAATTTGCCTTTTTCATGAATCCATACCCATGTAAGTCCGTTTCAACATTGTTAAATTCCTCGGTCATAAAATCATAAAATCCAAGTCCGCCATCAAGCACGGTCACAAATAGTTTGTTGTCGTAAAAATCCGAGAGCAGAACGTAATCTGCATCGACTTTTGCGAGCCGGTAGCTTTGTTTTTCCAAATCCACCAGAAAAAAATGAGGCTTCTTGAACAATCCCTCACAGACCAACGCTATATTATCCGAAACAAAAAAACCAGGGCCACCACCGCCGGTCACAGGGGATCCGTCCTCATAATCTATTACGAAACTTTTTTCAATCATTCCACTGGAACTTACGAGAAAAAATTCTGATGAATGATAGAGTCCTCTATGGAACCATATTTTTCCTTGTATTTCATCATACGCAAAATTGCAACCATCTGGAATACACATTTTAAAATCGCCAACATGGGCAATGAGCTCTTCACTATAAATGATTTTCTCCGACTCAACATTTCGATTTTCACATGAAAAAAAACATAATAAAAGCTGGAACAAAAAAGTAGTGAGCAACAGATTTTTCATGGTCGGCCTCCAGTCAAATCGATGCGGTAACTTCCACATTCTTTTCCATAAAAAACCTCCGAAAAGCAAAATCATTTAAATGGTAACACCCATATTCAGAAAACGCAAGAAAAAGAATTTTTTTTTCAGGTCAAGTGGATTTATGTTCCGTACTGAAATCAGCCCTCTCCGTCCACTCCGAGCCCGAAAAGCGCGAAATCAGCTCTGGCAGGGTCATCGGGGAAAATTTCCCTCATCTTCTCCGTAAGCTCCACCGCCGTTTTCATCGTCGGGTTCCTTGTTTTTCCTCCCGCAGTTTTCTCAATCAGTCCCAGACGGGTCGCCTCCTGAACCACATGCACGTCCATCGGAATCAGAAGCTCGGATTTCGGGTACCAGCTCCACAGTCCCAAATCAACGGGGGAAGAGTCCCGCACCATCCAGCGCAGAAAAAGATTCAGTCTCTTTGCGGCAGTAGTCTCGGAATGAGGGATAATCTTGCACTCGGCGGGAAAATGAGAGGCGATGATTTTTGAAAGCCGTGTTTTGCCGGAATCTTCCAGATACTTCCTTTTGCACCACCCTCCTATGGAACCGTCCTTCTCAATCATCTCCCTTATGCCAGAGCAGAGGAGACGCATGGACAAAAAGGAGAAAGTCCGGTAAAAAGATTTTTCCGACTCAGGAAACATGGCCTTGAAGTGCTCCGAAAGAATCCAGGCGACGGGCTTCTCACGAAACGCATCAAAATCTTCCATTATATACTCCACGTGGGACAAAATCTGGTCGCGGCGGCCAAAAGCGAGGGATGCGGAAATCAGCGCCACAATCTCCTGGTCCATAGGGTCGGAAAATCTGTGCATGAACTGGGATGGGTCTTTTTTAAGGAAATCTACAGTCTCATATTTTTCAGCAAGATACTTCAGCTGAGTGCAAAGTCTTTCGTCCATAATCATGCCCTCCTAAAAATCCGTTCCATCAGACAATCCTCCGAGCGAATGAAGCACACTGTTCACGGCCTCCCTGATTCTTTTTTGCACCTTGTTTCCCGAAGCCTTCGCAAGCTGAATGAAACCGATGTTGTAAAAACCGAGCGCGTTTCCGGCACTGTGACAGACAAATCCCTCCTTGTAAGGACCGTACTCAAGGACAATCCTAGGCACAAGACCGATTCCCAATCCCAAGGCGGCAAGGGCCATCACAGCTTCGTTTCCCTCCGACTCAGCCACAATCTTCGGATGCACGTTGCGGCTCTTTATCCATGCGTCAAATCTCTGTCTTGCAAGACCTGCCTTAGGTAAAATCAGCGGAACCGACGAAACAATGTCCTGGGGACTTCCTGAGATTTCGGTATAAGGACCCGTGGAGCTCGCGGCAAAAACCAAGGGACTTGTGCGTAGGGGAATGCAGTCAAACAAATCGATTTTAGTCTCGGGGATTGCGGCAATGGCAAGTTCTGCACGTCCCTCCCTGATTGCGGATGGAGCACCTGCAGGATCCCCTGTCTCAACGGAAATCTGTATGGAGGGATAAAGCGCGTTGAGTTTTTTGATGAAGGGCGGCATGATTGTATAGCAGGCGGTCACGGAGGCATACACATGAAGTGTCCCCCGGATTTCACTATCGCTTTCGGCAAGGGATGAGACGAGCTGATTTTTTTCCTCAAGGCACAGACGGGCAAAATCCGCGAATTTACGTCCCTCGTCGGTAAGTGAGACTTCCCTTTTGTCCCTTTCAAAAAGAGGCACGGCAAGTTCCTCCTCAAGCCTTGAAATCATGCGGCTCAAAGCTGAAGGACTCAGATTCACCTTTTCGGCTGTACGTGCGAAATGCAGTGTTGAGGAAAGTTCTAAAAAAGCCTGTAACTCATTAAAGTCCATTTGCAGGACTTCCTATTTGCTTTTGAAAAAAACAGGGCAGATGGGAAAAATCCGGCAAATGCCCCGTAAAAATGCGACTGGATTATCGCGGATTAGTCACAAATCACGACTGAATTGTCGGTGTGGGAGAATGGAGCGGGAATGTACTTGTCAGCGGCCCAGTCATTTTCCCAGTGCTTTCCGTCGAGCAGATAGCGGAACTGATATTCCTTTCCTCTTTCCAGCTCAATCTCGATGGAGAAAGATCCGTCCTTTTTCTTTTTGAGCGGATTTGAAATGCTGCTCCAGCTGTTGAAATCACCAGCGATTGTTATGGTTTCTGCTCCGTGCGCCGCCTCGGCTTCCACTGTAAAAGTAACCTTGCACTTTGTAGGGTCTTTTTTTGATTTAGTTTTCTTTAATGCCATAATAAACTCCTTTTCTTTTTATGCCTCTGCCGATTTCCACGCTCCGTTTGGCTTACGGAACCGGATTCTCAGTCTTGCATTGGGCAAGGCACTATAAGATTATATAACAATAATCATTTTTAGTCATTACCATTTTAAAATTTTTTTCATTTTTTTTATATTATTGTCTTTTTTTTTCATCTTTTTGTCAAAATCCCCTTTATCATCATAGGAAAATATACTATATTACTAGGAGATGGGAATTCCCGCGGCCTAAAAACAAAGGCAGGATCCCTAAAATCAGCTATATAGCAAATCACTATATAATGGAAGAAAACTTTCAGGAGTTATTTATGGACAACAGAAAATATTTGTTTACGTCGGAATCCGTGGGCGAGGGACATCCCGACAAACTCTGCGACCAGATAAGCGACGGCATTTTGGACGAGTGTCTCAGGCAGGACAAAAACAGCCACGTGGCATGTGAGACCTTCGCTTGTCAGGCATTGGTGCTGGTGGGTGGAGAGCTGAACACGGAGGCTTATGTTGACGTTCAGGCTGTGGCGCGTGATGTTGCGAAAAGAATCGGCTACTCAAATCCGGCTTACGGGCTTGACTACAACTCAATGGCGGTACTGAACATGATTCACGGTCAGTCCGATGACATCAACCAGGGGGTCGTGGGAAAGGGACTTTCTGAGTACGAGGGACAACAGGGAGCAGGAGATCAGGGAATGATGTTCGGTTTCGCATGCAAGGAAACACCCGAGCTTATGCCCGCACCGATTATGTTCTCGCACAAACTTATGAGAAAATCCGCCGAACTTAGGAAATCCGGGGAAGTGAAATGGTTCCGTCCCGACTCAAAGGGGCAGGTCACGATTGAGTACGAGGGATTCCGCCCCGTAAGAATTGACACCGTGGTTCTTTCCCAGCAGCATGATCCCGGAATCAGCCACGACGAGATAAAGGAAACCGTCATTGAAAAACTGATTAAGCCGGTCCTTGAGCCGACGGGTCTTCTTGATTCAAGCACAAAATTTTTCGTGAATCCGACCGGAACTTTCTGCATCGGAGGTCCTGTGGGAGACTCTGGACTTACGGGACGCAAAATCATCGTGGACACTTACGGAGGAATGGGCCGTCATGGTGGAGGAGCGTTCAGCGGAAAGGATCCCTCAAAGGTGGACCGCTCGGCAGCTTACATGGCACGCTACATTGCGAAGAACGTGGTTGCGGCGGATTTGACGGACAGATGTGAAATCCAGCTGGCTTATGCCATCGGTGTTCCGTTCCCGGTCAGCATCATGGCGGAGACATTCGGTACTGCAAAGGTTCCCGAGGAAAAAATCGTGGCGGCGGTAAAGGAAGTCTTCGATTGCTCACCTGCAGGAATCATCTCAACCCTTGACCTTCTCAGGCCAATCTATGGTGCGACGGCGACTTACGGACATTTCGGACGCGATGAGTTCCCCTGGGAAAAGACCGACAAGGTTGAGGCACTTAAAAAGGCAATCAAATAAATGGATGGAAAAATCGTCCTGATGGAAAGGGAGCAGATTGAGGAACTTTTTCAACGGTTCAGGAAAAACAATCCCTCCCCTTCCACCGAACTTTCCGCACCGAATCCGTTTTGTCTTTTGGTGAGCGTGGTTTTGAGCGCGCAGACCACCGACAAGGCAGTGAACAGGGCGACCAAACCTCTTTATGAAAAATACTCCTCCCCGCAAGAGATTCTGTCCCTGGGTGAGGAGGGACTTATCCCCTACATAAAATCCATAGGCCTTTACCGGGCAAAAGCCAGACACGTGATGGGACTCTGCCGTAAGCTGATTGATGACTTTGACGGAAAAATTCCATGCGAGCGTGAAGATTTGGAATCCCTTCCCGGCGTGGGTCGAAAAACCGCCAACGTGATTTTGAATGTTGTATACGGAAAGCCGACCATGCCCGTGGACACACACCTCCTGAGAATCTGTCCGAAAATGGGACTTGCCGAGGGGAGCACCCCGCTTGAAGTTGAGAAATCCCTTGTGGAAAGAATCCCCGGAAAATACATGAACCACGCCCATCATTGGCTCATCCTGCACGGACGCTATGTCTGCACGGCAAGGAATCCCAAGTGCAACGAGTGTCTTGCCTCCGATTTATGCCGCCACAACGGAACATAAGATTCTGCACGGTCTGTCGCTAGTATGTGTTAATCTAAACATTGGAGTGAGGGAATATGTATAAGGCAAGTGCCGTAAATATTGCATGGGAAACTTAATGTTGATTGAGGAAACGCTGTAATGTAGGTGAGGTTCGTGACGAGCAGGCATTTGTGCGGTGCGACCGTAGGGAGACAAATACCTTATACCGCACACCCATGACTGATTGGCGCGGTTCTCACCGTAAATGAAAGCGGTTCCTCTTTTAGATTTTAGTTTTCCAAGTTTATTTTAGATTTGCACTTGCCTTCTACACACGGGCTTTAAAACTTTTTGCTTTTGTGATACAATCAGCGCGTGATGCTCACTTGAAATCCGACATAAAAATTGGCCGCAAAAAAAAGAATGTCCGACCACGACGAATCATCCTTTCCGTATGCGGAATCATCATAAACACTCTTCTTTCATTCTTGATGTACAAGCTGGGACTTCCGTTGTACCTTGACACAATCGGGACCGTCGCCGTAGCCGCAATCAGCGGATTCCTTTTTCCGGCAATCTGCACCGCGGTCGCCACAAGCTGGGTCTGCTCGTTCTTTTACTGGCCCGCAATCTACCTTTCATTTTTCAACGCACTCATCTCGATTGTCACTGTCGCCTTCGTAAGGAAAAATCACCTTAGGAAAATGGGTCCCATCCTGCTCTACACACTGATTGTCACACTAATCTCGTCGATTTCCGTCACATCACTTCAGTACGCGCTTTACGGACACAATCTGGAGAGCATACTTTCCGCAAGAATCGAAGCATTTTCATCCGAAACCGGAATCCCGTATTTTCTCTCGCTCTTCCTCACGAATTTCCTGCTCTATTTTTTGGAGAAGGGCGGCTCCTGCATTCTGATAATCATCCTGCTGAACGTTCTGCCCAGGGATTTTATCGACTCTTTTGAAGGCGACACATGGAACCGCAAGCTCATCTCCGACACTGCCCTCCAATACATATCAAACGGACAGAGGAGCATGAAGAGGCCCCTGCACAAAAGAATCGCCATGACTTTCATCGCGGCATCCATCATACTCGTGGTTATGACGGGCTCCATCGCGCTCAGGATTTATTTTGACAACGAGAAAGTGGAGAGGACCGAGAATGCCTGGAACTGCGTGAATCTTGCGGCGGAGTTGATTGCCCCGTCCAAGGTGGATGATTTTATCAAGCTCGGTAATGCGGCACCTGGTTACGGACAGACTTTTGATATCCTCAAAAAAATCAAAAAAAGCTCATCCCGCGTCACTTACCTCTACGCCCTGAGGATTGAGGAAGACGGAGGAAGATTCATCTTTGACACCGACGAAGAAGAGCCGTATCAGCCCGGAGAGCTCGTCCCATTCGACAAGGAATTCATGCCTTATATTCCTGACCTACTTGCGGGAAAAGAAATAGAGCCGGTCGTTACGAACGAAGTGTTTGGCTGGCTTCTTACGGTCTACAAACCGGTCCTGGATGAAAAGGGAAAATGCGTTTGCTATGTGGGAGCCGACGTTTCCCTGGACTATCTTGCGGAGTACATGGGCTCTTTCATAATCAAGGTTCTTCTCATTGTCGCGGGATTTTTCCTCGTGATTGTCGCATACACAATCTGGTCCATAGGAAACAGGATGTCGTATCCAATCAGTGCGGTGGCATCCTGCGTAGACTCATTCTCGGACTCCCTTGAGGATCAGGAAAAACTTGAGGAAAGCGTAAGGAGAATCCGTACCCTTGACATACAGAGCGGGGATGAGATTCAAAAACTCTACGACGCGATAAGCCGCATGACTCTCAGTCAGTCCGAACAGATAAGGGACATAAGACGTCTCTCCGACTCAACCCTGAAAATGCAGGACGGACTTATCAACACGATGGCGGACATGGTGGAAAGCAGGGACTCAGACACAGGAGCTCACGTACAGAAAACTGCAGCCTATGTGAAAATCATTGCGGACGGCCTTGTAAAAAAGAATTACTATCCGCAGAAGATAACGGCAAAATTCATCTCGGACATCGTGCGTTCGGCTCCTTTGCATGACGTGGGAAAAATCAACATACCGGACAGCGTTCTGAACAAGCCCGGAAAACTTAGCGACGACGAATTCGCAATAATGAAAACACACACCACGGCGGGAAAAGCCATTTTGGAAAAAGTGATAAGCACGGTTCAGGGAGAGAACTACTTGATGGAGGCAAGGAACATGGCGGCCTACCACCACGAGAGATGGGACGGCAAGGGATATCCTGAGGGACTCCACGGTGAGATGATTCCTCTTTCGGCACGCATCATGGCTGTGGCAGATGTTTTTGACGCTCTCGCTTCCCCGCGTGTGTACAAACCTGCGTTCCCATTCGAAAAGGCGATATCCATCCTGAAGGAGGGCTCGGGGACTCAGTTCGATCCGAAATGCGTGGAGGTTTTCTTGGAATCGCTCGACGAAGTAAAATCTGTTCTGAAAAAATACAACGGTTCCGTGACATGACGGAGTGACGGGAGAAAAAATGTTCGGCTTTATCAGAAACCATCAGTTGAATATGATGCTGTGTCTTTGCGCTGCCTGCGTGACGATGACGGCCATGCTTTTCTTTACGAAATTCCTTTCAAAAAAAAGAAAGAGCATACTCATCGCCCAGGAATTGATTGCGACCTTCCTTCTTTTCTTTGACCGGCTGGCATATATCTACGCGGGCAAATCAGGCTCCGTCGCATATATCATGGTGCGTCTTTCGAATTTCAGCGTGTTTTTCCTGACCTCCGCCATAGTCCTTTGCTTTAATTTCTATCTGGTTGATTTGCTCACGAACGAGGGAAATCTTCCGGTCATTCCGAAAAGGCTTGTCTTCACCGCCCTTTTTTCCGCAGTCGGAATGCTTCTGGTGATTGTCTCATCTTTCACGGGTCTTTTCTTTTACATCGACGAGTCAAACCTTTATCACAGGGGAAGCGGATTTCTTCTTGCATATCTTGTGCCTGTTCTCTGTCCCCTGATTCAATACTCCGCAATCATACGATACAGAAAACATTTCAGCAAATTCATCTACATGGCGGTCACTCTTTACATTCTGGTTCCCATACTCGCCGGGATAATACAGATTTTCACATACGGGCTTTCCATCGTGAACATGGTGATGGTGTTCGTCTCAATCTGCCTCTACTTTTTTTCCTATCTTGACATAAACGCTGCTGTTGAGAAAACCCACAAGACCGAGATGCAATTTTTGAAGGACAGTCAGGCAAGGAGAAAAATTCTCTTGAAGCAGCTTGCACTCTCTTTCGCAAACGCAATGGAAAAGAACAGCTCAGTTCAGGAGGGACAATCCGAGCGGATCGCTTCAATGGCAAGGACAATCGCGGAAAGGAGCGGAAAGGACAAGGATGAGAGCGACCGTATTTATTTTTCGGCACTTCTTTGCAACGTGGGATCCAAATCGCTTTCACTGATAAAGGAATTTCCCTACCTGAGCGAGACTGCCCTTTACGTGGGAAAGCCATACACAAAGGACTCTCCTGAGTACGCGAGAATCATCACGGTGGCAAGGGATTTTGTGCACATGATTGATGACCCGGACATTCCTGCCTTTTTCGCAAGGGAGACGCTGATTCGGGAAGCGGAGTACAAGTACGACCCTGTTTTTGCGAGGATTGCCGTGAAGATTTTGGACGAGGGAACTCTTGACGGAACAATCGCCGAAAACGAGAACAAGGTGGAAAAGGAAATCACCTGCGGAACTTACAGGGAAACTGTGAACGGAGGAATCAAAATCCTTCAGGACATCACGGAAATCACTTTTGACTGCGAGCCTTTGACCCAGGAAAAATCGGGGGATGGATTTTCAGCTCCCTCAATCATACTCTATGACTCATCCAATGCGAAAGTGCAGGTGACACCCGAGACAATCGACTCGCACAAATACGTTGAGTACGGGGAAATCTGGTTCAACACGCACATCATAACCACACAGGCCCGGAACATGGAAGTACGGAACATTGAGGATGAAAATCCGGCGCGGGAAAATCATCCTACAAAATTACGGCATGCAGATTCGGAGATCATGTCCTTTTGAAAATGCAGGGCGGAGGAAAAAAATTCGAAGTGATTGTCGCATTGCCGAGCGTCTCAAAATCAGCATATATCGGACTTACCGGGGAAAACGTGAGGCTTAAAAACATAACGCAGAATCAGAGCGGAAAAAAAGTTTGTGAGGACGACATTCCGCGCATCGCAGAAAGGATGAACTACATCGACAGGATTGAATCGGACATTCCCAACGTGCAGATTGTGAATCCGCTTGAGGGATTTACAAAGGGAGTTCCTGTAAAGGACAAGATGAGGATTTACCTTCACGTGCAGAGTCTTCCCGACGCGAATCTTATCTGGCACTGCCCTTACATAATCCTTTATCACTCAGACGACAAAAAGGTGGGCGGAAAGAATTACCGGAAATATGCGATGATAAAATTCGACGGTGAGGATGACGGCTCCAATGAATTTGCGGAAAACAATTTTGTGGCAGAGAAAACCGCGGGATTCAAAAGCTGGGATGAGTGGGAGGAACAGAACAAGGCGGGCTACGAGTGCCAGATTGAATTTTTCAAGAACGGAAACAAAGTGAGCCTGAAGACTTTGAACCGCGGCATCTTCATTCAGAACACCACGGAAATCAAAGACGGCGGAAAGGAAATCTACGTGTCGCTTTCAGGAGACCAGGTGGCCCTTACCGACATAAGAATCCGCTGAGTCATTCTCACTTCCCGCTTTTTTTCTTCCAGCTCTCAAGGACGACGGACTTCATGTGCCCGAAGACATTGTTCTCTTCATTCGTAATCATGGTCGGGAATCTCTTGAGCCAGAACTCAACAATCTTCTGCTTTTTGGCATAGCTTTCCAAAGTCTCAAGTGATTTCTGCGTGAAGCGTGATTTTTCCAGGGCGGCCTTTTCCTTGATTGACTCAATCATCGTGCGGAAGGACTCAGGCTTGAACCATTCCTCTCCCTCATAACGCTCCTTCAGGTTTGCGGCATAGGCTTTGACCTTTTCCATCGTGGCGGCAAAATCGACGAGCTTGCGCACAGTGACAAGGAGATCCAGAAGAATCACGGAAAGAAGTCCCGCGGCAATGTAGTTGATGTATGGGGAGGCGGTCTTCCAGTAGATTAGTTTTTCCACCAGAGGATGAATGAGGTGCTCCAAGGCAAGTCCACCGACTCCGAATGCGGCGGAGTTCAAAAGGCACACGCGTCCGTTCAGGTTGAATTTTTCCTTGCTGTAGTCCCACCATTTTGCATGGAAGAGTTTTTCCAAAAGCCAGCTCGTGAAATATTCCAAAATGCTCGTCACAATCATGGAGGCGAAAAAAAGACGCACCCAGGTCGTTCGCCATGGCTCAAGCAGATACAAAATCAGGACGGAACCGAATCCGTAGATGGGGCAGATGGGACCGTGAAGCATTCCTCGCTTGGTGATTTTTCTTGATTTTACCGTGCACCAGATTTCCTCACAAACCCAGCCCAAAAACGCGTAGGAGAGGAAAAAAAGAAACAGATGAGCGAAATCAATATTCGCAAAAACGATTGTTTGTCCGCCAGTAGTACTCATAAAAACTCCTTGATGTAAAATCCGCTTGAAAAACTCCGTCCGATTTTTAAAAGTCTTGCAAACTGACTATGAAATGATTGACGCGAAATGCTCCACAAGGGAATCAATCTCGTCAAGAGCTCCCTGGTCCTGTGGAAGTGCAAAAAGCTCGCCCTCACCGCTTGCAGGATTTTCCATAATCTGTTGTTTTTTTGGCATGAGGTAGAGAGAAAGCTGCTCACGGACTCCGGAACAAAACCATGTTGCATACATCTGCATTTTGAAGGACGGAATCTTGAGCTTGTTGTTTTTGTAGAGAGCGGAAAAAACCTCCATGGTCTGGGAGATGAGCTTTTCGGACTCCTCCTTCACGACGTCGGACGCAATCTTGAAAAAATATTTCTGGCTTTCGATGAAAGTGTAAATCTGGAAGAGCGGTGATTTTTCGTGCATCTTGAAATACCGGTTCACGATTCCCTTGAGAACGGTCTCCGCGGAATATTTTTGTGCGACTCCCTCGATGTCATCCGGCGCGAAATTTATGGAGCGGATATACTGGGCACAAAAGTCCATGGTCTGTGCCACGATGTCGTCCCTGCTCTCAAAGTGATTATAGAGGGATGCTTTTTTTACCTTCAGGAGATCCGCGATGTCTGCAAGGCTTGTGGCTCCGGTGGACCTGAAAAAAGATGCGTCCAAAAGAGCCTTTATGATTTCTTCCTTGGAAAGTTTTCCGCCCATTTCTCACCCTTCAAACTAACTTACGATAGTTAGTCCATTTTATCCCATCGGCACGAAATTGTAAAGGGGGGATGAGACAGCGATGAAGGACTGTTACTCTGGCAGCAGAAAGCCGCACTAGTCCATGCAGGGCAAAGTTCCGATAAATTGACAAATCAGGGAGGCATCTTATGTGTGATGATTTGTTGAGTGAAAGAGAGCAGGGTCTTGTCAATGAGATAATGGCCATGGATTTGAGCAGGGAAGCCGTAGTCAAAATTTTGGATGTGCTTCGGACAAAAAAATGCATTGTCTCCGCGGTGCTCCCGAAAAGTCCCTCGGCGGAAAATTTCGCGCATTTTCTGAGGCGGTTCTGGGATTTCGAAAAATCACCCTATGTCATTGAAAAAAAAATTCTGGGTCAGAGCGTGCACAGACGGTATGTGGAGAACATGCTTTCCCGTGCGGAAAATTACTGGATTCCAAAGCTCGGAAAAAAATCACTCGGGGAAATCACTCTGAGGGACATAAAAAAAAGGCAGAGACAACTCGCGCTTTTTGAGCAGAACGTCGGGACAAGGAAAAAGAACAACGCGGGAAGAAGAATCTACGAAAAGAAAAAATTGAAGTCAGAGACCGTGAACCAGATTGTGAAGGTTGCGACCTGCGCGCTGAAATGGGCCTACCACAATGGACTAACTGAGAATGACTGTTTCAGCGGAGTGATGTACTGCCATGTGGTCCCGGAGAAAAGAATCGTTCCGAGCATAAATCAGGCATCGGCAATCTTCGCGGAAAATTGGTCGCATGAAAAAAGCAGGATAGCGAATCTTGTGGCGCTGTGCACAGGACTGAGGATTGGGGAAGTGAGGGCGCTTCAGATCCGGGACATAGGAGAGGGGATGATTTACGTGCGGCACAACTGGGCAAGGAAGGACGGCCTTAAATGTCCGAAAAACGGTGAGGAGAGACGAGTGAGGATTCCCCTGGAGCTTACAAAAATCCTCCGTGAGCTCATTCGGAAAAATCCCTATGGTGAGGAGAGCGAGAATTTTGTTTTCTGGGGATACAAAAAAGATATTCCTGACAGCACGAGACACTGGAACAAGGATTTGAAGGCGGTCCTTGAGAAAGTGAGAGTCCCGGATGCGTCAAAAATCACATTCCACTGCTGGAGACATTTTTTTACGGCGAACATGGCGGACAATGTGGATGAGAGAAAACTCCAGCTCGCGACCGGACACAAAAGCCTTGACATGCTTGAGCACTATGCGGCGCACGAGTCGGAGGAAACTCTTAAGGAACTCGGAATTGTCGCGGAAAAACTCTTTCTCCCAATCATCAAAAAGATTGCTTGAATCGGGAAAAAAATCCTTTGAAACCGATATTTGAAGCCGACATTTGAAATCAATCCTTGAAATCACCTCCGCTTTCCATGAGCGAATGAAGCTCGTCGCTGTCGTCTGAAATCAGGGATGCCGCAAAATAAAGAGCCACCGTGGACTCCGTCGTAAGAAGCCCCATCGGAACTCCCCCGTTTCTCCAAAGCTCGGCTGACGTCGAATAGGTGGAAAAATCTACCGGGGATTCCTGCTGGGACGTGCAGTAAAAACGAAGCTGTTTTTTCCTTCCGCTGAGGAGAAAATTTTTCAGGGAATAGTCGCTGTTTCTCATGTTGCCGGTTCCGGATGCGTAGAGCTCCAAAATCACGCTGTCAACTTCGGATTCCCTGCTGATAAGGTCGGAGAATCTGTTCGCCGGAAGTCCGGGGTAGAGTCTAATAAGGGCAAGTTTGTTCGCCGCCTCGTTCAAAATCTCTGTCATCACAGTGCGGTCGGGAGAGTCAAGGGAGAGAAAATGGGTGGAGATGCTTGTGTCAGAAAAAAACACGTTCCGCTCCAAGTTCCAGTTTTTGAACGCGTCTCTTTTCTGCCCGAGATATTTTAGGTTGAGCGGAGAAAGGAGAGTCGAGCCGTAAGCGACGTAAACCCCGGATTCTTTTTCCCTTGCCGTTCTGAGCGCGAAGTTCAGGTTCTTTTTTGCCTCATCGCTTTCCCAGGGCAAATCAATGGAGCTCGTAAGGACGATGGGAACGGGGGATTTTGAAAAGAGCCAGAAAATCAATGCGGCGGTGTAAGGCAGGGTGTCGGTTCCGTGCGTGATGACGATTCCGTTTGCCGTTCCGCTTTCAATCCTGAGTTTGACGGCCTCAATCAGGGATGCCCAATCTCTTGGCTCGGTTTCCTCACTGAGCATGGAGCACACTGAGCTGATTTGGACCGGGAAAGTTCCGTTCTCCCCCTCGAAAAGAGTCCTGATGGATTCAGCATCTCCCGCGGAGATTGTTCCGTCCTCCATTTTTCTCGCGCTGACTGCCCCTCCCATGCAAAGGACGTAGACGATTGAAATCCTGAGCTTTTCCTTGATGAGGGATTTTACTTTTTCAGGAACCGCCCGTCCCCCGCTTTCTTTCATCACAAGCCCCGTAAGATACTCAAGGGGAGCCATGTCACCGTTTTTGAGGCTCGAAACGCTTCCGGGATTTTCAGAAAGGATTTTTTCAATCAGCGGCAAAAGTTCTTCCCTCGTGGAAAGAAGCGTGCATTTTTCTTCCATTATAATGGCATCCAGATTTTCTCCCGTCGTGAAGATTCTCTGCATCAGATTTTTTGCCATTCCGCTGTGGATTTTCCCCGAGTCCAGCATCTGCATTATCCCGGAAAATTTCTGCGCGTCAAGTCTGCATTGTGAGATTGATTCTCTGTGCATGTTCAGAAGCTTCATCAGCTCTCCCGCCATCCATCTTGCCGTAAGCAGTGGTTGGGATCCGTTTTTCACGGCTTTCTCAAAATAATCCGCACGTGCCTTCTCACCGCAGATGAATTCCGCCCTGAGTCTTGAAAGTCCGTAATCCCTTTGCAACCGGTGTCGTCTTTCGGCTGGGAGCTCCACCTTCACTTCGGACTCTCCGTAATCAGAAAAATCCACAATCACCTCGGGACTGATTTTTTTGAATCTTCTCGCGCCGCAATCCCTTTCCTGCCAGGGTTCGGTCGTGTTTTTTTCCTCAATCCACAGACGGCTCTCACTTTTCGGCACTCCACCGCTGTCGGTAAGGTTCTCAAGTCTCGTAAGCTCGCAGTTGATTGCCTTCCGCACGAAATTGAATGAGTTCAGATTGCGGATTTTCACCTCGTATCCGGCTTTCTCGGGATAATTTGCAAGGGCCACATAAGCGTTGCACCGGATGGAGCTTTCACCCAGGGAACTGAGAAGATTCTGGTAGCTCATCAGTGTGTAGAGCTCGCCCAAGAAAATCTCCGCCTCCTCACCCAACTCAAAGACGGGGCTGGTGCGAATTCTGAGTGAGGGACATCCCGCATAGGTCCAGTCCATGTGCACTTTTCCGCCGCTTCTTGTAAGATGCCCGTAATTCTCCTCCACCCTGAACTCCTCAATCGTGATTCTCTTGGATTTTTTGTGAAACATGATGTCCATAAATCCGCCTGAGGCAACTTTTACGGAAAGTCCCTTGAAATTTCTGTCGTCCGGAGGCTCAGTCATGTCAGCGGCAAGTTTTTCCAGCACAGATTTTTTGCACATTCTGCCGTCCAGGGCATTGACCAGGGATGAAACCTTGTGCATTACCGAAGCCTGTATGCTTGCGAAATGGATTTCCTTCGCGCTGTTGTTCCTTTTTTGGAATTCCGCCTTTGCGGTCAGGATGTCCCTTGCGGAAGATGTGTCCGAATCCGTGGTAAAAACGCTTGGAATCGCAGATAAAATAACACGGATGTCTAAATAAATAGAAGGTTTATACATTTTTTGCCCCAAAAACTACGGAATTTTCTTTTCGATAAAAAAAATTTATAAAATTATACCGCTTTTTAAAAAAATATGATATACTATAAATATCCCGAAAAAGAAATTTTTTGAGGTCCATTAGGAGCTGATGTGAATAAACGTGATTTTCCAAAGATACATTTCTATGATCAGGATTTCGTAGACATTTACGACAAGACCTGGAACTGGCTTTCGGACTACTGGATTGACCCTTCATCAGGAGAGAAATCATCCGACGGTCTGTTCATTTATCCTGTGCACGGAAAGTTTATTCTTGATCAGGCTGAGGCGATTTTCTCATCTTTCTTCTTGGTTTACTCCAACAGAAATTTCCCGGCGAGCAAGAACATAGACTATTTTTATGCGCGGCAGGAGGAAAACGGAGCCATCCGATGGAAATATGACACGCAGACCAACAAGCCTCTTCTCACCCCGGAGAATCCGGAAGGCGTGGGATTTCCTCTTTTTGCATGGGCGGAATACAATCTCTACCACAAGTCAGCGAACAAAAGGCGCGTAAAGGAAGTGATTCAACCGCTTCAGAGGTACATGGAATGGATTGACCGTACTTTCAAGCAGCCGAACGGACTTTACTCGGTACCGTTTGAGTTCTCCACCATGTTCAACTCACCAAGGAAGGGCTCATTTTTCCCGGTGGACTTCAACTCATGCATGGCAATCAACGCGGCTCACATGTCGGCCCTCGGTGACATTTTGAATGACAAGGACATCAGCTTCCAGTACAAGAAGATGTATTTCAGCCTCAAGACACGAATCAACTCGCTCATGTGGAACCCCGACACAGGATTTTATCATGACCTGGCAAAGGATGAGTCAAGGATTCCACAAAAGACCATCGCGGGTTTCTGGCCTCTTTTGGCTGAGCTTCCCAACGCTGACCGTGCAGACATACTCATCTCGCATCTGAAAAATCCGGACTCTTTCGGAACCGACCATCCGTTCCCGTCTCTGAGCAAGGACAGTGCGGAATTCAAGGATACGGGAGAGGGATTCAGGGGCTCCGTTTTCCCTCCGTTCAATTTTATGGTCATAAAGGGACTTGAGAAGTACCAGTACTACGCTTTTGCCCGTGAGTGCGCCATCCGCCACATGTACTACATTTTGGAGGGATTGAGTCCGCTCGACACAAAGCAGAAGGGAGATTTGTATGAGGCGTATCTTCCGTCGAAGGAGGGACCCGCGCAGCTTCGTGGTGAACCTGATTTTCCGCGAAAGAGGTTCGTGCATTTCATAGGACTTTCCACCATCGCAATCATGATTGAGAACATCATAGGACTGAACATCAGCCTGCCCAGAAAGACCGTGGACTGGGTGATTCCGAATCTTGAGCGGATGGGCATCGAGAAGCTGTCTCTGAAACGCAACCTGATTACAATCCTGAGCAACAAGAGCGAGCGCGGATGGGAAATCCACATGGAAAGCGAAAAACTCTACTACTTTACAATCAACATTCTGGACCAGAAGAAAAAGACCCTCCCCATTCCCTCTGGCAAGTGCTCCATGCTGATTGACAAGCTCTGATCCGGACTTCGGACTGTGAGTTACGCCATGTCATATTCCGGCATGGCATTTTTTTTTATATTGATGAAATTTTTCGTAAAAAGATGTATACTAAAAGCAAGGAGGTTCAATTATGAGCGATGTGGCATTTAATGCGGTCTTAAATGACGTGGACTCATTTTCATACAATCAGTGTGTTATGCTTTTATCTCGTCTTACCCAGGTCTTGCGGAACTGGACTTCAAAGGATGATTCGGAGGACTTGTTCTATTCAAAAAGCAATATTGAACATCTTGAGCGGGGCATAAAGGCTCTGAATGAGGGAAAAGGCGTCGAGCACGAACTCATCGAGGTGGATTGATGAAAAAAATCTGGTTTGATGAGGCTTGGCAAGATTATCTCTATTGGCAGACGCAGGATAAAAAGACGCTTAAACGGATAAACGCCCTGATTCAGGATATCGAGAGAAGCGGTTTTGATAAGGGGATTGGAAAACCGGAGCCTTTAAAGAAAAACCTAAACGGATTTTGGAGCCGGCGTATTGATGAGACAAACCGTCTGGTTTATCGAGTGGAAAATGAGATGCTACAGATTGTCTCATGTAGAGGACATTATAATTGATTTCCTGCTAATGTCCCCCAGCTTTCCGTTTTCCACTTTCAACTTACCTGACCATGACCTCACTCATTGCGGAGCTTCCGTCGGCGAAGTGCGCGATTACAACATAGCAGTCGCCACTGTCCATGTCGCTGACCGGGATTCTGTATTTTTGGGCGGTTGAGTTGCCCGTAAAATCCATGTATTGGTTTCCGATGTGCTTGTGGTTGTGCTCCCATTCGTCTACGGTCCAGGTCTCGCAGGAAGAAAGCGAATGTTTAGTTATAAGCGTGTGAACGAAGGTGGGAGCGTCGCTTGCGACAAGCACGGTTGATTTATCCTTGCCGTTCGGAATTATATAGTCATACCTTCCGCTGTTTTTGGTGGAGCCAGTGTAGTAATAGTATGGTGCTGAGTTTCCGAAGTTCGAGGTAAGCACGCTGTCCTCAAGTGCCGCACTCGCTACGATTTTTACGAATGTGTTTGTGGGAAGACTCAGGCTTGAGTATGTGTAGATTTTGCCGCCGTTTGTTCCGTTTGCGCTTGTGGGCAATGTGGTGATTTCGCTGTGCTTGCTCCATGTGGTGCTGCTTGTGTCGAGCTTGGCGATGCCGAGCCTCCACTGGTAGAGTGTGTCGCCTGAGTATTCTTCTGAGATTAGCGAGCCGCTCTGCATTGAGAATGAGGGTATTTTTGCCGAGATAAATGTGCCGCTCCACTCGCTACAGTTATTGTAGGTGTCGTAGAACTTTATGGAAAGATTGTTAAGCTCGTTGTCCGCATCCCAAATCGGCGGAATGGCAAATCTTCCATTGGTTGAATTAGCACCGGTTCCGAAACGGATTATTCCGCCAAAATCCGCAAGCTCCGTGCTTTCATAAGTCCAGACAGAGCCGTTTGCGTTTACGATTACTTTTTCTATCCATGATTGATATTCCTCCGCAAGCACAGGTATCATCCAGTCATAGCGTTCTGGAATGGAAAATGTCAAGTACATGGCGCTTATTGACCGTTCATCAACCCACTCGTCATTAGATCTAATATTAGGCTGTATCTTGTCAAATTTCTCAGCCTCAAAAACAGGCCATCCAATATAATACCAGCCGTCCTTCGGGTTTGGGCATGTTCCCTGCGGGTATATGAAGTCAGGGGATATGCTTGTCTCTTTTATTCCCGTGAGTTTTACAAAAAGTGTGGCATTATAAACTTTTGTAGTAAAGGGAACTGAGAGAACAAAGGACGTACAGTTTTTTTCCACATACTTTGTGTTCTGTGCGTAGAGTTGATCAACAAGTGAGAACTGTGCCAATATATTGTCATATCTTTCCCACGGGTTATTGCTGTCAGTATCTATTGTAATGTTTATGTTCAGGAATTTTCCGTCGTCGCTTGGTGCCACGTCAGCCTCTTTTATCACCACAGGGGGAAGGCTTTCGTCAGGCTCCTTTGTGTCCGAGGAGGATATTTCCCGCGTCATGTCACCTGCAAGCAGTCCATTCAAAAAATAGAACCTGCACTTGCTGCGCGTTGCATAATATGATTTGTTTCCACCATACGAATATCCTTCAGGATTACTGAAGATAAGAGGCATAGACAAAGATGTGTCGCCGCCCAATTTGTTTTCCCAATAATCATTGCAGTCGACGACAGAAATGGGAGCCAAGGGACCGTCTTCAGTTTCCAAATATTTGACCTCACGGACTCCAGCAGTTCTTGTAAATGGAGCCTCCGTTGAGAAAAATGCCGTATACTCCATGTACTCAATGTCAGCGTTAGTTCTTTTAGGCGTTCCCTCAAGGTTTACAAGAGAAGGAACGTCGGGGAAACTGAACTGTTTTGTCGCTGTGTTTCCCAAATCATCCACAGCCTTAAGAGTCAGTGCAAGGGCGGAAATATTCTGGGTCCCGCTGATTGCATGGCTCCAGTTCTGGCCGTCCGCGTTGTAAGTCATTTTGTGAGTTTCGTTTTGATATGAAAGGCTGATTTCCTTGAATGATGTCTCAGGCAGATTGCAGTCCCTGTAAATATTTTTGCCAATCGCGTCAAGCTTTACATTTCTTATGATTGATGGCCATTCGTCATAAGGAATCGGAGTGCCTTTCTGTTCGTTATCATACGTAAAGAAACCGGAATACTCTTCAAGCGTCCCCCTAAAGTTATACAGCTCCACCCCGCTCAAATCAATTCCGCTGTCCTTTATGGCGGTGAAGGTCTGCTCGTCGGACGGATTTCCGCAGGCATCAAGCACAGTAACACCGAGCAGAATCGCACCGTCGTCGCTTTCCAGATTGTACCTTATGCAGAAACTTGTGTTTCCGTTCCCGTCGTCCGCAAATTGTGCGTTTTCTGTGTCGGATGTAAAATCATGCGTCTTGACCGCAGCAACCGCAGCACTTCCGTCCTTGTTGTTCGTCCTTTTTTCCGTGAGCCTTATGGTCCTTACCCCGGAGTCCGCGTCGTAGTATCTTCCGTAAATCCAGATTGTGCCGTTCGTGCGGTTCTGAAAAATCTCCGTGTCGGTAAATGTGCCCAGCGCGTTTTGCGTAAACTTGTTCTGAGTGGCAGACTGCTCAAGCGAAATCTCATCTCTTGTGGCAAAAAAATCATATTTAGCGGGTACAATCTCCTCGATGCTTGCCTTGTATCTTACCATGAAAGTGGAGTTTTCGTCCTGTGAAAGCGGAAGTGAGATTCCGTCCCTTGTTACCGAAATCCTGTCGCTGAGTTGAACTTTTACGTCGATGTTCGGTCTGTTCTCTCCGATGATGAAATCCCTCAAATCCCTTTCGTGCGGCTTGAGCGTGAGGACTGTCTTTTCCGAGTTGAATTCGGGAGCATCAAAATAATTCGTGAGCGACTCACCCTCGTATGTAAGCGAAATATTTGTGTATGTAAAAATGCTATCGTTTCTCTGGGTCGCCTCATCCTCCATGGGCATGTTGAAAGTGATGACCACAGGCATGTTCGCGTAGGAGCCGTCTGAATTCTGCGCGGGAGAATAATTTTTAACGGCGGGAAGAATCTGCACGTAAGGCTTGATTGTGATTGCGTCTGCCTTTTTCAGGAATTTTGCGGAGGTTTTGTAGATTCCGCTGTTGTCCTCGGTGGGAATTGACGTGAAGGTAAAATATTCGGAAGAAAGCTCGGTGAGAGTGCCGTCGGTGGATTTTGAATACGCTTTCCATCCGATAAATTTTGCACCCCGGGCGATTTTAAACTCAATGTTGAAGCTGTCGGTGACTTTTTGCGAGAGGATTCTTCCGGTTATGATTTCGCCTGTGTCATCATCGCACTCCACGCGGATTTCATAGGACGGAGAGTTGGCGTAATCAATCTCCTCCTCGATCTGTCTCTTTATCGAGGCTCCCT
>DFKI01000036.1:28504-48445 GCA_002373325.1 Treponema sp. UBA3649
CTATACAAAATAATAGCCCCCCCCCCTACAAACGTTGAGTACTTATGGAAGAATCCTGATTTGACCTGTCTTTTTTTCATATACGGTACTCCTTTGCAATAAGAAAATCTCTTCTATATATTATAATAAGGACTCCGTAAATTTCAAGCATCAGGCTGATAAATAATGGAAATCCTCTCTCCACTTTCCGTTTTCAACTTTCAACTTTCCACTTGCAAAGCTTTCCACTCGTCAATGTTTCTTTCCTTGCTTGAGAAATTCACACCGATTTTGAAAATCTTTCTCTTGTCCGCTGAGTACGGCCTTGCATATCCCGCCTCGTCAATCTGGCTCAGGGCTTCATTTGCGGATGAGTCACGCTTGAACTCCATCACGTAGACGAAATCGGGTGTCTCTATTATGCAGTCGGCGCGTCCTTTGGCTGAGTGCACCTCGGTCCTCGCGTATTTCCCAAGCACGATCAGGGAGATGAAAATGACGTTCTGGAAGCTCTGCTCGGTCACTGTCTCAAGGTCCCCGCTTGTTGGGTATGGCAAAAGCGCAAAAAGTGCAGTGAACCAGTCCCTCATTCCGTCGGTGTCGCCTTCTTCTATCGCGTCGTCAAGGATATCTATGTTGAAGGGGGCGGGTTTGTCCTCCACGTTCAGGTATGTGGGTGCGAGCGCGTTCAGGAATCCGTACTTCACCTCGTCGTTGGGAAATCCCAGCTTGTAGGACCTCTGTCTTTCGTTCCATGTCTTTATGGTCAGGTAGCCGCTCTGGTAAAAAAGCGGTATGGGGTCGGGGTTTTCCGGGCGATAGTCGGAGATTACCTGCTCTGAGATTTTCACCGTGTCGATGAAGCGCCTCGGGTCGAAATTTATTTCCTTGAGTTTTTCAATCAGGAAGGTGGGGGTCCCGCTTGAGAACCAGTATGAGCCCAGTGAGTTCCCGTCAAAGGCATGAAGAAGACTGAAGGGATTGTAGATGTCGGGGCAGTTCATGCAGAAGTGGTAGCCGTCGTACATCCGTTTTAGTTCCGAAAGACACTCCTCTTTTGAATAATTGTAATGCTCCGCCATCCCGTCAATTTCCGGGGCAAAATTTGTCTCCATCTCTTCCTGGGTGATTCCGCAGATGGACGCATATTTCTGGCTCAAGCTTATGTCATTCAGCTGGTTAAGGTCGCTGAAGATGCTCACCTTGCTGAATTTCGTCACTCCGGTAAAGAACACGAACCTCAGGTACGCGTCGCAGTCCTTCAAAACGGCAAAGAACCCCTTGTAGAGCGCACGGTTCTCCTCCGCCTGTCTCTCGTTCCCCCCGATGTTCTTCAAAAGCGGATTGTCATACTCATCCACAAGGACCACCACTTCCCTGCCCGTTTTCTCAAAGGCTTTTTTCAAGTCGTTCGCGAATCTTACAGGAAGGGCCTCATTCCCGGATTCAAGACCGTATTTTTTTTCGAACTCAAAGAGAACGTTTTTAAGGGTCTCCCGCAATCCGTCCTCCTTCGTGAACTCACCCGCAGCAAGGGAGAACTTCATCACGGGATAGACCTGCCAAGGCTCGCTGTTCTGCTCCTCAAGCCTCTCTATGGCAAGTCCCTTGAACAAATCCTTTTTTCCCAAAAAGTAAGCCTCAAGCGTGGTGACGAAAAGGCTCTTTCCGAACCTTCGGGGACGTGAAAGAAAATAGGGCTTTCCGTTTCTGACCAGCTTATCCACAAAATCCGTTTTGTCTATGTACAGATAGCCGTTCTTTCTGAGATACTCAAAATCCTGAATGCCGATGGGCAGCTTGCGTGAAAAATCCATAAACCCAGTATAGCACATTTTTTCGCATTTGGAAACCTGCAAGAACTTTACTTCTGCTTTACCTCGCTCATAAGAGTCGTGCCGTCGGCGAAGTGGATGATTGTGGTGTAGTAGCAGCCTGCGGGGATTTCGTCGTAGTTCTCCGCTCCATAGGTGAAGTTGCTGCTTTCAAACACAAGTCCAGTCTCGATTCCCTTGTTTTCCCACACGACCGCATCGGCTTTTGTATTGTTTTGGGTGAGCCGCTTTGAGCAGTACATGGTGTGCGCGAGAATCGGTTTGTCACAGAATACCTGCACCCCACCAACTCCATCGACCAAGTTTCTGTTCTTGCAGACAATTGCGGAGGATGTGTCCTTATAGCGGTGATAGTCCAGGTATACATATTCAACATCATAGAAGCCCGCTTCCAAAGAAGAAGAAGTCTTGTTTACGGCGATGATTCTTGCCCAGCGGTTTTTGAAGAAACCTGCCTCTGAGATTTTTCCTAAATACATGCAGAAGTAGCGGTCAAGAAGATTTACATCAGTGGAATCAAGCCGCCCATAAAATGAAACCCATCTGTTGTGTGCTGAATCATAATAATAAAGCATGGCTCCATAATATGGAGTGGTGTCATCGTTAAATGTCATTGTGTTGTTGCTGCTGTCGAAAGTCCAGTCAAGATGCTTGCCCAATGTCCTGTTTACGGCAGGTGCGAAAGCGTATGAATAGTTTCCGGCTGCATCCTTTGCCTTCATGCAGAGAGTGTAGAATCCCTCCTCAAGGCCGTCGTAGGGAATCTCTATCCTCATCTGCCTGTAGCTGTCCCTGAATCCGCTCTCATCGGTTCCTGTTACACTATTTGTGGTTCGATTCTGCCACTGCGGAAGTGTGTAGTTCATCTGGTTCAAATCATAGGTTGCAGTTTTTTTCTGGTGCGCCTCAAATTCTTCTTCAGAAAAAATGCCGAAATTAGTGACGGAACTGCCGTAATTCGGAATGAAGAAATATTCTATCTCTCCGAGTCCGTCGCTGTTCGCGAACATTTCGATATTATCCGTAGGAACATACGCCTGTGCAATTTGAATTGGAATTGCAAACGACCACTCATCACTTTTAAACCAGTGAGGCGTAAAGCTGTTCGGGGTCGAGTTGTACCATAGCTTATATCCGTCATAATTATAAATGTCAAACTTATTTTCCAGCTCGCTTGGAATTTTAGGAGGAGTTAAATCTTCAGTAAGGACAAGTATACCACTAGAACCAGTTGAACCATTTAAATAAAAATCCCTGTAAGATGAAGTGTATTTTTTCCCATTGGAATCTTCTGAAATTATATAGATTCTGTAAGTTGCATTAGAAGGAAGATAAAATTCCGGGGCAGAACTTAAAAAATTCTCATTTGTATCAATGTTCTGGCATTTGAACATGAACTTTACGCCTTCAGTTGTTTTTCCCTTTTCCGTCTTGTAATCATCAAGCGTGATTTTATAATTCACTGAATTTTTTATACCTACAGCATTAACCTGTATATAATCTTTTATATAGGATGAATCCCCAGCGGTTGTGGTCGGTTTTCCGTCAATCGACATTGTGATTTTGTCAAAGGTGTCGTCATAGTCATCTGCAAAATCGCATTTTAGCCCCGTAATGCTCAAAGGCGCGGTCCAGAACGAGCCGTCTGCATATTCAAAAGCCCCGATAAGATGTATTGTAGTGGAGAACCCCTTAAATTTATCGGTCTGATACTTATAAAAACATATATCCATCAATTCCTTGCTATGACAGACGTTTTTTTCATGTTCAAACCAATACGGCATGTGTGCATAGTACATAGACCATTTTTTTGCCCCAACCTTGTTGCAAACAGATTGGACTCCCTGTATGTCATAGGGATTAATTGATATCTTGTTTTCGATTGCTGTGGGTTTATCTTTGTTAGTTGTTACACAGTTCATATCAAAATCAAGGATTGGCGGAATTGCCCGTATATTAATCTTTGAATTGCCGCTTTGGTCTGCAAAGGTTGTTTTTACATAAGTGAGTTTCGTGTAATCCCTGTCAAAAGTGCATACAGCCGCCCCGCTTGAGTTCGTTGTCTTTACGGCAGAATTTGTAATCGTATCTTCTGAATATCCCCACAAAACATCAATGTCAAAAGGCTCCGTATATGAGGAATAGAATTTATCAACGGTAGTGCTTTTTGCCGTAAGAGTAACAGTGTCAACATTGCCATTTACTTTTCTGATTCCATAATATGGCATTTCTTTTTTCCATAGCCCAGTCTGATTCATGTCCAAGTTTTCCTCGAACATAACGGCCTTTGGATCAATGCTCGTGTCCTTAATCACATAGAAAGTCTTTGCCTCACTCACATTGCCCGAGTAGTCCACAAGGGTGAAGTCCAGCCTTATCACTCCGTCGATTGAGGACCGGATCTGATACTCCGCTGAATAAACTCCATCACTCTCTTCGCAGGGAACCTGATATGTATGGGCCGTGTCCGTGGTCTCTTCTCCCGCAACACTTCGGAAATATGTCTCCCTTACCTGAACGGAGCCTATTCCACCGCCAGCGTCGCTTCCCGAAAGCTCAAAGTAGATTTTTCCGCCCACATGATTTTGGCTGAAGTCCCCGTATCTGTAATTTTCCGTCTCCGTGTCGCTCCAGGAGGCAAAGTCCCGGCCGGTAAGTTCCTTGTACAGATTGCTCGTTGTGTCCGAAGTCGAGAAAACCTTTGCCTCAGTGAGAACCGGCGGAACATTGTCCACATTTTTGTTCACCCGGTAAGTGTAGTTCTTGTTGTAGATGAGCCTGGTTCCCTCCGAATCCGTCACTCCCGTAAAGTCCGCTGCAATCGTCACGTCGGTGTATTCCACGCCAGAGCCGTCCTCAATGATAAGTTTTGATTTGCTGGTGGGGATGTTAAGAACCTTGTTGCCGTCGGAAAAATACGGTGTGCCGAAACGGTCCCTCAGGTTGTTATTTGATGAGTCGTAAAAGCCGATGCAGGAGAAGTCTCCAAAGCTTTCCGGGTTGACAGGAACGTTGAAGGTTATTTTTATGCCCGTGTCCTGGTTGTAGCCCGCGGGGTTGTACGGGGGAAAGAATGTGGGAAAGATGCAGTACGGCCTTATGAAGATTGTTCCCTCCGCCGCTTTCTGGAACCTTACGTTCGTCCGGTAGATGCCGTCGGTGTTCCCGGTGTTGTATGAGAAAAACAGGACGTATTCGTTCGTGAGCTCGCTGAATGTCCCGTCTCCGTTCTGCAGGTACGCCCTCCATCCAGCCACCTGCACGTCGTCTGACGCTGCCTCGAACTCAACTGTGAACTCGTCCCTCACCTTCTTCGAGAGCCTTTTCTCCGTGGTGATTTCCCCGGCCCCACCGTCGCACTCAACTCGGATTTCATAGGACGGTGCCTTCGCATAGTCAATCTCCTCCTCAATCTGTCTCTTTATCGAGGCTCCCTCAAGGAAGTTCTCACATCCCGAAAACAGAAGTGCTATACAAAATAATAGCCCCCCCCTACAAACGTTGAGTGATTGCGGAAAAATCCCGCCCTGGCAAGTCCTTTTTTCATATCCGGCTCTCCTTCGCTTCAAAAGCTCTTCATTTATGGGAACCTCGAAAAACTTCAGTTTTTCGAGGTAACTTTGAAAATGCAACGTTTAAAAGCCTGTAATTTCAGGCTTTTAAACTCGACAGGCATTCGAAAAAGCCATTGAAAATGAGTTTTTCGACTGCCCTTATATTATAACGCGGATTAAACAAATTTCAAGCATCCGAACAAATTTCTGCCCATCTCAACTCTCCAAATCTGCGTTTTTCCTGAGCTTCTCAAAATCCTGAATGCCGATCGGAGGATTGCAAGACGGAGCGTTTTCTACCCCACTCCTTTGAATTTTTCCAGATTATCACTTGGAGCAAAAATGCCGACCATATTGTAAAGACAGTTTAAATATGGTAGAATCTGACTGTGAGTTTGGCTGATACTGAAAATAAATTTAAAATCTCCTCAAAAAAAGCCGGAAAGGAAGACGGGATGGACGGGTACTCCAAATGGCAAAATTCACCCGGAAGATCAAGAAGATTTCACGGAAGACCGGACGAGACCCTGCATCAGTACGGTGAATTCATTTCTCCCGATGTGGCCGAGCTTGAAAAATTCGAAGAACAAAAAAAAGAAGCGCCCCAGGTCGAAGCGCCCCAGATTGAAGAGATTCAAGCTCCCGTGAAGGAGCCGGAAAGGGAAGAAAAAAATCAGCCGGAGCCAGTGCCTGAAATTAAAAGTGAGCCTGAAATTAAGACAGAGCCCAAAGTCGAAGTTGAGACAACACTTTCGTTCCCTGATGTTGAAGAGAAAATCAAAGCAGACGAAGAGCCTCTGATTGAAGAAAAATCCGAGGAAGAAGCGCAGGGTGATATTGAAACTCCGAGCGATGTCCCACAAACAGAAGACACACAAACTGAAAACACACAAACAGAAGAAACCGAACGAAGTCCCTTCTCATTTTCCGACCTCTCAGAAATTCCTGATGAAGGTGTTCCGTTAGGTGAGTCCTTCATGGCAAAGCTTGCTGATTTGGACAAAAAATTCGGAAGCTTTGAAAACGAAGAGCAAAATGAAAATCCAATCCTTGAGCAAAATCCTGAGCCGAAAAAAGAACAATTCCACGCAGAAAATCCGAGTCCAAATTCGAGTACGAATCTGGAACCTGTTTCAGAGACAAAAGTTGATTCAGAGACACAGGAGCCTGTTTCAGAGCCGGAATCAAATCAAGAAGAGGATGCAAAGGATGATATTGTCCCGGAGCAAAAGGAAAGTCCTGAACGAAATCCAGAGCCATCACCTGAGCCTAAGGACGATGTTGTTCCTGAGCAAAAGGAAAATCCTGCCGAAGAAAAAAAGGATGAGATAATCCCCGGGCAAAAAACGGAAACGGTCCCCGAACAAAAAGAAGAGACTCTCCACAATCAGATTCCGGAACCTGAAGAGAAAAAAAATCGTAAGGTCGAGACAGAAAAAGAGAGCACGCAACCCCAGGTGCAATCACAAAAGGAAAGTCCGAACCTAAAAAGCGAGCTGAAAAACATAGCCCGTGAAAAAAAGGAGATTCAAAAAAAACAGGCCCTTGAAAAAAAAGAGGAGGCAAAAAGACAAAAGGAAATAGCAAGATCCGAAAAAGTCCGCCACCCCATAGGAGCCAAACTGATTGGAATAATCACTCTGATTGTCCTGATTGCGATGGGAACCGTAACCGCCATAGTCTCCTATTTTATAACCCAGGACGTAAGAATCAACGCGGAGGAAAACAACCGTACAATCAACAACAGCGCAACGTCTGACTGCGAGAGCCGAATCAACAGCGGAATCTCTGCGGCACGAATGTTCATAGATTTGCTCAGCACGTCGGGAGGTACCGAGGAAGAGATTACGTCCCTTAGGGAAATGTTCTTTGAGCGTCATGTTGAAATCATCGCGCTTTATCTTCCAAAATCTGACAGAATCTTTTGCAACAGTCCCTTCCTCATTTCACGTGAAGTTGACGAGAGCATGGTCCGAGCATACATGGAGCAGGAAAAAAAGAGTCTCTCAAAGGCAGGCAACGGAGCTTTTGAAATTCTCAACGCATCTCCATTCTTCAACATTCCGGTCCTTGCGTTTTTTACTCCAATCATTTCGGAAACGGAAAACTCACTCGGATTTCTCTTTTCTTCAGAAGAGATGGCAAAAAGCATTTCATCGGGCACAATCAACCAGTCCTGCCTCATAAACAACGACGGAGTGATTCTGGTCCACAACGACGTGGAAAAAATGATGAGCGGAGATGATTTGTCAGAGAATCCGCTGATGGACATAATCAAAAACTCGGCGATGGACAACGAGCAGACAATCTACAAAGATACGGACGGAACTGAATACATAGGCGCTTTCAAAAAATTCGGAAACGGAAACGGAATCGTAATCACAACGGTAAAGACAGACATCGTGCTCGAGGGAATCAGATCCACGACACGACGAAACATCTACATAACAGCCGCCATACTTGCGCTAGCAATTCTTGTCATCTGGTTTTTCTCACGCTCACTCAGCAGGCCTCTTACAGAACTCACCGCCGTGGTAAACGAAATCAACAGGGGAAATTTCAACACCGAGCTTTTCAATGAAATGGAGACGACCAAGAGAAAGGACGAAATCGGTGTGTTGGGAAAGAGCACGAAAAACGAGCGGGAGATTCTGAACACATTTGCGAAACTCACGAACAAGGGAGTCACAAAAGCGATTATCACGAAGGAGATTGATTTTGAGCCGCACCTCAAGGACATAACGATTTTCTTCAGCGACATCCGCGGATTCACGGCAATCTCGGACGGATTCAAAAAACGCTACGGAGAAAAGAGCGCTGCAGAAATCATCCGCTTCCTGAACGATTACATGGCCCGCATGGTTTCCTGCATCAGGAACACTGGTGGAGTCATCGACAAATTCGAGGGTGACGCAATCATGGCGGCATGGGGTGTGCTCAGAAACGACGGACTTGACTGGGAAAATCTTCCGGAGACTTCGGTGACACGTGCCCTGAAAAAAGATGAGCATGACCAGTATGTGAAAGAGGACGCGCTCAATTCAATTATAAGCTCCGTTGCCATGCGCTACTCTCTGATGAAATACAACAAGGATGCGGAAGCCTTCACCAAAGCACACGAAGGAGATTCGGACGCACCATTCAAACCGAAAATCAGAATCGGTGCCGGACTGAACTGCGGAAGAGTGACCGTGGGATTCATGGGCTCATTCGACAAAATGGAATTCACTTCCATTGGGGATGCCGTAAACCTTGCGAGCAGAACCGAGGCATCAAACAAGGCTTGTGGAACAGACGTGCTTATGACTCAGGACATGTACGACCTTTTGAAAACTGATTTCATCAAGTGCGAGGAAAATTCCTTTACAATCAGGCCGGAGAATCAGGACAAGGAAATCATCGTCGAGCAGATTCCGGTCGCATTTGAAGTAAAGGGAAAGGGACTGCAGCATTTTTACGGCGTGGTCAACATGCCCGGATTTGATATAGTTAAGTTCTTTGAAAGAGTGGATCCCGCTTTCGAGCTGGATGATGATTGCAGCATTGCGGTCGGACAAAAGGGACCGAAAACTCTTTCCGATGTCCGCAGGATTCTGGGCATACCGGAACCGGATTTTGCAAAGGTGAATTTGGGTGAAGAAGAAAACAAAGTCAAAGTTGCGGGCAGTTGATTTTCTTGTAATCCTGATTTGCCTGCTCTTTTTTTCAGGATTCATTTTTCTCTTTTACAAGGATTTGACGCACTTCACGAAAAGGTCCGACAAAATCCAGGTGGCCAACGTGCAATGGAGGGAGCGTGTAGTTCAGCGGAAATTCAACGACCGTGTTGTCTGGGAACTTCTTGCCCCCGGAGCACCTCTTTACGACGAGGACACTGTGCGCACTTCAGAACTCAGCAAAACTTCCATCAGATTCGGTGCGGCTGACGAAAGCGTGGACCTGGACATTTTCGAGAACACCCTCATACAGATTTTTACGGATGACGAGGGAGCACTGCAAATCAATCTCTCGGGCGGGGACATCAAAGTGGACTCAAGTGCGGGAGCCTCATCCTTCGCAATCAAAATGGCGGACGGAACCATGGTGAAAGTGCTTGGAGGAAGCTCGGTCTCTGCGGGAAGCGACTCAAATTTGGGAAGAAGCTCCATCGATGTCTCGAACGGACAGGCTGAGCTCACAACGACGGACGGCTCAGAGATTTCACTTGGCACGGGTGAGTCAGTTTCTGTGGATGAGGACGGCGTGCAGAAAAATCCTCTTACGGTGACATCCATTCCAAAAAATCTGAGCCTAATCTCCTACGAGGAAAAAAGCGAGAGCGTGCTGCTTGAATGGAAAAAATCACCATCAGCTGAAAAATCAAAAGTCACGGTGATGACCTCACGCACAAAAGATTTCTCGACGATTGAGGAAACCTTCGTTGTTGAGGACTTGGACCACATCTCCCTTGACCCGGGCGACAAAACTTTGTACTGGAGAGTTTTCACCGAGGACTCAAGCGAAAAACCTGCGGAAGGAAAAATCAGCGTAAACAAAATCAAGCCGGTGGAAGTCTCATATCCGAGAAACAGCGCGGACCTTGAGTACAGAAACGCACCCGAGCCCATAAGATTCAAATGGACAGGGAATCCCCTTGCGGAAGGATACACAATCACCGTCTCAAAAAATCCGGACCTGAGCGAGCCTCTTGTAAGCACAAAAGTCTACGGACAAAGTTTTCAGTCGGAATCCCTTCCCGAAGGATTTTATTATTGGAAGGTCTCTCCATGGTACTCAGGCAAAGAGGACTCAAAAGGCGAAAGTTCGCTCGCAAGTTTTACGGTGGAAAAAGACACGAGCGAGGACATTCCCAAACTTTCCGTCCCAGCTTCAAACGCAAAGATTGAGTACGGCGAAAAAATCCCGATTACTTTCATCTGGAACTCTGAGACAAAAAATGATGAATCCGTCCTGATTGTCGCAAGGGACAGTGATTTCAAGGACATTATAATAGAAGAAAAACTCGACCTTCAGAGAAAAATCTCAGACTTCGACGGAAGCGATCTCCCTCCCGGAAAATATTTTTGGAAAGTGTCCCGAAGTGATTCAGGAAAAATCCTTGAGTCGGAAAAGCGAAGTTTCGAAATTGTCACACCGAAAAAAGAGGGGCTCAAACTTTTGTATCCCCCGGAGGATTTCGGCGTAGAAAGAGAAAGACTCGCAAGTTTGAATTTCATGTGGAAGCTTCCGGGAAAAACTGGGACGAGCACATTGCAGATTTCACAGTCAAAAGATTTTTCATCTCTTGATTTTGAGAGACGGACGGAAAAATCATCAGAGACCGGAATTGTTTTGAACGAGGGAGTCTGGTGGTGGAGAGTAAGCTCTAGCGACGGTAGCTCAAGTGATTCCACAGCCGCAAGAAAAATCACCGTGCTCGGAAAATTGAAGGCTCCGGTTTTGGAAAGTCCTATGGAAACGCAGGAGATTTTGATTTACAACTCAAGCCCGGTGAAATTCAAATGGAAGAAAGTAGATGGCGCTGATTATTACAATCTGAAAGTTTTGGATTCATCTGGAAAAGAAGTCCTCCACTACAAGACTACGGAAAATGAAATCTCACGCGGAACATTCGCCCAGGGCTCGTACAAATGGCAGGTCCAGGCAATCAGCTCTGAAAAAGAAAATCTTCCCCTAAGGATGAGCACATTCTCAAGCGGCAATTTCTCCTTGCGAGTGCCATCTCCGGTTGAACTCATCTCACCTGCTCCATCGGCTTCCATCGCGGGACTTACGGCACTCAGGGAAAACACAATCTTCTCATGGAAAAAATCCGGGGAGGCAGTTTCCTACCAGCTGATTTTGCGAAAATTGAATTCGGACGGAAGCTCAAGAATTGTCGAACAAAAATCCAGCACGGGAAGCAGCGTCTCCATTCCAAGGCTCACATCGGGAACTTATCTTTGGAAAATAAAGGCGAGCACGGCGGAAGGAATCCCTCTCGACTCAAGTGAAAGAAGATTCGTTGTGGAAAGACTCCCCGATCTTGCTACCCCAGTTCTCACATCTCCTGCAGGCGGATTTGTAATCGGACCGGATTACCTTCGCGAAAACAGGAGCATAAATTTTAAATGGAACTCGGTTCCGGGTGCAAGCTCCTACTCGTTCAATCTCTACAAAAAAACTTCCGACGGAAAAAATCTGGCGGTGGTCTCACGGAAAAATCTTAAGTCAAACAGATTCGAACTTTCGGATCTTTCAATCTTGGACATCGGTTCTTTCTCATGGTCTGTCACCGCATTCTCATACGCCTCAGACGGATATGAGGAAAGACGAAGCAAGAGCGGAAGCTCATCGTTCAAGATTGATTTCACATTGCCGGAAAAAGTTGAGACCATAACTCAGGGGGTAATCTATGTTGAATAAAAAATGCCCCTTAAAAAAAATCGCAGTTTTTTTCCTCCTCTTGATTTTTTGCTCCATGCAGATTTTTTCATTTCCACAGAAAATAGAATGGAAACGTGATCCGAATGCGCTCGAATACAAAATAGAAATTGTCTCAAAGGAAAGCGGCAAAAAAATCACCCTGCGGTCAAAAACAAATTTGGTTACGGCTGAGCTTGATTTTGGTTCCTACACATACAGAATCATCGCGCTGGATTTTTTGGGGCGTGAGAGCAGCGTTTCTGATTGGACGGAACTTGAGGTTCTGAAAAGCAGTGCGCCCGTAATAGAAAAAATCGGAGAAAGCACGGAAACAGTACAGGTGGATGGAGAGCTTGTGCTTCCCGTAAAAATCACCGACATCACAGGCGAAAGCATAGTCGAGCTGATTGGAAAGAGCGGAGAAATCATCAGAGGAAAAATTCACATGTCGAAGGACAACATTTCTCAAGGAGGCTCCGAAACCGAAAGAGCGGACACAGTGAGTTTTGATGAAGTGCCGAGCGGTGAGTACAAAATCCGGATTACGAATCCGAGCGGAAAAACAAGCGAGACCGATTTCATAAACATACAGGAAATCCTTTCCGCAAAAAATGCAGATGAAAAAATCAGCGATGAAAAATCAACAGAAGAAAATCCGATTGACGAAAAAGCAAGCGAAGAAAATCCGCGTGTGGAAAATCCAATTGACGAAAAAGCAAGCGAAGAAAATCTGAGCGACGAAAAACCAGAAGACGTGAATACCGATGCCGAAAGTATTTCCGATGAAAAATCCGTGGATGAGAATCCGGTCGTTGAAAATCTTCCTGACGAAAAATCTGAAGACGAGAATCCGGTCGTTGAAAATCTTCCTGATGAAAAATCTGAAGACGAGAATCCTCTTGTTGAAAATCTGAGCGATGAAAATATTGAGATTGAGAATCCGGGCGATGAAAAATCTTTGGATGAAAAATCCGTGGATGAGAATACCGAGGTTGAAAATCCGAGCGACGAGGAATCTTTGGATGAGAATATTGAGATTGAGAATCCCGCTGTTGAAAATCTTCATGACGAAAAATCTGAGGATGAGAATCCTGTTGTTGAAAATCCCGAGCACATTGAATCTGAGGAAAGGAATCGGTTTTCAAATCTCAGTGTGATTTTTTCAATCCTGCAATGCTCAAATCAGATACGGAATCAAATTGGAAAAATCAAAACTCCGCTTGAGACTCCGGATGAAACAAAAACCGAGGAAGAAAATCCGGATATTGAAAATCCTGCTGATGAAAAATCAACGGAAGAAAATCCTGTTGACGAAAAAACGACGGAAGAAAAACTTGAGACGGGGGAGAAAAAAAATGAGGCTCTCTCATGGCTTCCAATCCACCCGTATTATCCCTTGATCATGCCGGAAGATTTTATCTGGAGAAGATTTTTTGCAGGTTCTCTAATCAGAGTTTTCTTCCCCGAGGGACTTGCCGTTCCTGAAGAGCACACGCCCTACATCGACTCAATCGGGGAGGATGTGATTGCGGTTGAGCCTGTAATTAAAAAACACGAGGAGAAAATTGAGGAGCCGGATGAAAAGAAAGAATATGTTTGCAAGGATTTGATTTTCGCCGTGGGACTTGGAGCTTACACAAATCCTGTGGATGAAAAAATCGCTTTGCTTTCTGACTGGCCGATTATCCCGGAAGTGAACGCACATCTTACATGGCTTCCGTACAAAGGCAAAAAGTGGAAGCTGGGATATGAGCTCTCAGGAAAATTCTTCCCGCTCATAAGCACAAGTGAATATCACGACTCAAAGATTTTCCTTTACACGGCTCAGTTCAATCTTGTCTATCAGCACACATTGTTCTCACAAAAATCATTCTGGTCTTTGAGGCTCGGAGGCGGCGCTGCAATCGCTGATGCAAAAATCAACTATACGGCATCACAGGGCGACAGACAAAACATAGACGAAAACTTAATGCGGCTCACAGTTCAGGCGGGACTTTCCATTTTCTGCATTCCGGCAAAACATTTTACTGTGGAAACCGGTGTGGACGCAAGTTTGATTTTGGACTCTGACTTTGGAGGAATAATCCTTGACCCGTACATCAGTTTTGGATTAAGATTATAGAAGAAACTGGTGGAGGAGGTTGGGATGGATTGCTTTATGAAAGCGAAAGATTTTATGAGACGATTTTTGATTTTGGCATTTTCTCTTTTGACATTGCTCTCCATTTTTTCATCATGCAAGAGCGAATGGGATACGGAAAACTACTCTTCTCTGACCGATTTGCTCGGAAGCACATACACATTTTACACAAACAGTTCCGGCGGGGATTATTGCGGCCAACGATATTATAAAATCGGTTCTGAAATTCATTCGAGCGAGCTGCCCTATCAATTTGAGAATGTGAAGCCAGGTTATTATGCCGACGGATGGACCTACATGAAAAATCCGGATGACGGCTCCACTCAGGTTCCCGACAATATCCACCTTGACTCAAACGGCAACATCGACTGGTTCACAGTTTCTCCTCAACCGGTTTATCTTTCCGCATCATCTTGGAGCGCACGTGGAGACATTCCTTATACAGTCCGTCATCTCAGGGAAAATCTTGACGGAACGGATTACGAGATTGAGACGGAGACTCTTTATGGAATAACCGACTCACTCACATCGGCAAGCGCAAAGGATTATCCGGGATTTACGCCGCAGACTTTTTCCCAGGAAACAATCAGTGGAAACGGAAATACGGTCGTCTCAATTTATTACGAAAGAAAAACAATCACTTACACATTTGATTTGAACGGTGGCACATGGTCTCTTGGTACAACAAGCATAAGCGGCAAATATGGTGAGAGCGTGGTTTGGGAGATTCCAACAATGTCGGGTTATGTTTTCTCTGGATGGAATCCGACTCTTCCAAGCACATTCGGAACCGATGACGAAAGTTTTGTGGCGACATGGGGACTCGGTGAGTACAACATCAACTTTGACAGTTCGGGCGGAACAGGAACGATGAGTCCTCAGGAAATCAGTTTCGGAGGAAGCGTCTATCTGAAAACGAACACATTCACAAAAGAACACAGCGTCTTTGAAGGATGGTCCACGACGGATGGAGGTCCTGTGGAATATCTCGACGGAGATTTGTTCACTCTGCCCGGAGACAGCGACGTGACTCTCTATGCGGTCTGGACTTTTTCGGCACACATTCTTTCCTTTGACGCAAACGGAGGTACAGGCTCAGTTGCATCAAGGACTCTTGATTACGGGGACTCAACGACATTGCCATCTTCCCCCTACACAAGGGAGCATTACAGTTTCTCTGGATGGTCCACATCAAGCACAGGAAGCTATGAATATCTTGACGGCTCATTGTACACTTTGTTCGAGGACAACGACGTTACACTTTATGCCGTATGGACTCCTGAAGTCTACAAGATTTCATTCAGCGCAAACGGGGGATATGGAACGATGGATCCTCAATATATTTCGTATGGCATTCTCACTCCGCTCAACCAGAGCACATATACAAATCCGGGATATGATTTTGCGGGATGGAACACTGCGGCTGATGGAAGCGGATCTGACTGTGCCGATGAGGGAAACTATCTTGCAAGCGAGGACAAAGTTCTTTACGCGCAATGGACACCGAAAACATTCAATGTCTCTTATGACAAAAACGCGCTCCTTGCGGTTGGAACCATGGCGGACACACAAATCGAATATTTGACGCAGGGAACTCTCCGCTCCAACTCATTCTCACGACTCGGATATGATTTCATGGGATGGTCAACGACTGCAAGCGGATCGGTGGAATACGGAAACGAGGGAACCTACTCCATGCTCAGCACAAGCGATGTGACTCTCTATGCTGTGTGGCAGAAAAAATCACAGACACTCGTGTTCCTTCCAAACGGAGGAATCGGTTCCGTCGCATGGCAGATTGTAAATTTTGACGAGACGACAAAGCTGAAGAAAAATACGACAGCCACGCGCGACCATTATGATTTTGCCGGATGGACAACAAATCCTCTCTCTTCCACGGTTGAGTATGAGGACGAAGCTGATTACACTCCCCCCACAATATCAATCGTCTCCATGAGAAATTTCTATGCGCTGTGGACTCCGAAAAAATACAAAGTGACTTTCGATGCGAACGGCGGAACAGGCACGATGGCGGAACAGGAGTTTACTTATGGAGTAGCTCAGGAACTCACGCAGAACACATTCACAAAAAATTTCTCGGGATTCTACACATGGAACACAAAGGCGGACGGAAGCGGAACATCTTACAACGACAAGGAAGAAATCACTGTTGACGAGGACATTACTCTCTATGCAATCTGGGTGTCGTTCGATGGAATCACTGTTACCGTAGATCCGGAATCCGACATCACTCTGTCACAAACGATGCTTCCAAACACGATAAGACTCAGTGCCCCAACAGGCTATGACTCATACACATGGCTTTATGACGAAGCTCTGGAAGGAAGATGCTCAAGCAGCGGAAACATCATCAACATAAACGTGAAAAATCTATGGAAGGGCACTTATCCTGTGACGGTTTATGTGGAATCGGACGGCATGGCTTATTCTGCGACATACTACATCACGGTTGAATAAAGGAGGAAGGGATGAAAAATCTTTTGAAAAACACGGCATTTATTTTTTGTGTTTTCTTCGCTCTGATTTTCTCCTCTTGCAAAAATGATTTTACAGAAGCAGCCGAAAGAATTGCATCGGAATCTGATTTGGAATCAGAATCAAAATCTGAAAAAGAATCAGAACTGATAATCGAAACTCGGAATGAAGATGAGAGGGATGAAGAGGCTGCATACATACGCATAAACTTTTCGGAAGCAAGGACTGCATTTCCCACCGATCCTGCCCTCAGCGAATTTTCACTCTTCACTTTGTACGGAGCCTTGGATGAAGAAAGCGAGGCCGAACTTGCGAACTGGTCATCCCTTTCAAATGTGACACGAACATCGGTCGCACTTAAACCCGGCAGATGGAATTTTACTTTGCGAGCGAAAAAAGGGTCTCTTATCTACGCGGGAAAAATCACACGAAAAACGATTGTGACAGGTGACAATGCTCTTTCATTCAGTCTCAAATGCGAGGATCTCGGAACTGAAAACGGAGGGCTGCAATACAAACTTGAGCTTCCCACGGATAATGTTGATCTGTTCGAGCTTCTCCTGATTCCATACGCGAACGGACCAGAAGGAACTTATTTTGACAGCAGGACATTTAGGGACGGCACTGATTTTACGCATGGAACTCCCTACACAATCAATTATACCAAACCCACGATAGCTTCTGGGCAGTACTGGCTGATTGTAAAGGCTTGTTTTTACAAGGACCAGGGAAAAAACGAAAAGGTGATTCTCTCCACCTACCGTGATATCGTCAGGATTGCAAGCGGTCTGTCTACGTTGAAAGATACAAGCGGAGAATGCGGAAAAGCCTATACCGTAAGCTATGAGACGGACGGCGGAACCTGGACAAGCACGGGGGAAAATCGCATAGTAAAATTCAACAGCACAATGACCGAGATTTCTCTTCCTGACGGTAATGATATCAAGAACGGAGATCGCGCGCTTCTGGGCTGGTACACAAATGCGACTTACACAGGCACTTGCTACACTGATTCAATTCCGGCGGAACAAAGAAACCTCTCCCTGTACGCAAAGTGGGGAATGCCACAGATTACCGAAGTCTACGTCGCTCAGACCACGGCATTTTCTGTTCCCAGAGTTTTCATCCAAGGAGCTGTCACAGTTACAGTCGGAACCGGAAGCGATACAGCAGGTGATGGCTCGGCGGCACATCCATTTGCAAGCATCCGCAAAGCCCTGGAAACACTCAACGGAGAGGGAAAGAACTGCACGATTTACGTCTACGGAACGGTCAAGGATTGCGCGGAGATTGGTTCTGGCGTAAAGGCAGGCTCTTTGAAAATTGTCGGTGCGGATAACACAAAGGATATAATCGACGGAAATGATGCAGGAACGGTGCTCTCAATCACATCATCAATTCCAGTCACAGTAGAAAAAATCACGATTAAAAATGGAAAGAGTGAGCGCGGAGGAGGTCTTTTCATCGCAAGCAATGCGGAAGTCAAAAACTGCATCATAGTAGACTGCGAGGCATCCCGAAACGGAGGAGGAATCTATATCAGCGGAGGAGCCACACTCACAAACTGCACAATACAAAACAACAAATCGACAAACCAGAGCGGAGGCGGAATCTGCGTTGTCGGAACACAAGGAACTCTGCTTGACAACTGCTCAATTATGTCAAACACAGCAAGCTACCGGGGAGGCGGAATTTACAACGAGGGATTGTGCACAGTTGAAGGTGGAAGCATCAGCACAAATACAGCAAGCGACACATCAGCCGCAAACTCCGACGGAATAATGTGCGACTCGGGAACCCTCATATTAAATAACTCGGCTCCCACATTCTCTGGTGACTCAATCTATCTGAAGACGGGAAAAACAATCACTCTCGGACCTGATTTTTCTGCAAGCGGAATTGTCGCGACAATCTCACCGGAAAGCTACACGAACTTTTCCACGATACCGATACTTGACGGAAACAATGTGGCGGATAACTGCACTAAGTTCAGAATCAGCAACTCTGCATATTCAATAAACACAAGCGGATTCTTGTGGAATTAGAAACGGGGACTCTAAAAAGTTCAGTTTCTAGAAGTCCCCATATCTGTCAGATTACAGAAAAAATGGAATTATTTTCTTCCCACGCTCGAAAGAGGAATCTCCGCCGTGTACTTGAGCGGGATGTTCTTCGCGTACTTTGTCTCCGGGAAAGTAAGGCCGGTGTCAAGCTCAAATGTGGGATTCGTTCCTGTCTTGTTCAAAAGCTGCACGATGAAAGCCCCTGCCTGGATTGTGTTGAGGGAAGCCTTCATGGAAACCTTTGATTTGTCAGAGCTGAGTGTTGAACTACCATCCGCAGTGCCGACATCCGCGATGCTTCCAGCAGCAGTATTCAAAGCACAGTTCTTGATGTTGAGGTTCCAGTCAGCCCCACCCTCATTCGCAACGTTCACGTCAAAGACCACATCAATGTCCATGTCGATTCCGTCGAAAATATTTGCGGAAAGCTTGTTGCCGGAAAGAAGAGTTGTCGCGACCTGCAGTGCCTTCGTGACTCCGAGTCCTCCTTTTGTAAGCTGGTCCTTCAAGTCATTGAGGGTCGGCATCTTCACGCTGAAATTTGAGACAGAAAGTTTCGGCTTGAAAACAGGAACCTCGAAATCAGTTACGATGGGAAGAGTCACGGTGTTGGATCCGAGCGCATTGAGTGCAGGAACATTGCTCACGTCAAGGGTGATGTTTCCGTCGATGTCAAACGGAAGCGTCTTTTGAGAGGAAGCATTTCCACTTGCAAGAGATGAGGCGAATTTCAAGATTGTCTCATAGGGAACCTTGAAAGAAAATTTGTTGCTTGAAGTTGAGGATGCGTTCACCTTGATTCCGTCTGTAGAATTCAAAGTGGTAATCTTTGTGTCCTTGTAATTCACGTCCGCGTTCAGTCCGGCGATGGAGAGGGAAACACCATAAGGATTCTTCACGGAATAGTTCGCGTTGAAACTGATTCCCTCAAGGTCCAGTCCCGCGATGGAAACAGAATCCATGGAAACTTCCGGTGTCTGAACAAGTCCCTCAAGCGACTCGCAGGAAAAAGTCAGCAGAACAAACATGGCAGAAAGCACAGCAGCCAATCCATTAAAAAACGATTTCTTCATTTTTTGCTCCTTGAAATTTTCCGTCATCCTGAACTTTGGAAATCCATTATTGCGAATCCAGCCGTCCAAGATGACAGTTGATTTTATTTCATTGTATGTATATTAATCATACTATTTTTTCCGAAGAAAATCTAGGTGTCGCGGGCATTGCATACATACTGATGTTTCGTCAGTAATAGTCAATATTTTTCAGAAGCTTTTTTCTCAGGCATTTTCTTCACCGCTTATCAAACTGTCAGATGATTTTTGCCCGACAATCTGTTCGTTAGTGATGCCATTTTTTTCTCCTTCATGGCCGCTGTTTTTTTTAACATAGATTGCATCAAATCATCCAATTTTTCAAAACTGTTAAGCAGCCCGAATGTCGAGTTTCACATTTATTGTAAATTTCCCGAG
>DFKI01000017.1 GCA_002373325.1 Treponema sp. UBA3649
ATCTGCATGGACCAGTGCATGGTGGATTTAGGAAATGACTCCGGCGTAAAAAGATGGGATCGCGTCGTGCTTTTCGGAGACAAATCGGATGGAGCCGTAATGACAGCGGACGAGCTCGCAGGACTCACCGGCACAATCTCCTACGAAATCACCACGGTGCTAACAAGAAGGGTCCCGCGTGTGTTTGTAGGTTAAACGTCTATAGAAAGCAATTCCTTTACTTCGGCGAGCAGATAGAATGAGCCGGTCACAAGAAGGGGGACTTTATCTTTTGCGGCGGATGAAAACGCTTCCTCAATGGCTTCCCTGAAATCCTCGTTCATGGAAAATTTCTCCCCGGCCTTTTCGAATGCTGCGGCAAGTCCAGAAAGATTTGATGCCTTTGTGTTTCCGGGTTTTGTGAGCGTGATGCGGCTGAAGCGACCTGAAAAACACCTTGCGATATGCTCCATGTCCTTGTCTGCGGCACAAGCAAAAAGAAGATGCGGCCTGATTTCATCACCGAAGAGTTTTGAAAAAGTTCCAAGCGTGAATTTCACGCTGCGTTCAGTATGGGCTCCGTCCAAAACTACAAACGGAAGTCCAGGGAATTCCGCCGGGGGTTCAATCACCTCAAATCTGCCGGGAAGACTTGCACGGGAAAGTCCCGCCTCAATGATTTTTTCATCCATATCAGGGAAGACCGTCTTAACAGCAAGAGATGCGAGAGCCGCGTTCCAAGCCTGAAAATCACCGAGCATCCGAAGATTTGTCCTTATCGGTCGTGAAAAATACTCCGACTCAAGGCAGATTTCCATTCCGAAGCCAGAATCATTCTCATCATGGATACTTTTGCAGACAGGCTTCTGTCTATTTTTGTAGGCAAGCTCAGAAACTTTCACGGATTCATCGGCAAAAATCAATTTTGAATTCCTTTCCTGAGCGATTTTTCTGAACACATCCTTTACGGACTCGCTGGACTGAGGAGCCACAACCACAGGAACATCCGCTTTAATAATCCCGCCCTTTTCAAAAGCGATTTTTTCCAAAGTGTCGCCAAGAAACTCGGTGTGCTCAAGCTCAATCGTACTGATGACGGAGCATTCGGGCAAAATTACATTTGTGGAATCAAGTCGGCCACCAAGCCCAACCTCATAGACAGCCCAGTCGCAGGATGCAGTCCTGAAACATTCCATGGCATAAAGCGTCACAAGCTCGAACCAGGTAACGGGTCTTTTTGCGGGTAAATCATCCAGAGAATTCTGCACGCACTTGATTACATTTTCGGCAGCCTGTGCATAAATCTTGTCATCAAAAAATCCTCTTGAAGACCCTATTCTTTCCCGGAAATCCGTGATGTGAGGTGAACTGTAAACGCCGGTCTTGAACCCGGATTCCTCAAGGATTTTCGAAATCATAATGGAAATGGAGCCCTTGCCCTTGGACCCCGCCACATGGAAAGACTTGCATGAACGCTCAGGATGCCCCAGTCTTCCGCAAAGGAAATTCATAGTGTCAAGCCAAAAGATATTTTTCTCAGGTGTCTTTTCAAAGTTCAAAAATCCGTCGGCCCACTCACGAAAATCATCCGCGGCACTTCTCTTCTTTTCCATATTATCGCTCCTCCAGAAAACGCTCGAAAGTCCATTGGCTCAAATTATATCTGTAGTTCAAGGCCCTTAACGCATCGGCATCCTCGGCGGAAAATGCAGGACCCGGAATCAGTTTCGGAAGGACGGTGTAATTCTCTTCATTTTTATATACCTCAAAAGAGCACGAGCTTCCGTTTTCAAGACGCTTCACGAATGTCCAGTAAGGCTCAAGTCCGCTCGGATCAAAGGCGACAATTTGTCCGTGCCTCAAAAGTGATTCTTCTTTGGTTCGCTCATACCCGGTGAGTGCCTGGGGATAAACAAAGGGGTCGCACCAAAAAGCAGCCGAAACATTCAAAAAGGACGACATGGAAGCCTGGGTCTCATAAACTGATTTTCCACTCCCCGCCCGAAAATAAATCCTTTGAGAGAGAGAATCCGTCATTCCGAAAAAGAGACTTGAGATTTCGTTTCCATCCTGATTTTTAAAGCAAACTTTGAACGAATTTTTTTCATCAAGCAAAAATTTCTTCCATTCAGATTCGGACGAGGCTCGCTCATAAACCCTTATGACATCAGCGAATTTCTCAAGAAAATTTGCGACGGTCTGCAAATCAACCGGCCACAAAGTACCGCTTTCTGAATCGCATCCGATCCACACGTTTCCTTTTTTTTCAAGGAGCACGCTTTGACCGCCCCCGGAAATCTCCACGCTTTTTATCTCGGGGATTTTGTTCAGATTCAAAAGGGCCGTCTGCACCGACTTTCGTTTTTCCGAATTCCCGGCGGACAAAAAGGACAGAAAGAAAATCAAAAGAAGAACGACATTTACCGAAAGCATGACAAGGAGCCAACGTTTTTTATTCATTTTCACCACCTCACTTTCTGCCGGACTGATTGAACTTTCTGCGTCTCACCCGCACAATCATCGCCATGGAAAAAAGCACAAGAGCAGGCGCAATCACGAGCAAGGCAAAAACCCCGTGCCTTTTGGAGTAGATTTCATCAAGGCTCTTTTTGTAAAGACCGGAATTCCGCACTCTGCCGTTTTTCAAATCCAGCACGCTCTTTTCACCGTTCAGCAAAAGCATACTGTCGCTCAAAAACTCAAGGCTCCTTGTGTCCACCGAATACTGCGAAGATGAATAGCCAATCATTGAGCTC
>DFKI01000013.1 GCA_002373325.1 Treponema sp. UBA3649
GTTGCCCTGAGCCACAACACAAAGCGTGGAGCGGCCCTCGGTGGAATTTTGAACGCTGAGCTTTTGAAGGCCAAGGGATTTTTTGACGGGCTTTGATTTGTTCCCGCGGATAAAATGAAAAGCGCTGGTTGGTGCATGGTACACACTGTGTTGAACATATAGTGTGTTGCGTCAATCAGCGTTTTTTTTTGTCCTGATATCTAGTCTGAAATCAGTTCTTCCGTAAAGAATGGCATCCCGAGTTGTGGCTGAAAATCTTTTTCGGAAAATCAGCTTTTGCCCGGGATGAAATTTGGCAACCTCGAAAAGTTGAATTTTTTGGAGGTTTCCATTTCAGAAAAATTATTTCTGTGCGAGGATTGCGATTCCCGGCAAGGTCTTTCCCTCAAGATACTCAAGTGATGCTCCACCACCTGTTGAAACGTGGCTCATCTTGTCAGCGAGATTGAACTTGTTGACGGCTGCGACTGAATCACCACCACCAACTACGGTCATGGCTCCGTTTGACGTTGCCTCTGCCACAAGTTTTGCTACGGTCTCAGTTCCCTTTGCGAAAGCGTCGAACTCAAAGACTCCTACAGGTCCGTTCCAGACGATGGACTTTGCCGTTGAGATTACCTTCTTGTACTCCTCAACTGTCTTCGGTCCCACGTCCATGGCCATGAGTGTGTCCGGGATGTCGATTCCGTCAACCGCCTCTGGTTTTGCGTCGGGGCTGAACTCTGTGGCTCCAACATGATCGACAGGAAGAAGAATCTTAACTCCCTTTGCCTCCGCGTCCGCAAGAAGCTTTTTTGCCGTGTCGATGAAATCATCCTCAACAAGAGACTTTCCTACGCTGTGTCCCTGAGCCTTGAGGAATGTGTATGCCATACCACCGCCGATAACGAGGGCAGATGCGTTCTTGAGGAGGCTCTCCAAAACAGTAATCTTTGAGGAAACCTTTGCTCCACCGATGATTGCGACCTGTGGCTTCGGGGGATTGTTCACCATCTTTCCAAGGAAGTTGTCCTCCTTTTCCATGAGGAATCCTCCGACGGGCTTTTCATTCATGAATTTTGCGATTGTGGCGGTAGATGCCTGGTCGCGGTGTGCCGTTCCGAATGCGTCGTTGACAAAGATATCTCCGTAAGTTGCGAGCTCCTTTGCCATTCCCTCACGCTCAGCTGCGTCCTTTGATGTTTCCTCTGCATGGAAGCGGACGTTCTCAAGCATGGCGACTCCACCTTCCGGAAGTGCGTCAATGGCTGCCTTCTGTCCAAGTGCGTCGGGGAGGAATGTGACATCCTTTCCGAGTTTCTTTGCGAAATACTCGACTACGGGCTTCATGCGGTTCTTTCCGTTGATGAACTTTTCCTTGTCTGCGTCGGTAAAGGGCTTTCCGGCTTTCTCCGCCTTCTCTGCAGCCTTCTTCACGTCCTTTTTCGGGTCTCCGAGGTGGCTCATAAGAACGAGGCTTCTCGGGCTCTGATCAAGGATGTACTTGATTGTGGGAAGCGCCGCCATGATGCGGGTGTCGTCCTGTACAACACCGTCCTTCATCGGCACATTGAAATCAACGCGCATGATGATTCTCTTTCCCTTAAGGTCAACGTCTTTGACTGTCTTAATCATGAAATTTTCCTCCGTTTAATTTCATATATATAATGGAAGATTTCTCCCTAATATCCTAAATATAATGCTTTTTTTTCAGAAAATCAATGAGAATTATCAATTTCCTAGAATTGAAGTCCAAGTCCGAAGTAGATTTCGTATTTTTTCACGTTCTCGTCTCTCCAGCTTGTGTCAATCCAGTCGCTCAGTGCTATCCTTCCCATGTCGAACCCCACGCTCGCACGAATCACATAGCTCCGCCACTTGCTCGGGTAGACCAGAACCTCAAGTCCCGCGTCGTAAAAACCGTCCTTAAGGGAAAATCGCCGGTCAGTGATGTGATTGTGGGTCAGGGCCACGTCGATGAATGGGGAGAGCTGCAATTCGAAATCAACGTTTCTGAATACTTTGTGTGGGAACCAGAGAATCTTCCGCCAGATCGGGCTCATGTCATCGTATGCGCCGAAGAGTTTGTATCCCCAGCCGCACCAGTCCGTTGTGATTATGTGGATTGGAAAATCAAGGCTCATCTGAATGGCCATGTCGCTTTGAAGGGCATAGTAGGCTCCGTTTTTTGTCCTCTGGTTGTCGAGTATTCCGCGCATGACCCAGCCGAGGTTGTTCTGGCTTGTGTTGAGAACCGAGAATGTGTAGAAACTTGCGTTGATTCCCATGTATTTGAATGCCTTGTAGAATTTCGCGTCCATCGAAAGGAAGGGAACGAATGTCTTCGTGTTGAAATTGTAGCTCAGGTAATGCGTGAGGGATGCCGTGTAGCCATTCCTGAAATTTTCCATCCAGTTCACGGAGTAAATCGCGAGATTCTGGTTCACGCTGATGGAAGGCCCGATAAGATCTCCGTGGGTCACTCCGTCATGGTCCCAGTTGTATACGAGCGAGACTGAGGGTGTGTATCGAACGGGAATCACGTCGTTGATGTAGCCAAGTGTGAGTGGAATGGACATGCCCGCATTCTCCACGAAATAAAGCTCGTCACCCGCCGCTATGTAATCGTTCTCACGGACAATCGACTGGGTGAAGTTGACGTTCAGCCTGTTGTTTCCAAAGGGGATTCCCACGTTCACTCCGGTGTCATACCTGAACTCGGGATGGCTCTCACCTATGGTCCAGTCGAATCGGAAGCTGTTCGTCCATGTGTTTTCCGTAACTCCCAGATTGAAGGGATATGCGTAGGAAAAGTTTGTTCCCAGCTTAATTTTTGAAAAATCGTTCGGATAGGTCGAGTTTCCGAAAGCAACGTTCAAATCAAGGTCGAGCGTGTTCATGAATCCAAGGAAGTTTGAGTCCTTCAGCTTGAGCTTGAGCTCCGCACCCGAGTTTGAGCTGTAGCTTGGACGCGGCAATGCCATGATATGCTTGCTGTCAGTGACCGTCACGAAAAGATTCACCGGAGTTATCCCGGCCTCATCGCATTCCCCGTATTCCCTTTCAATCCTTATCTCGTCCAAAAGCCTTGTGTTCGCAAGCTGGTTGTAGATTGATCGGATGCAGTTCTCCAGGTCGTTCTCGCTCTCAAGGACAAGATCCTTTTTAATCTCAACGTGCCTCTTCAGAGCCCATGTTTTCGTGATTCCCTTTTCCGTGTCGTATTTGATTTCATTTATGCGGAATCTTTTTTTTGCCGTGTTTTCGCTCTGTGTGTCCTGAGTTTCCGTCGTTACCACTGTTTCTGACGGGGCTTCCGTTTCTTGCGGATATGCGAAATATGCCGTGCCTGAAAGAACCAGGACCAGCGCAGCAATCAGTCTCTTCATTAAATGTCTCCTGTGCACAACCGTGTTGCAATCAGTATGCTCCCTTTCCGACGAGCACTACCCATACGGTCTTTATTATTATCCAGATGTCAAGCCAAATTGACCAGTTCTGTATATAATATGTATCGAGGGTTATTCTTTCCTCGTATCCAGTGTCGCTTCTTCCTGAAATCTGCCACATGCCGCTCAATCCGGGCTGGACGCTCAGAACATAGTCCGCATAGTTTCCGTATTTTTTTAGCTCCGGTTCTGTGACGGGACGTGGACCTACGAAGGACATCTGACCCAAAAAAATGTTCCACAGCTGGGGAAGCTCGTCAAGGCTGGTCTTCCTGAGAAATTTGCCGAATCTTGTCACACGCGGGTCATCGGTGAATTTTCTGTCCTTTTCCCATTCGGCAGCCCTTACCGGATCGTTTGCCAGAATCTCCTTGAGCTTTTCGTCGGCATCAATGCACATGGATCGGAATTTCCAGCACTTGATTGTCTTTCTGTCCTTTCCGATTCGCTTGTGACCATAAAAAACAGGCCCCGGGGAATCTATTTTAAGGATGATTGCGATGAAGATTGACAAAAGAAGGACAAGAGGTGAGACTGCCAGGCAAAGGGAAATGTCTATGAGTCTTTTTAGCAGTACGGATCCTCCTTTCCGCAGGTAGTTGGTCGATGAGAATCCGAGAATGCCTCCGAAATCCCTCATGTGAAGCGACATGTTGGCCGTAATCTGTCTCCTTGGGACGCGGATGAGATAGCGGTAATAGGTGTGGAGCTTTTCCAAATCTGTGCCGTAGTCGCAGAGTATGCCCACTTTGATTTTAAGCGCGCGGATTTTTTCGAAAATTTCATCGGAGCTTTCGAATACCGGAAGTCCTCTGTATTCTTTGCCGTCCCATGGTCTGTCAGTGATGATTACAGCCGGTTTGTAGCCGAATCTGGGCTTGTTGAGCAGCCTGTCCACAATCACCTTGCAAGTGTCCCCCGCAGAATAGATTACGGCAGGAACTCCCCACCAGCGGAATTTTCCGAAGATGTGCCTGAACATCTCACGTCCGACGGGAAGAAATAATGTTGCGAAAGGCCATGCGACGATAAGGGCTATTGCGATGGGATAGCGGACCGAGTTTTCCATGTTGATTGAGATGGCGATTCCCATGTATGAAAAGAACGAGCAGAGTGAAAATCGCTTGACTTCCTCCTGTGGGGCGAGAAGAATTCCCGGGTAGAGACCTGCCGCGTAAAAGACCGTAAGAATGGGAGGCACGTAGATTACGTATGTGACGAAAGAGCGGAAGTTGATTGCCGACGGGTTTATAAGGTTGACGATGAAAAATCCGGCACCGATGCTGAGCATGAGCATGACCGCATCAATAATCATCAGGGCAAGTCCTGAAACAAAGGATGATGTGCGCGAGAAGCGGGATTTAAAATACTTTGGAAATTCGTCAACAATCATGCAGATATTATAGAACAAAATGGAGATTTTGTCTACATATTGGAGGAAAATCGAATGGGGTAAAAGATGGCCGCTCAGGAGCCTCGGGGTGGAATCTGCTGGACGAGGAAAAATACCTTGACAAGTGGATAGGGCTTATTTAGAATATTTTCAGGGACTTTATATATGGCAAAAGCAAAAGAACTGCTTGGTGTTTTCAAAGATTTGGGGTACGAAATTAAACTGTAGAAGATGTTGTCACACGGATTCGATTTTGC
>DFKI01000090.1 GCA_002373325.1 Treponema sp. UBA3649
TCCTCCTGCGGGTATGACTGCATCTCAACATCGATGATTTTGTCACTGTCCTTCAGGTAGACATCCAGCCTCACACCCTTCGTTGAAAAATAAGGCGCGATTGTCTTCTCAAGTTCCGGGTACTCAACATGCTCGATTCTCAGGTGGAGAAGTCTCTCAATCAGCTCCGCGCATAAGTCGGGATGACGCATCACGGCCTGAAACATTCCGTCGTCGGTGAAGGTCAGCTCGTCCACGGTTTTGTAATGGTAAAAGGATTTTTCAATGTCGCTCATAGCGGCTCCTTGCGTTTTTTGATTCGGGACTATTCTGCGTTTTAACCACAGAAAAAAGTCCCTACTATATTAATAGCCGCAAAAGTCCGCCACGGTAATCAAAGTGCAGAAAAAATTTTATTTTTTTTGAAGGGTGATATTTATTCTGTAAAATTCAGGTTGAGCGCGGCGAAACATCCTTAAGCTTTGGGTACTCCGCCACGCTTGGATTTCAGAGGAATGAAATTTTCTCTCAGTCCTTCTTGTCTATTGTGAGACTTTCGTATGATGTAATATTTCCTGTTGTACAGTCAATCTTATAGCTGTGACTTGGAAGAAATGAGTAAGAGCCACGGTCTATCGTTTTTGACGTTTTGTATTCACCGGTCGAACTTTTGGACTTGAACCAAGTTGAATATTCCAATTTTCCCCACTCGTGCATTGTTTGAGATGGTGCATAGTCGGCCTTTTTTGTATAGGAGAATCCTGATGTATAATAGTTGTACTCGCCGATATCAGCATAACAATTACCCACAGAGTAGTTTTGTTTTGAGTTTCTTGACCCATGACCTAACAGAACCTTTGGATATTCGAATGTGGTTCCATAGGCGGTGGACTTGGAGCTTTCTCCTGCAGAATTTACGGCTGTTACGCGATAGTAAAAGGAGTTTCCCGGCTTGATTGTTATGCTCGTGTCATCGTAAGCGAGACCTGTGAGGTTGGAGGCGATTTTTGTGTATGATGAGTTTGCCGTGGACGCCCTGTACACATTGTATGATTCTGCTCCTGACGCTGCCCTCCATTTGATTGTGAGACCTTTTCCGCTTGTCTCAAATCCGAGGGACTGCATTACCGGTGTTGATGGAACCGTAACTGAACTGCCGCCTGACCCACTTCCTGAGCCGCTTCCAGAACCGCTGCCTGAGCTTCCGTTCATCAACTCTTCAAGCTCATCTGCCGTGGGGAAGAAATACCAGCTCTGCGCGTAGGATTCGCTCAATCCGTTCTCATTTTTCGCAAATATAAACATGGAAAGCATGTGTCCTGCCCATGTGCTGAATGTCAGCCTGTAAAATATGTAGTTTGATCCGTCATTGCTGATTGTTCCTAATTTATTGTCCGGATTAAACTCAAAAGAGTCAATGCTGTAGTAGATTTCGTATGAAGTCGCTTCGTCAACATTGCCCCACTCGATCCACAATCCGTCATAGTCTTCGTCGTCAGAAAGAGAAAGGTAACTTGGAGCCGCTGGCAATGGAGCAGGTTCTTCTTGTTGGACAGGTTCTTCCTCTACCTGCTCTTCTCCCTGTTCTTCAGTCTGAGTTTGTCCTGTCTGACCAGAATTTTCCGGGTTCTCGGAGACAGTTGGATTGCAACCCGAGAATAAAATCCCGAGACCCAGAACCAATGCCAGAAGTTTAGATAACTTTTTCATAAGTCCTCCTTTTTTCTTGCCCCAATGTATTGGCAAGTTTAAAAATGTAAAAGTATAACAATATAATGACATATTATCCGAAAAAGTCAAGTATTTGCTAGTAAAAAAATGAAAAACCCTTGCATAAAGTTATAGATATGACGGAAGAAGAATTGCAGACCCGGGTAATCGAAAATATCCGCGGCTTACGGAAGGACAGGGGACTGTCGCAGGAGCATCTTGCTGACAAGGCAGATATTTCAAGGCAGATGATGAATGATATAGAGGGGCGCCGTCGATGGCTCACGAAAGGGACCCTCGTAAAACTTGCGAATGCGCTGGATGTGGATGTCTATGAGTTTTTTATTCCATCGAAAAATGAAAGTCCCGCCGCTAAATCGAGCTATGAGGCAATCACGAAAAAGGTGATAGGCCAGGTCAGGGATGCGGTGTGCGGGACATTGAGTAAATTTGAGGCCTGAAGATTTTTACGCCATTGTTTTCTAAGCCAGGACCTGCCTGAAGTATTCAATCGTGCGCTTCAGTCCCTCGTCGAGCATGACCTCGGGTTTCCATCCGAAGAGTTTTCCCGCGAGAGTGATGTCGGGTCTTCTCTGCTTTGGATCGTCTTTGGGCAGAGGCTTGAAAATCAGCTTGGAGGATGAGCCGGTCTTTTCAATCACTTTTTGGGCAAGCTCAAGCATGGTAAACTCACCCGGATTTCCCATGTTCACGGGACCCGTAATCTCATCGTCGCTGTCCATGAGGCAAAGGAAACCGCGGATTAAATCATCCACATAGCAGAAACTTCTTGTCTGCTTCCCGTCTCCGTAGATTGTGATGTCCTCGCCCTTGAGAGCCTGTATGATGAAATTGCTGACCACGCGTCCGTCCTCGGGATTCATGTTCGGTCCGTAAGTGTTGAAAATCCTCACGATTTTGATTCTGGTTCCATGCTCCCTGTGGTAGTCGAAAAAGAGAGTCTCAGCCCCACGCTTTCCCTCGTCATAGCAGCTTCTGATTCCGTCGCAGTTCACGTTTCCCCAGTAGCTTTCCGTCTGAGGATGAACGAGAGCGTCCCCGTAGACTTCCGACGTTGATGACTGGAAAACCTTCGCGTGCCATTTGTCGGCAAGGTCAAGCGCGTTGATTGCACCGAAAATGCTCGTCTTGAAAGTTGAGATTGGGTCAGCCTGATAATGTGGCGGACTTGCAGGACATGCCAGATTGAAAATCTCGTCAACATAAAAACTATAGGGCTGGGTTACGTCATGCCGCATGTATTCGAAATCCGGATTTTGCATGAGTGGCTCGATGTTCCTCATCCGTCCCGTGAAAAAATTGTCCATGCAGATTACGTGGCATCCGCGCTCAAGAAGTTTTTTGCAGAGGTGGGATCCGAGAAATCCCGCGCCTCCTGTCACCAAAACAGTTTTCTTTGAAAAATCACTCATTTCAGAAAGTCCTTCCCACACAATAATAATCGAATCCCTCGTCCTTCAAAAGCTTGCCGTCGTACTGGTTGCGTCCGTCCACAATCACCGGATTCTTCAAATTTGACTTGAGATAGTTGAAATCTGGTGAGCGGAACTGCTTCCATTCCGTGAGCAGGATAAGCGCGTCCGCATTTTTTGTAACGGCATACTGGTCGTCGATGTAAGAGATGCGTTCTTCCGGGATGTCGGAAAGATAATGCTTGGCCTGTACGAAAGCCTGAGGATCATAAGCTTTGACCGTTGCTCCTGCCTCAATCAAATCGTGCACAACCTCAATGGCGGGGGATTCCCTCATGTCGTCGGTCTGTGGTTTGAATGCAAGTCCCCAAAGAGCGAATGTCCTTCCTCTGAGGTCCGATCCGAAATGCTCGAAAATTTTTCCGCTTATCCAGTGCTTCTGTCTCTGGTTCACCTCTTCCACGGCCTGTGCTACTTTCATCTCAAGTCCGTTGCGCTTTCCCACTGCAATCAGCTCCTTCACGTCCTTGGGAAAACATGAGCCGCCGTAACCGCACCCCGCATAAAGGAATCGCTTTCCAATCCTGTTGTCCGCGCCTATTCCGAGCCTGACCATCTTCACGTCCCCGCCCACTTTTTCGCAAAGGGACGCAATCTCGTTCATAAAGCTGATTCTTGTGGCAAGCATGGCGTTCGCTGCATATTTTGTGATTTCCGCAGATTTAACGTCCATGAAGATTACGGGATTGTCAGAGCGCACGAAGGGATCATAAAGCCGCCTCATGACGCTCCTTGATTTCTCATCATCGCACCCGATTACAACACGGTCCGGTTTCATAAAATCCTCGATGGCCACGCCTTCTTTCAAAAACTCCGGATTTGAGACAACCGAGAAGTCAATTTTTTCACCACGTGCATCGAGCGCCTTTTTGATTTCGTCATGCACAAGGACGCTTGTTCCCACCGGCACCGTTGATTTGTCCACGATGACCGTATATTTTGAAAGATTCTCGCCAATGTTTTTTGCAGCCGAAAGCACATAGCTTATGTCCGCGCTCCCGTCCTCTCCGGGTGGTGTGCCTACAGCGATGAAGCAGATGTCCGACTGGGGAATCGCCTTTGAGTAATCCGTGGTGAAGTGGAGTCTTCCGTCCTTTTTGTTTCTTGCGACCATCTCCTCGAGACCCGGCTCGTAGATAGGAATGATTCCGTTGTTAAGCCTGTCGATTTTCTCCTGGACCACATCCACGCATGTCACGTTGTTTCCCATCTCCGAAAAACAAGTTCCGCTGACCAAACCGACATAGCCGGTACCGATAATAGAAATATTCAAATCAATGCTCCGAAATATTTATGGTAGAAAACAGTCTAATCAATTTTCAGAATTTGTTCAAGATTTTTGTGCAAGTTCAAAAAAGCTCTTCCACAAACACACACATTTTATTATAATGAGACATCGGGTTTTCTGAATATTTTTTTGTAAGGGAATATATATGAACAAAATCATTGAAAAGAGACAGCTTTCTGAGAATGTCTACTACATGAAATTCGAGGCTCCGGATATTGCCAAAAACCGCAAGGCCGGACAGTTTCTGATTGTGCAGGTTGACCAGGATTTGACCGAGCGCATTCCTTTGACCATTGCCGATGCCAGCGCGGAAGAGGGATGGGTCGCAATCGCATTCCAGCCGGTGGGAGCTTCCACATACAAGCTTTCCAAACTGAACGTGGGCGACTATCTGGGAGGAGTTTTGGGACCTCTTGGAACACCGAGCAACATCCGCAAGTACGACGCTCCCGTAGTCTGCGTGGGCGGAGGATTCGGAACCGCACCTCTTTACCCCATCGTGCAGGCGCTTAAGGAAGCCGGAAACAAGGTGATTTTGATTGAGGGAGCCCGCAACAAGGACCTTTTGATTTTCGTGGACGAGATGAAGGCCGTGTGCGACGAGGTGATTCTGATGACCGACGACGGATCCGCAGGTGAGAAGGGTGTCGTCACAATCGCATTGGAGAGACTCTGCCAGAGCGACGTGCCTCCAGCCGAGGTTATCGCCATCGGACCGCCGATTATGATGAAATTCGCATGTCAGTGCACGGCGAAGTACAATGTCCCCTGCACCGTAAGCCTCAACACGATTATGATTGACGGAACCGGAATGTGCGGTGGATGCCGCGTGTCTGTTGGCGGTGAGACCAAGTTCGTGTGCGTGGACGGGCCGGATTTTGACGGACATCAGGTGGACTGGGACAACATGATGATGCGCATGAAGAGCTTCAAGCCCCAGGAGACAGAGGCATTCCACAAGTGCAAGCTCGAAGATCAGGTTGCGAAATAAGGGCACAGGAGAACGAAATGGAACATATCAGTGCAGAAAGACTTGCTGAAATCGGCATGGAAGAATATAAGAAGATTGAGTCAAAGATTGCGGACGGATCCCTTACGGTAAAGGACCGCCGTGACATTCCGCTTCAGGTCATGCCTACGGGTGAGCCCCATGTGAGGGCAAGGCAGATGAGCGAGGTCGCATTGGGATACACCAAGGAGCAGGCCATTGTTGAGGCTAACCGCTGTCTCCAGTGCAAGAACCAGCCTTGTGTGAGCGGATGCCCCGTAAACGTACACATCCCGGAGTTCATCGCCCATGTCGCAAAGGGTGATTTTAAGGCAGCCGTGGATGAAATCAAGATGACCAACCTTCTTCCTGCAATCTGCGGACGCGTGTGCCCCCAGGAAAAGCAGTGCCAGGGCATGTGCACCGTCGGAAAAATGTACAAGAGCGCGGAAAAAGCCGTGAGCATCGGTCGTCTGGAGCGTTTTGTGGCTGATTACGAGCGTGAGAACAATCTGACTACGACTCCGAAAGTCGCGGCCTCTACCGGAAAAAAGGTCGCCGTTATCGGATCGGGACCTGCAGGACTTACCGTAGCCGCTGATTGCCGACGCGCGGGACATGACGTTACCGTTTTCGAGGCATTCCACAAGGCGGGAGGAGTCATGGTCTATGGAATCCCTGAGTTCCGTCTTCCAAAGGACATCGTTGCGAAGGAAGTTGAGAACCTCAAGAACATGGGCGTGAAATTCGAGATGAACTTCCTCGTAGGAAGAACCTCATCCGTGCAGCAGATTCTGAGCGAAAAGGGATTTGACGCGGCTTTCGTCGGTACGGGAGCAGGACTCCCCAAGTTCTTCGGAATCCCGGGCGAGAATTACATCGGTGTGTTCAGCGCGAACGAGTATCTTACCAGGGCCAATCTTATGAAGGCTTACGAGAAGGGAAAGGCAGACACACCTTTCTATGAGGCGGAGACCGTGGTGGTCTGTGGAGGCGGAAACGTCGCGATGGATGCCGCACGCATGGCTCTGAGACTCGGTGCCGAGAAGGTCTATGTCGTTTACCGGCGCACAAGGACAGAGATGCCCGCGCGTAAGGAAGAGGTCGATCACGCAGAGGAAGAGGGAGTCGAGTTCAGGTTCCTTGAGAACCCGGTTGAGATTCTTGGAAACGCGGAGGACGGAAGGGTAAACGGAATCCGTGCCTTGAGCTACGAGCTTGGAGAACCCGATGCTTCAGGACGCAGAAAGCCGGTTGAAATCAAGGGAAGCGAGCATGACATCCCGTGTGACGCAGTAATTGTCGCACTTGGAAACAACTCCAATCCGCTTATCCCCAGGACTACTCCTGAAATCAGCGTGGACAACAAGGGACACATCACCGTGGACGAGAACCAGGCGACGAGCATGACCAAAGTCTGGGCGGGTGGAGACATCGTTCTTGGTGCCGCGACCGTTATCCTTGCGATGGGTGAGGGACGTAAGGCTGCCGCATCAATCAACGAGTACCTTGCGAAATAATCAGGAAGAGAAGCATGGCGGGTGGCAGGTTCTGAAATCTGTTGCCTGTCATCTTCATCTGCTTTGAGTCCAACGATGCACGGATTGGATTTTTTGGAGAATTTATAAAAAATTTGTCTTTTTAAAATTGTTTTTTATAGGATTTCATGCTATGATAGCACTGAGGGTCTCAATTTTTCCAATATCAGGGGCCGGAGGAGGACAATTTTACGGACAGCATATTTTCGAGAAATTCCAGGAATAAAGAGCAGAAAGAATTTTTCCAGCAGAAAAAGGATTTCATAAACGAATACAATACCCGCACAATATGCAGTTTTCCGCTTTTGGCATTTTTGATACTCCTTGTATGCTTCGTACTCACCTTTATTCCGTCCTTTTCCGCCGTGGAGAGTTTTCTCAACGTTAGATGCCGTCCTCTCTACATCGTAGGAGCCATTTTTTACGCCGGTCTTGTCATCCTCACGCTTTTTTTCCGCAGGATGGTTTCGAAGAGACCCTTGCTTTACCTCTATCTTTTCTACATATCGCTCTATGTTTTCTCCGCCCGTCTGAACCTCATGGCACCGACTCCCTATCCCTACGTTATGATTATAGCGTACAGGGTGATTTTTCCGGTCCTCATAATCGACTACAAGTGGCGCAACAATCTGATTAACAATCTGGTCATGTCCATCGCGGTGTTCTATTTTTCGTACAAGTACAAGCCGCAGGAAATCTTCATGCTTGACATACTCACGTCCAGCATCTTCACCTGTCTTGGAATGTTGGTCGGAGGAAGAAACCTTGACAGCCACATGAGGTTCCTTAGCGTGCAGGACAACCAGCTTGACCAGGCACTTGAGGTTGAGAAGGCCAAAAACGAGGCGAAGACAAATTTCGTGGCGAACATGTCCCATGAGATACGAACTCCCGTGAACTCAATCCTTGGACTCAACGAGCTGATTCTGCGCGAGACCGACGAAAAGCAGACCAGGGAATATGCCGAGAACATACGCGCTTCGGGAGAGGTGCTCCTAAAGCTGATAAGCGACATAATCGATTTCTCCAAGATTGAGGCGAACAAGCTTGAGATTATTTCCGCGGAGTACGAGCTGAGCTCAGTCATCACGGATTTGGTGAGCATGGTTTCCAGAAAGGCCGAGGAAAAGCACATCGAGCTTCTTGTGGACATTGACGAGAACATGCCGCATCTGCTTTTCGGTGATGAGCTGAGGGTCAAGCAGTGCATACTCAACGTGCTGAACAACGCCGTGAAATATACCGAGAAGGGTAGCGTAACTCTGAAAATCGGTTTTGAGCGGATTGACGCGGGACAGATTTTCCTGAACGTGAGCGTCATGGACACTGGAATCGGAATCAGGGAAGACGAGCTGGAGAGACTTTTCAACAAATTCGAGCGTCTTGACGAGCAGAGGAACCGCACCATAGAGGGCTCCGGATTGGGACTGAGCATCGTGGGTATGCTTTTGCAAAAAATGGATTCCAAGCTTGAAGTGGAGAGCGAGTACGGCAAGGGCTCGACTTTTTCTTTCAGACTCAAGCAGCAGGTCATCTGGTGGGAAAAAATCGGGAACTTCAACGAGCGGTACAACAAGCTCATCCATACTACGAAGCCTTACCGGGAATCTTTCAGGGCACCAGGGGCGGACGTGCTTGTGGTTGACGACACCCGCATGAACCTGATTGTATTTGAGGGACTTCTGAAAAAGACCGAGGTGAAGATTGACACTGCCATGAGCGGAAAGGAGATGCTTGAGAAAGTCAGGAAAAAGCATTATGACGTGATTTTCCTTGACCACCGTATGCCCGAGATGAGCGGAGTGGAGGCTTTCCATGCCATGCAGCAGATGGATGACTGCAAGTGCTCGGGAGTGCCTGTGGTCGCATTGACTGCAAACGTGGTTTCCGGGGCTAAGGAATACTATCTCAAGGAAGGGTTCTCAGCCTATCTTTCGAAACCCATTGTCAGCAAGGAGCTTGAGCAGATTCTGACCCAGCTTCTTCCGTCTGAAAAGCTGGACTTTGATTTTTCGGAGAAGGATTCGGCGGAATCAGAGGAGTCGGAGGAGGATCAGTTCTCGAATCTCAAGGGAATCAGCCTTCATACGGCCCTTCAAAACTGCGGGTCCCTGGAAGTTTTCATGGTCGCAATCCGTGAGTACTATGCGAACATTGGAAAGAGGGCGGACGACATAGAGCGGTACGCAAAGACGAAGGATTTCAAGAACTACACCATACAGGTTCATGCGCTGAAAAGTTCATCAAAGCTGATTGGCGCGATAGAGCTTTCGGAACAGGCTGCCTATCTTGAGAAATGCGGTGACGAACAGAACGAGTCTGAAATCAACGCGAAGACTGCCGGAATGCTTGAGCTTTACCGTTCCTACATTGACAAGCTCTCGTCCCTGGATGAGCAGAGCGACAATGACGCGGGAAAAGAGCTTTTGCCGATGGAGCGCTACAAGGAGGCCCTGGATGCAATCAAGGAATTCGCCGGGTCATTTGACTTTAATGCGATAGACAGTATAATAGAAAGTATTGATGGATATAAGATTCCACCCGAGGAAGTGAGCCGATATTCGGAGATAAAGCGTCTTTCACGTGGGGGAGACAGCGCAGCACTGCTTGAGTTGCTGAAATGAGGTGATGATATGGAAAAGAAACTTATGTTTATCTGCGAGTCTGCGGAAAGCTTTTTGATTACGGCACTGGCAAAGACTCTGACCGGAGCTGGATTTACGGTGTCGTTCAATATGCCGCGTCCCAATGAGATTGAAGCGATGGAGGAGAAGCCGCAGTTTTTCCTTGTGTATCTTGACGGTGATGAGTCAGGCTACAACACGACCCTTGAGTATCTGGCCGGGCTCAAAAAATTGTTGCCGGAAGAGCACATCTTTCTGATTGGAAATCCCATCGACATAAAGGGAGCGTATCGTTTTATCCCGGAGGAACTTACATCGGGATGCTTCCAGAGACCTGTGAACACAACCGACCTCATCACCCAGCTGAATCTCGCATTCTCCGGATACCGCTCCGACATCACCACCATTGAGCGAGGATTTGAGGGAAACGAGGACACTCAGAAAAAGACTGTCCTGATTGTGGACGACGACACTTCCTTCCTCCGATCCATGCAGACGGGACTTGCGAAAAAATTCAACGTGTTCATCACGAACTCAGGAATGAACGCCGTGAACTTTTTGAAGGACCGCACCGTGGACCTGATTCTGCTTGACTACGAGATGCCCGTTCTCTCGGGACTTGAGGTTTTCAGAATCATCCGGAGCGAGCAGAACACCGAGCATATTCCCGTAATCTTCCTGACATCAAAGGACGACAAGAACACCGTGATGAAGGTCTTGGAGGGAAAGCCCGCCGATTATCTGCTGAAACCCATTTCTCCAACCATACTCTCGCAGACTGTGGAGAATTTTTTCAAGAAGCTTGAGAGCGACAAAAACGACAAGGGAAAGTCCGATCCGAATGTTCCAGCCGAACTTGAGATGATTGACGAGAAATTCTCCCTTTAAGGCGGATCAATGTTTTTGAGACCGAACCTGCCTCTCTCATTCTTTGGGACCGGCAGGATTTTTTTTGTAAAGCAAAAGAAGCGCGATTACAAGAACCATGGGGAATACAATCCCCACGAGAAGTCCTTTCTGCAGATTGTCCCCGGATGCCTGGCTTATGTTTCCCACAAGAGCAGGACCCGCCGCACCTCCCAAGTCTCCCGCCATAGCAAGCATCGCAAAAAAAGCAGTTCCGCCTTTGGGAATCCTTGGTGAGCACACGCTGATTGTTCCCGGCCACATGATTGCGACAGAAAATCCGCAGATGACGCAGCCCGCAAGGCCAAGGACGGGAATGGGGGAAAGGGACGCGAGAAGATAGCTTATGACGCAAATCACACCCGAGGCAATCATAAATTTTATGAGGTTCAGCCTGTCACCGAATTTTCCGAAGAATGCCCTGCAAGCTCCCATCGTCACCGCAAAAAGGCAAGGTCCCGCAAGGTCTCCCGCTGTTTTTGAAAGTCCCAGCGCTGATTCAGCAAAAGCGGATGCCCACTGTGCCATGGAAAGCTCTGACGCACCCGCACATACCATGAGGATGACGGCAAGATAAAAGAGCGGTGTTTTAAAAAGCTCGATGATTCCCATCCCTTTTTCACCGCCCGTCGGATGCTCTATGGGGCAGGTTGCGAAGTTGAGGATGTTCACAAGCGGCAGGAGAGCCCAGAGACATGCGAGAATCTTCCAGTTGTGAAGGCCCGCGAATTTGAAAAAAAGGCTTGAGAGGGCAATCACGGCGACGGAGCCCCAGCAATAGAATGAGTGCAGAAGACTCATGGTCGCTTCCTTGTGCTCGAAAGGACATGCCTCCACGATGGGACTTACAAGCACTTCGATGAGACCGCTTCCGACTGCGTAAACAACTACGCTTATGAGGATTCCTGCGAATGGATCGGGCAGAACATCGGGCAAAAAAGCAAGGAGCATCAATCCAAAGGCTGAGCAGATTTCGGACGCAACGACGCATTTCCTGTAGCCGATTTTGTCAACCACCTGGGCGCAGATTATGTCCACAATCAGCTGGACCACAAAGAAGACTGCCGGAATCAGCGCGATTTTTCCAAGGGGCACTCCGTAACTTCGGTTGAAGGTCAGAAACAAGAGTGGCGCGAAATTTGCCGCAATGGCCTGGGTGATAAAACCGAGATAACAGGCAATCAGAGTTTTCCTGTAGTTTTTTTGCATCTGCATGATTGAACCTCCGCCGGCAATATAAATCTTGTTAAATTTCTTCTATTATATATGCAAACGGAGATAAACTCAACATAGAGCACAACGCACAACAGAAATCAAAACAGAAATCACAACAGAATCTCAACTGAGAAATTCAATATGCCTTGTCATGCACTCCCGCGATGGCACGTCCCGAAGGCTCGTCCATGTTTTTCCACGCGGCGTCCCACTCAAGTGCCTTTGCCGTAGAACATGCGACCCCGGCCTCATGTGGCACACACAATGCAGCGCTCTCCGACGGAAAGAGACTTGCGAAAATCTCTCGGTAGTAATACTCCTCTTTTGTTACGGGTGTGTTTACCGGGAACCTTCTTTGTCTCTGGGCAAACTGTGCGTCGCTTACTTTGCGGGATGTCATCTCTTTCAGGGTGTCTATCCAGCTGTAGCCCACGCCGTCACTGAACTGCTCCTTTTGCCGCCAGCAGATGTCGGGAGGAAGAAGGTCCTCAAACGCCTTTCGCAGAATCCACTTCTCAATCCTCTGCTTTCCGTCATCCAGCCTTACGCTCATTTTGTCCACGGGATTCAGTCCCATTGCCACGTCGATGAATTCCTTGTCCAAGAACGGAACCCTTCCCTCAACGCCCCATGCCGAAAGTGATTTGTTCGCGCGGAGGCAGTCGTAAAGGTGCAGCTTGCTCATCTTCCGCACAAGCTCCTCATGGAATTCCCTGGCAGAAGGCGCCTTGTGGAAATAAAGATATCCTCCGAAAAGCTCGTCGCTTCCTTCTCCGCTCAGAACCATCTTGATTCCCATGGATTTTATCACCCTCGCCAAAAGATACATGGGTGTGGAGGCCCGGACCGTGGTGATGTCGTAGGTCTCAATGTGGTAGATTACGTCGGGAAGTGCGTCAAGTGCCTCCTGAATGGTAAAATGCACCTCGTGATGCACCGTTCCGATAAAATCCGCAGCCTTTTGTGCCGCAATCAGATCCGGGGAGCCCTCAAGTCCCACCGCGAATGAATGAAGCCTTGGCCACCATGCCTCCTGACTTCCTCCCGTCTCGACCCTCTTCCGGCTGAATTTCTGGGTGATCGCCGCGATGATTGAGGAGTCAAGTCCTCCGCTCAAAAGCACTCCGTAAGGAACGTCGCTCATAAGCTGCTTTCTCACAGCATCCTCAAGTCCCGTCCGCACGGATTCAATCACGGAGGGATTCACGACATTTCCCTTTTCGTCACAGGCACAGGGGGCTTTTTCCACCGACGAAAAATCTTCCCACGCACGGCCATACCATCTCGTCACTTTTTTGTCCGGGGAGTAAAAATAATGTCCGTTCGGAAACTCCTCCACGGTCTCGCACACACCCTCCAAGGATTTCAGCTCGCTTCCCACATAATAGCGTCCGTCCTTGTCCCATCCCTGGTAAAGCGGTATCACACCGATCTCGTCTCGTCCCACAAGATAAGCGTCCTTCTTTGAGTCGTAGAGGGCAAACGCGAAGATTCCGCTCAAATCCTCCAGAAAATCCTTTCCCTTTTCCATGTACAGCGGGATGATTACCTCACAGTCGCTCCGTGTCTTGAAATTGTATTTTCCCTCGAATCTCTTCCTGATTTCCTGATGATTGTAAATCTCTCCGTTCACGGCAAGGATAATTGTTCCGTCGTCGCTCACAAGGGGCTGCTTTCCGCTCAGGGGATCCACGATGGCAAGTCTCTCGTGGCTCAAGATGGCGTTTTCTCCTGTATAGACCCCGCTCCAGTCCGGTCCTCGGTGGCGGATTTTCTTTGACATGGAAAGAACCTGCGCCCTCAAAGTCTCCTTAAGTCCCTCGTCCACAGGCACGGAACCGTTTTTCAAATCAAAAGCACCGACAAATCCACACATAAAAAGCCCCCTTGCACAAAAAAAGCGCAAAAAAAAGACGCCCGCTCCGAACACTCACCAGTGCATAGTAAGCCTTCGGAACAGACGTCTTCGTCAAATTAGATTCACAATATCAAAAATCCGAAAATATGTCAAGCAGGGAAAAAGTCCGTGTTTGGGAACCAACTGATTAATTCAGACCAATGCCATTATCGGGCTGGCTGGAAGCTACGCTGCAAGTTGACCCGATAATCTATTTGTTTGTATTATTGATATTTAGAGATTGCCGGATCAAGTCCGGCAATGACATGAGACCAGACCTGCAATGACATAAGGCCACTCCGGCAATGACACGATGCTATGAATCAGCGTTTCCTTAGAAAAAAATTTATTTTTATGTGGAAATTTTGGACATTCTATGTTAGAATTCAGATAAGTTTTTTTTAGGAGAAAAACAGTGTCATCTTTAAGAGTCCGTTTTATCGTTATATTCAGTTCATTTATCTTTTTGTCCTGCACGATTATTTCAATCATTGCGGGCGTCAACATCATGAAGACAGGAACCCTTTTGGGGCAGCAGCAGGGAAAGGCGGCCATTCAGAAAGCGGCTTCCATAATCAACGGCGACGAGTTCGCGGAATTTCTCAAGGACAAGAACGAGGAAAATCCCTACTACGAGAGGGTGAGGCTCAGGCTTTTGGACGAGGCGGAGGCCGTGGGATGCCAGTACCTCTACACGATGATTCCGGTAAATGGAACAATCTTCGAATATGTCATTGACGGAAGCTGCGACCCGAGCGACGAGGAAAATTTCTCGCCCCTTGGAACCCAGGAGGACATCTCCGACTACGGGCATTTTCCCTTCGACGTAATGAAAAGCGACTGCGTCGTAAGCTCCAACATAGAAAAGCAGGAGGAGTGGGGCTACATGGTCAGCACCTACAAGTCCATCGTCACGTCCCGGGGCGACATCGTGGGATTCATCGGCGTGGACTTCAGCATGGAGGAGCTGATGAAATCACTCTACGGAGAGATCCTCATGATTGCGGCGATAGGAGTCGGATTTTTGCTCATCGGAATCCTTGTAATCATCTTCTTCACTCGCTCCATTTTCGGCACCATGGACAAGATTTCAAAATCCATGGAAAAAATCTCGGAGGGCAAGGCTGATTTGACCGCGCGCATCCCGGACTCAGGAAACAACGAGCTTTCAAACCTCGCGAAAAACTGCAACAAGGTGATTGCGAACCTGAACAACATGGTCTCATCGCTCAAGGACGAGAGTTCCATACTTTCAGAGACGGGACTTGAGCTTTCCACGCGCATGGGAGACAGCATGGAGAGAATCAAAACCGTGAGCTCAGGTGTGAGCGACATCTCAAGCCGCATTTCAGAGCAGAGCGAGAGGATTTCCTCAATCACGACGGAGGTTCGGACCGTTGAGAACGAGATTTCGGGGCTTGACTCAAGGATTTCGAATCAGTCCCAGGCCATACAGCAGTCTTCCACCGCAGTCCAGGAAATGTCGTCGAACATCAAGGAAGTGGACAGAAACATTGAGACAATCATCAGGGAGTACAAGTCCCTTGTCACGGATTCAAACCAGGGCCGTCAGATGCAGGAGCAGGTCTACGAGCAGATTAACGAGATTGCAAAGCAGTCCGAGAACCTTAACGAAGCGAATGCCGCCATCTCCGCCATTGCCGAGCAGACAAACCTCCTTGCCATGAACGCCGCTATTGAGGCTGCCCACGCCGGGGATTTGGGAAAGGGATTCGGTGTTGTCGCGGATGAAATCAGGACCCTTGCGGAGACTTCCGCCGCACAGTCATCGTCAATCAAGGAGCTTTTGGGCGGAATCTCTGAGGCAATCGGTGACATCGTGAGCACGTCAAGGTCTTCGGCGGATGCGTTCGAGTCCGTGGGTGCGAAAATCAACGAGCTTGAGAAACTGATTCTGGAAGTGAAAGCCGGAATGTCGAACCAGAACTCAAGCGTTGAGAACATCCTCGGCAGCATGGAGATGCTTGACAACACGACGAAGGACATCACAAGCGCCTCATCGCAAATCAAGAAGTCGAGCGCGAACGTGCTTTCCAACGTGCAGGATTTGCAGTCTATCGCCTCCATCACGAGGGAAAAGTCGCTTTCGGTTTCCACGGATATGTCGGAGATGGAGAACGCCACTGTTTCCGCCGCAAACGCATCGGAGAAAAATCAGGCCGCGACCCAGAAAGTCTCCGAGATGATAAACGGATTCAAGGTAAACTGAGCACCAGACTCACCCGGCTGTCATTATCATCGCGTCTACTGTCATAGTCGTTGCGTCCACTGTCATTGTAGTCGCCGATGCTGTCATTATCGGGCTCGACTTGCTGTCATTATCGGGCTCGACGGATGTGTCATTATCGGGCTCGACCCGATAATCTCTATTGGAAAGAGATTGCCGGATCAAGTCCGGCAATGACACGTCAGTCCGGCAATGACACATCAGTACCGCAATGACACAAATCCAGTACTGCAATGACACAAATCCAGTCCGGCGGTGACATCAATCCCGCATGGCAATGACAAATTTCCGCACCCCATGACAAGGACATTCGTTTTGGATGTCTTCATGGTCCGTTTTTTAATACTGCACAAGATAATGGAAAAAACTTGCATATTCGGTCGAAAAAAAATTAAAAATCTTGCATAATTATGCACAAAAAAGATTGACAAAATAAAAAAAAATATTTTACTATGTCAGTAGGCACCCGCAACCGGCGGATGACCAGGGGTAAAAAATGCAATATAATATCAAGAACGCTTATTGTAAGCGTGTTTGGGACGATGTAAGCCAGCGCTATGCTGACCAGGATCACTTTCTTCAGGCTGTGGGTCTCGTTCTCGAGGCAATTTCTCCCGCAGTGGACAAGATGCCGGGACTCGAGGAATATGCAGTCCTTGAGCGCATGGTTGAGCCGGAGAGAATCGTAATGTTCCGCGTACCGTGGACAGATGACCAGGGAAAGCCCCACGTGAACCGTGGATTCCGCGTTCAGTTCAACTCAGCGATCGGACCCTACAAGGGAGGCTTGCGCTTCAGTCCTGAGGTCGGCCTTGACGTTCTTAAGTTCCTGGGATTCGAGCAGGTTCTTAAAAACAGCCTTACCACGCTTCCGATGGGAGGAGGAAAAGGTGGCTCTGATTTCGACGGACACGGAAAGAGCGACGCTGAAATCATGAGGTTCTGCCAGTCCTTTATGACGGAGCTTTACCGCCACATCGGTCCTGACACTGATGTTCCCGCTGGAGACAAGGGAGTCGGTGGAAAAGAGGTCGCATACATGTTCGGTCAGTACAAGAGACTCCGCAACGAGTACACCGGTGTTTTGACAGGAAAGGGACTCACATTCGGAGGATCCCTTGCCCGCACTGAGGCCACAGGATACGGACTGATTTATTTCGCTGAGTGCATGCTCGCAAAGAAGGGTCAGAATCTCAAGGGAAAGACAGCAATCATCTCCGGTGACGGAAACGTTGCCCAGTATGCCGCTGAAAAACTGATTCAGCTCGGCGGTAAGCCAATCACACTGTCTGACTCAAGCGGATACATTTTGGACGAGGAAGGAATCACCCAGGAGAAGCTGGACTATGTGAAGGAATTCCGCGCAAGAAAGGAAAAGGTTGACGCTTACGTGAAGAAGTTCCCGAACGCAAAGTTCTTCAAGGGAGAGAAACCGTGGGGAGTCAAGGCTGACCTGGCATTCCCCTGCGCAACTCAGGACGAAATCTATGAGGAAGACGCAAAGAAGCTCGTCGCAAACGGAATCAAGCTGGTGGCCGAGGGAGCCAACATGCCTACACGCGCTGAGGCAATCAAGTATCTCCAGCAGAACGGTGTCTCATTCGCACCCGGAAAGGCATCAAACGCCGGTGGTGTAGCAGTCTCCGGACTTGAGATGAGCCAGAACTCAGAGCGCCTCTCTTGGACATTCGAGGAAGTTGACGCAAAGCTCAAGCAGATTATGACCAACATCCACGAGAACGCATGGGAGAACGCAAAGAAGTACGCCACAGAGGGGGACTACGTTGCGGGCGCAAACATCGCGGGATTCGTAAAGGTCGCAACCGCCATGGTAGCTCAGGGATTGGTGTAATAACCAACTATAAAAAGCGAGTTTTAACGTTTTTTGCTCAGCAAAAATTGACGCGATGCGGCAAAGTTAAAACTCGTTAAGCAAGCGATAGCTTGCGATCGGACTCCAATTTTACTTGGGGTACATTTTTTTTGTCGCTCGTTATGAGCTTAACTTCTTAAAAAAAGTATCCGATAATAAAAAGACGGTATTCAAAAAATCAGAAAAAGTTTTATACGGAGAAGAGCTGACTTTTTGCCTTGGAAATCAGATGGATTTTCAGGGCCGGGATTTTTACGAGGTTTTTATGTCATACAACGAGTCGATAAAAAGATCCGTTCCTGTCGAACTGTATATTCTTGATGTGCTGGTTTTTATCTCAGGTACTCTCTATTCGTGCTTAGCGTCCGTTTTCATCCGTCTCATAGGTGGCTTCGACGCATCTCTTGCGGAAAGTTTCGTCATGCTTTTGAGAATCGCCTTTTCGCCATTGCCGCTGATTTATTATCTTTTCCTTTCCCTCTTGATTTTTTTCTCTTTGAAAATCACCTACGGAAAACTTTCTTCTTATGACGGAAGCGAGGAGGCGACTGAATCATGCAACAAGGCCATTGGAACTTTGGAAAATCTGAACGTGGCGATTGCAGTGGCGCATGGGGCTGTGGTCGCTTTCACTTATGTGCACAGTGCGAACAAAGCAGGCATCTATCTTCCGGCGGCTCCCTTCATCATGCTGAACATAGGCTCCACTCTGCTTTTCGGAATCACTTTCTACGTGCTCTGGATTGAAAAAACCGAGGCGTGGATTTCCTTCCTTCCGTTCAAAAGGAAAAACATGAGTTTCGGTCTTGTCATGCGAAACACATTGGTCGCAATCCTCACGTGTCTCAGCCTTGTCCTGAGCGTCCTTTCTCCATTCTTTGCGTTCGGGTCTTTCATGGGAAGAAACGGCCACACAATCATGTCCATTTTCTTTTCGAAGGTTCTCGGTCTTTGCCTTGTCGGAATGATTTTGAACATACTGGACATCTTCCTCCTCATGCGCGGATTCATGAATCGTCTGAACAAGATTTCCGATTACAGCCATAACATCGCGAAGGGTGATTATACGGCGAAAGATTTGGAGGTCATCAGCCGTGATGAATTCGGACTTCTCATAAATGATTTGAACAGCTCCAACGCGTCAACAAAAAATCTTCTTCTGCATGTGAGGCAAAATGTGGATGAAGGCGGCATGGTTGCGGGAAAACTTCAGTCGAACATGGAATCCACGTCGGCGTCAGTCTCCCAGATTGTTTCGAGCCTTGGAAGAGTTGAGGCGGAAATCTTGTCACAGGCATCCGGGGTTGAGGAGGCACATTCCGCTGCCATGGAGATTCTTGGAAACATCAGCGCGCTTAACAAAAGCATTGAGAATCAGTCCGCCGGTGTGGAGGAAAGTTCTGCCGCGGTAAGGGAAATGGTCGCGAACATTCAGAGCGTGGCAAAGATTTTGGAAAAGAATGAGAGGTCGGTCAATCAGCTTGAGGAGGCTTCAAAACTTGGCTCAAGTCGTGTCGCTGATTCCGTGAAGATGTCGGACAAAGTTCTTCAGGATTCATCGGGTCTTTTGGAGGCATCCGCTGTCATTCAGAACATCGCGTCTCAGACCAACCTTCTTGCCATGAACGCAGCGATTGAGGCGGCCCATGCGGGGGAAGCAGGAAAGGGATTTGCCGTGGTTGCGGATGAAATCAGAAAACTCGCCGAGCAGAGCAACACCCAGGGAAAAAGAATCGCGAAGAGTCTTCAGGGACTCAACGGTGTGATTAAGGACGTTTCGAACAGTACAAAACTTGTGCGCGATCAGTTCAATCAGATTCTTGATTTGACCGAGGCAGTGAAAAATCAGGAAGTGGTTGTGATGAGCGCGATGAGGGAGCAGGAGACAGGAAGCGTCCAGGTGCTCGATGCCATGCGGAACATAGATGAGGCTACGGCTGATGTAAGGAATGCTTCCCAGGAAATGCTTGCGGGAGGAAAACAGGTCGCATCCGAAATGGAGAGCCTTTCAACTACCACGCAGAGAATCAAGGATTCCGTTACCGAGATGACCGGCGGAACCTCACAGATAATGGATTCAATCAAGAGCGTGAACGGAGCTTCGGATCAGAACAAAAAGAACTTAGACAGCATACTTGATGCGATGGATGCCTTTAAGCTTTGAGCTGATTAATGATTTCCTATCAATCAGCAATTCCTTAGACATCCACAACATCAAGCGAGCGCCCTTTTTAGAACTCAATGGTGCCCACCGTAAAACTTCCCTTGATTTTTTCAAGCTGCAAGGTGAGCACTTGTTTTTTCTGGTAGGGGGTTCCGAAGTTCGTGTAGACCTCCGCCTGAACCACAACCGGCTGCAAAATCTTTTGGCTTGAGCTTCCGTAGTAGTTCGCCTCAATCTTGTACTTGCCTTTTTTCGCTTCCCTTATGCAGAACTCTTCCGGTCCGTATCCTTGTGTGAAGTCCCGTGAGATTCGTCCGCCGATTTCAGTAAGCTTGTGTCCGTAGTAGCATTTCTCCTTGTTCGGATCCGTCACCCAAAGGTCAATGTCGCAGTTGTCCGTGTTCCATGTGAGCACGATTCGGATGTCCACCGGGAAATTCTCCACGAGCCTCTTGTCAATGAGTGAAGTGTCGATTCCCTTTTCGTTTGCGATGATTGCGTTCATGTCGTTCAGTACAATCTGCTGCACCTCATTGAAACGGGAGTCCCATTCTTTTTTTGCGACCGAGTAAAGTGTGTCCACTGCTTTCTGAGCCTCTCCGCTGTGATAGAGAGCAAGAGCCAGATCCCTGTAGAACTGAGGAATCTCCGACCGGATTTTTGTGAGTTTCTCAAACACGGGAACTGCATCGGCAAAGAATTTCCATTCAACAAGTTTGTTTCCGAGCGCACGGAGCACGTCTGAGTTCTCAAGGTTCATCTCCGAAAGATTTGAAAGAATCCTGAGTGCCTCATCCGGAAGTTTTTCCTCCATGAAATAATCCGCGACTTCCATGTAGAAGGATGGCGATGAACTGTATTCTTTTTTCAGCTCAAGATATTTTTTGTACATCATTTTTGTGTCGGTCTTTTTCAGTGCCGCGATGTAGCTTGATTTTGAGTCCCATGCCTGAAGTGTGATTTCTCCCGCCGGATTTACGGACCTCATAGAGGAGCGACCCTTCGCCATATCCATATCCTCCGAAAGACTGTTTGTGTAGAGTGCCATCGGTTCGCTTGCCGACAAAGCTCTCGGGGCTGCCATTCTTGCCGAGCTTCTTGCGCTTGACATTGGGGCTGCTCCCATGACCCTTTCTTCCGTCGCGTAATCCAACGACATATATTCATCGGCGTAGGACTCTTCTTCCATCGGGGCTGCCTCCGCAAAATCCATCCTCACGGCTCCCTTTTCCATCTCCGGTTTTTTGAACGTGGACGGTTTTGTGTTCCACCATTTTTTAAACGCCTCAAAATTTTTCAGCACCGAGTCGGGAATCCTTCCTCCGTCATCCTGAGTTTTTGTCTGTGACTGACGCGAGATAATCTTTTCGTATTCTGCCCTGAGTTCATCCGGCGGCTCAATTCCGTATTTTGCATAATCTGCCGCGCTGTCAAGCACAATGAGGGACGTGTCCTTTGTGACGATTGTGAATCTTTTGGCAAGCTCAAGAATCTCATCACGGTTTTCGTCGTAATTTTTGCTGAGCTCGTCAATCTTTTTTTCCGCCCAGAGACGGCTGATGTTTTTTGGACCGCTTTTTCCGCTGATTGCAGAGACAAGAATTTTTTTCACATCGGTGATTGAGTTTCCGTAACCGAAAGAGAGCGTGACAAGAGTTTCCTTTCTCTTGAGAATTCCTGCCATGGAAAAATCCCCGGTGATGATTGAGCCGACTTCGGGAAGCAAATCACTTATGGCGTTCCTGTCATAATCAGCGCGGATGAGTCTGAGCGATTCCGTTGTGAGTGAGACCAAAGCTTCGTCCGTTGACTTTGAGCTCAGGTTGATGTAAACGCCACCGTTTTTCTGAGCGATGTCCTGCAAAAATCCGTGGTCGGCGGAGGGGCATGAGTTGATTGTGTTGATTACAGTTCCGCTTGATTTTATCTCACCTCTTGACCGGCTTCCTTTCCAGTTCGAGATTCCGTCGGAGAAAATCAGCGTCTCATCGGCGGGATAGAGTCCGGAAAAATCAATGTTGAGGTTCGTCGCTCCGTCATAGCTTTGTCCCTTGAGGTAGTTTTCAATCTCCTCCGCGATTGCCTGTGTTCGTGAGAGACGAGCGTTGAACTCAAAGATTTTTGACTCATGGATTTCATTGCTGAAAACCGTCACACCGACTCTGAGCTTCATGTTTTTCATCATGCAAGATTTCAGGTATGATTTTAAGAGCCTCATCTCCGCGTCGAAATTTCTTTTTTCCATTGATGAGGAAACGTCGTAGAAAATGTTCAGTGAGGAGGGAAGCGTCTTTTCTTTTGCGGCTGACTGCATTGGCGTGTAAAAATAAAAATATGTGTCGCGTCCCTCATCCTGAGTGAAAACTTGCTTGCTTCCGTCGTCCGAAACCGGTGGAAGGGAAATCTGCACGGGATTTTCAAATTTGAAGTTTTTCCTTTCGAACTGATTCTGATATGCGTTGCTCCAGTCATCCATATCGAAGGAACTGAACGATGAGCCTTTTGAGCCTGATTTCTTTTCACTGGACTTAATTCCGCTTTCCATTCCGAAAACATTTATCCTGAATGAAAATGAGTCAAGCGTTTTGTCCGTGAGTGGCTGGAGGATGTAGAATCGTCCGTTCCCGTCCTTCCCCGAGTCGAGCGTCTCCTCATAAGAAATCTGGATGTGGCGGCTTCCATGTGCGGGAAGAGGATAGACTCTTGTTTTGAAATTGTTTCCCGCAGTGAGTTCCACAAGTCCCGGATCCACGTTTCGTCTTTCAATGTCCTCAAAAACCGTTCGGGCTTTTTCCTTTTCCACGGAGACCCCCTGCCTCATCTTTCCGTTGATGTCGAGCGCGTAACCCACGATGGTCTGCCCCTGTCCGAGAGGAAACTCAAACTCACCTTCAAGAACGCGGGAAGAGCTGTTTGTAAAAATCATGTCGCAGGTCGTCGTGGCAACATTTCCCACCACGCTCACGTTCACGCTAAGATCGCTCAGTTTGATTGATGACGCATCTGCTTCGGGGGTACGCATGATGATTCCTGGAAGAACCGGGCGTACAGGCTCAATGGGCGGACGGGGAATGGGATGTGGAAGCACAATCATCTCCTCCGCAGAAACAGATCCGATGGAAAACATCAATGTTATGGAAGAAAAAATCAGTCTTGAAATCAATTTATGCAAAATTTTCATTTTCTGCTCCTTCTGCCGCCGTAAAAATCAGCGTGGAATTTCTATCTAAAAGAATAACATTTTTCCGGCTGATTTGTAACAGAGTTTCGTAAAACGAATCAGATTGGGAAACGGATTGTGACGGATTAAAAAAATCTCCTTGAAGAATTTTTTTTTTCGATGTATAATCGAAGGATATGGTAAATCCTGAAAATCCGTTGGTAATACAGTCAGACAGATCTCTCATGCTTGATGTCCATGCTCCGAAATCAGAGGAGTGCAGAAACGCGTTGATTCCCTTCGCGGAGCTGGAGCGTTCACCCGAGCATTGGCACACTTACAAGCTTACGGCCCTTTCTTTGTGGAATGCTGCGAGCGCAGGATTCTCTTCTGAAAAAGTGATTGGCGTGCTTGAGAAATATTCCCGCTACGAGCTTCCCCAGTCTGTTTCCGTGTGGATTTTGGAGACTGCCGAGAGATTTGGAAAAATTCGCCTTGTGCCGGGACCGAAGATTTCAAGAGAAGAGAACGGAAAGGAATCTGTGGAGGAGTTTTTATATCTTGTCTGCGCGAACCATTTGATTTTCAGACAGATTGACCACAGCATGGCATTGAAAAAATTTCTTGCTCCTGCAAATTACGAGACACCCGAAAATGATTGTGTTAGCGTGAGCGATGATGAGAAAAAATTCTGTTTCATTCTGAATCTGACCGACCGTGGCACAATCAAGCAGCAGCTTCTTTCTATGAACTGGCCGGTGAAGGATGACGTTCCTCTTGTGGACGGAGAGCATCTGGGCATTGAACTTCGGGAAACGACTCTCGGCGGAAAGACTTTTGAAATCCGCGATTATCAGAAAATGGCGGCACAGGCATTGGTCGGTGACAAGGGACCCGGGACTGGATTCGGAACCATCGTGCTTCCGTGCGGCGCGGGAAAAACCATCGTTGGAATGAAACTCATGTCCATGCTCCAGACGAACACCCTGATTGTGACGACGAACATCACTGCGGTCCATCAGTGGATTGACGAGCTCCTTGACAAAACTTTTTTGACCTCCGATCAGATTGCGGAGTACACGGGCGAGTCAAAATCAATCAAGCCGGTAACTGTCGCGACTTACCAGGTGCTCACTTGGCGGCCTGACAAAGAGGGACCTTATCCGCATTTTTCGCTTTTCAGAAAAAACAACTGGGGACTGATTATTTACGATGAGGTGCACATGCTTCCGGCTCCTGTTTTCAGAGTTGCGGCGGAGATTCAGGCGGTGCGTCGTGTGGGACTTACTGCGACTTTGGTTCGTGAGGACGGATGCGAGGGACACGTTTTTTCTTTGGTCGGTCCGAAGCGATACGATGTGCCCTGGAAGGAGCTTGAGAAAGAAAGGTGGATTGCATCGGCAGAGTGCGTGGAGGTGAGACTTCCCTTGCCCGAAAGTCTTGGACTTGATTATGCCGACGGATCGAAAAGGGAGCAGAACAAGATTGCCGCGACGAATCCAGACAAAATAAAAATTGCACGTGAGCTTGTGGAGCTTTTTCCCGACGACAAGATTCTGGTGATCGGTCAGTATCTGGATCAGCTTGATGAAATCTCCAAGACCCTCAACGCTCCGCTGATTACGGGGAAGACAAAAAATTCTGACCGTGATAAAATCTACGCGGAATTCAGGCAGGGAAAAATCAATGTGCTTGTCGTGAGCAAGGTTGCGAATTTTGCGATTGATCTTCCAGACGCGAGCATGGCCATTGAGGTGAGCGGTACTTTTGGATCCCGGCAGGAGGAGGCTCAGAGACTCGGAAGGCTTTTGCGACCCAAGCAGAGAACGGCTCGCTTTTTTACTCTTGTGACGAGGGGAACCGTGGACGAGGAGTTCGGAACCAAAAGGCAGAAATTTTTGGGCGAGCAGGGATATGCCTACAGAATCATCCGCTATGTTGATAAAAAAAGTTTTGACGAGCTTTCGGATCCTAAGATGATTGAGTGCCGCCCGGGAGATAAAAATGATGCAGAATGAAAGGACTGAGCGTGTGCTTATGTGGCGCGAGTATTTGTCGAAGATGCCCACCGAGGATTTTCTTGACAAAGTGCGTGTCTGCCTTGGTGAGATAAAAACTCCTTTCAACAAACAAAAACTCATGGACTCTTTTTCTGATTTTTTATGTCGTCCGGAGAATAAAAAAAATATGCTTGCCCTGCTCGGAAAAAAAGATCTCAGAATCCTCTCTCTGATTCATCTTGTGCCGGGAACCACAAAAAAAAGAATCCGTGATTTTTTCAAGGGACAGGCGACGAGACGGCAACTGAACGAGCATATCTTCAATCTGGAGGAGCGCAACTTGATTTTTTCAAGGACTTTTCCAGAGGACTCCGATGCAGTTCTTCTTTTGAATCCTGTTTTTGAGTCCGACATTTCTCCTCTTCTTTCCATGGATCTTTTGGTCTCTCCTGAAAGTCTTCCTGTTGAAAAAAAGATGGAAGTGAGTTCGGATTCGTTTGAAGTCTCGCAATATTTTTTTGCTGCGTTCATTTCGTTCATTCTCACGCATCCTGATTTGTGCAAGGCGGACGGAAAACTACGGAAAAAAATCGTCCGTGATTTTGAGATTGTATGCGGCACTGAGGAAACGGAGAATGCGGGCACGGAGACTCAGATTCAGATTTTGACCGACGCGCTCAGAAACCTGCAAATCCTGCATGAAAAAGACGGCGGATTTTTTGTTGACTGGCAGAGACTGAATCAGTTTGCGCAGATGCCAGAGACTCACCGGTTGATTTTTTTGTGTGCGGCTTCAAGCGGAAATATTTTGTCGAGACGCAGCCTTCAGTCTAACGCACAGCTTTTGATGGACACGCTTTTTTCCATGGGGGAGGGGGCTTACACGGAGGAGACTCTTCTAAGGCTTTCATCGCTGATTAATCTTCGCTCTAAAAATTTATCTTCTGCCGGCCCCACGAGGTTTGAGCTTCTGATGAGGGACGCGGAGTCGGACGGGGAAAATGAAACTTCGCTTGGAATGATGGGAGCAATGATTTCTTCCTGCATGTCGCTCGGCATTTTAAAAAAAATTGGAACCGGAAAGGACGGAGAGAATCTTTTTCAGCTCGCTGATTTTTTCAAGAAAACCAATCTGTCTCAGGAGGGTGAAAAAAAAGTTCTGAGCATTGACGCTGGATTTTCCGTCACTGTGATGCCGGGTCTGAGTCTTTCGGAACTTCTTGAGATTGTCCGCTGCATGGACATAAGGCATATTGATGTGGCGCTTGTTTTTGAAATCTCAAGACACTCTGTGATACGGGCCTTCGACATGGGAATGAAAAGCGGCGACGTGATTTCCATCCTTGAAAAATATTCCCTCTATGATTTGCCTCAGAGTCTTGTGGTCAGCGTTGAGGATTGGTTCAATTCCTACGATTCGGCGACTTTGTTCAAGGGATATGTTCTCAGGCTTTCGGAGCAGAATCAGGTGATGGTGGAAAAAAATTCTGTGCTCGCTCCTCACATCGTCGAAAAACTTTCGCAGGGAATTTATCTCATGGATTTTGTTTCGGATGAAGATGCAAGATCCGCAATTGAGGCATCCGGTCTTGAGTACATAGGCAAGGTGAAGTCGCTTGAGAAAAATACCATGCCCCTTGGCTTCCCGATTTTAAGAAAAAACATGTATACCCTGTCCCGGTATGCGGAAAAAAAATCTTCCGTGGAGACATCTGACGATACGCCGGAAAAGCTCATCTCACACATGAAGTCCTGCCTGAAAAAAATGAATCTTCCTTCTGAAAAGGAGGAGTTTCTTTCGCAGAGAATTGAGAGACGGCTGATTGTGAATGAGTCGCAGCTTCAGGAATCTTCCATCCGCTTTGACAGGGTTGAGGCTTTTGCGATGGACTATGCTGGAAAACTTTACGTGATTGAATGTGCGATGCAAAACGGATCTCTTTTGGAAATTGATTTGAACGGAGAACGGTGCGCGATAGTGGGTGAGCCTGTTCGTCTTGAGAAAAACCATGGGGAGGCAGTGCTCACGATTTGTCCGGATGACAATGGTGTGACGGTGGATATTTCTGTCGCCGCAGCATCCAGAGTGAAGAGGGTACGTGAGAAAATCAATTACTGACCGGGGATTGAACATGCGGAAAATTTGTGGTATTGTCTTTTATGCGTTTAGATTTTAAAATCAAAGACAAGAAATTTTCAAGCAGGATTCTTCTTCCGCTTCTTTTGCTCGCCATCGTAATTTTTCCTTGTAACTCCCATGATTCAAATTTTCTGATAAATTTAAAAGAAGAAAAAAACGGCGGCAATCCGGATTTTAGTTCGGAGAGCATGGACGTTATGAAAATGTCGGGACAGCTGAGTACCGGGGAAAAAATCTCCCTGCTTTTTATGCCCGTGATTGAGAATCCTGAAAGCCCTGTTTTTGATTCCGAAAAAAGTTCCTCCGTGTTCCCGGGAGGATTCATGCTCTCGGAAGAATTGTTCAAAAATCCTGAGCGGGTTTACAAAAAGATTTCCGTTCTGAAAAATAAATTCGCTTTTTTTGCAAACGCATCTGATTCAGAAATTCCGCCTTTCGTCTCTTGTTTTGCAAAAACTACGGTGCTTGAGAAAATGGGAACTGTCCTTCCTGATCCTCATCTGGTCGGTGCGAGCGGAAGCAAATACATCGCGTCCCTTTACGCCTCGCTGATTGAAAAAAAATATTCCGCTCTGGGCATAAACCTTCTTTTGCCGGACACTCAGGAAAAATCTTTTTGCGATGATCAAAATCTGAACCTTTCGCTGCAAAGGACATTCTCGGAAAAACTTTTCCATGCCGAAAATCCTTTTTCCTTTCATGCGCTTACTCTTTCTAGCGATGAGAATCTTGTTTCTGATTTTGCCGATGGTTTGAAAAAAGGCGCGGATTTTTTTCTCGTGGCTGATTTTTTTTGCGATGAGTCAGGTGAGGATAATTTTTCGTCGGCCATAAAAAAACTTTCCGATTATGCTAAGGCGGATAAAGAACTTCTTTCCCTGATTGATTCTGCCGTGAAAAAAAATCTCTCGTTGAAAAAAAATGATTCTGAAAATTCCTCCTGGAAGACCGACAAAAAAAGCGACGTGAAAATCCTCAGTGAAATCTGCACGTCCGGTCTGACCCTCGTAAAAAACAAGAGGGGATTTTTTCCCCTGGGTCTTGCGTCAAGAAAAAAGGTCCTGATTGTCTATCCGCCTGAGGAAAAAAAATCCGTTGATGAGACCGTGAGGAAGATAAAAAAAATCCGCGGGACAAAATTATCTTTCAGGCTCGCAGATTTTAATTCAGCGTCAAAAATACGCGGGCACTTCGATTACCTCATCTGCGTGAACAAATCGGCTCCGGGTGCTTTTTTGAGGAATCTGTTTTTAAGCTGCGGCACTTCGGTTACGGTGCAGTGCGGTGTCTCAATCCCTTCCGAGCTTTATGAGCTTTCCGATTCCGTCCTTCTCTGCTACGGGACAGGCTCATCCCTTGAGAACAACATCGCGATTTCTCCTGCACTGAAAATTATTTTCGGATGCAATCCGTACGCTTTTTCACCGGAAGGATTTTTGCCAGTGGAAATCAATTTGGATAGGCTATCATCAGGTGATAGTATTTGCCTTGAGAAAAATCATGGCATCATGAACTGGACAGATATTTTGAGCAAAAAGACCATGCGCGGAATCTGGTTCTCATACTTTGACTGGGCTGCCCTTCCAAAAAATCAAGAGGATTTTACGTCGGAGGTTTCTTTGATGATGGAAAAAATCTCATCGCTCGGTCTCAACACTTTGATTCTTCACGCGCACAGCCATTCCGACTCTTATTATAAAAAATCAGCTCTCTTTCCTGTTTCGAAATTTTTGCTCGGGGATGACGGATCGGAGCCTGATTTTGATCCTTACGAAATAATGATTGATGCGGCACACAAAAAAAATATTTCCGTCCACGCGTGGTTCAATCCCTACCGGGTGACGGGAGCCGGAGTGGGACGGGACTTTTTTAAGGAAGGGAGCATAATCTGCGGGTGGCTTAATTCCGGAGATGACTCAAGGAAAATCCTCCTGCACAAGGGACAGTATTATCTGAACCCGTCGATCCCCGAAGTCAGGGAAAAGATTACGGACTGCGTGCGTGACTTTGTGAAAAGCTATGACGTGGACGGAATTCAGTTCGACGATTATTTTTATCCAATGCTCGATGATTACGATGAAGATCTTTCTTTTGACAAGGCGGAGTACGACGCAAGCGGAACTGAGATGAGCCTGCTTGAGTGGAGAAGAAAAAATGTGAGCGACTTGATTTCCTCGGTTTACAAAGCTGTGCATGAGGAAAAAGCAGAGGTCGTTTTCGGGGTGAGTCCCGCAGGAAATCTTTCGAACCTCAGAAGCAGCTGGCAGTATTTTGCGGACGTGGACAAGTGGATGAGCGAGCCGTGCTATGTTGATTTTATCCTCCCTCAGCTTTACTGGGGCTTTGAGCTCAGGACGGGAAACGGAAATTTGAGTCCCTACGCTTTTGAGAGCGTCCTTGAGTCATGGACTTCTCTTCCGAGAATTGACTCTGTTGATCTGAACGTGGGACTTGCCTTGTACAGGGCGGGGACGGATGTGGCCGACAACAACGAGACGAGCGAGTGGCTTTCACATAACGACATCATTCTGCGGCAGATACAGACGCTCGGTGAAAATGAGGATGTCTCAGGATTCGCTCTTTTTGACTACCGTGATTTGTTCAGGAGCGAGGCGAGGGACGAGGTTTTGAATTTCGCGTCGAACCTCACGGATGGAATTTTCAATTCCGAAGATTTTTAGTTTTAAAACTTTTCCGGCTCTTGACATTTTTTTTTAATAGTGCTAGATTCTAATCAAACATCAAAGGCGATGTGAACTGTATTTTTTTAACTACGGATTCACAGCGCCTTTTTTTATTTTCAAATCAAATGTTGCCTCCGAAAATCTTTCGCTGGCGGCAAGGAGGAAAGTATGGCTGTAATCAATGTTCCGGAACTGTTCGGCTCGAATGTGTTCAATCAGCACGTTATGAAGGAGCGTCTTCCAAAAGAAACGTTCAAGGCTTTGAAACGCACTTTGGACAATGGGGAGGCTCTGAATCTGGATGTGGCGAATCAGGTGGCGCACGCCATGAAGGAATGGGCCATTGAAAAGGGAGCCACTCACTTCGCCCACTGGTTCCAGCCTCTTACGGGAATCACCGCGGAAAAACACGACAGCTTCATCAATCCCACGGACGACGGCTCTGTGATTATGACATTCAGCGGAAAGGAGCTTGTGAAGGGTGAGCCCGACGCATCGTCATTTCCGTCCGGAGGAACACGCGCGACTTTTGAGGCCCGGGGATATACGGTCTGGGATCCGACGGTCTATCCTTTTGTGAAGGAACATACTCTCTGCATTCCGACCGCATTCTGCTCATACACGGGTGAGGCGCTCGACAAAAAAACTCCGCTTCTCCGCTCGATGGAGGCTCTCAACAAGCAGGGACTCAGAATCCTCCGTCTTTTCGGAAATACCACAGCCGCTCACATTTCGACAACCGTGGGACCTGAGCAGGAGTATTTTATCGTTGATGAAAAACTCTACAATCAGAGGAAAGACCTCCGCATGACGGGACGCACTTTGTTCGGAGCAAAACCGAGCAAGGGTCAGGAAATGGACGACCAGTATTTCGCCGCGCTCAAGGCAAGAATCGTGGAGTACATGGAGGATTTGAACGAGACCCTTTGGAAATACGGAATCACGTCAAAGACAGAGCACAACGAGGTCGCACCCGCACAGCACGAGATGGCCCCGATTTTCTCCACCACGAACATCGCAGCCGACCAGAACCAGCTCACGATGGAGGTGATGAAAAAAGTCGCCCGCCGTCACGGTCTTGTCTGCCTCCTCCACGAAAAACCCTTCGCGGGATTGAACGGAAGCGGAAAGCACAACAACTGGAGCATGGCGACCAACGAGGGAGAGAATCTTTTGGACCCGGGCGACACACCTGCGAAGAACGCACAGTTCATTCTTTTCGTAACAGCAATCGTTAAAGCAGTGGACGAGTATCAGGATTTGCTCAGGATTTCCGTCGCATCCGCAAGCAACGACCATCGTCTTGGAGCGAACGAGGCACCGCCCGCAATCATCTCAATCTTCATGGGCGAGGAGCTTCAGGCTGTCCTTGAGTCAATCAAAAACGGAACTCACTACGATGATGTCACGAAGAAAAAGATGACCCTTGGTGTTGACGCTCTTCCTCCGATCCCAAAGGACTCCACTGACAGAAACCGCACGTCGCCTTTCGCCTTCACCGGAAACAGATTCGAGTTCCGCTCCGTGGGCTCATCGCTTTCCATCTCCGGTCCGAACACGGTGCTTGACGCTATTGTCGCCTACGTGCTCAAGGGATTTGCGGATGAGCTTGAGGGGGCCGCTGATTTTGACAAGACTCTTGGTGATTTGATCAAGCGTGAGCTTAACGCACACTGGAGAATCATTTTCAACGGCAACGGATATGACGCGAGCTGGGTTACTGAGGCCGAGAAACGCGGGCTTCTGAATCTGCGAAATCTTCCCGAGGCCATGGAGCATTATATGGATCCGAAAAACATCAAGATGTTCATGGAGCTTGGAATCTACAACAAGACGGAGATTGAGAGCCACTACGAAATCAAGCTGGAAAAATATTGCCAGGTCCTGAACATCGAGGTGCAGACAATGCTTGAGATGATCAACAAGGACATTCTCCCTGCTTCATTCAAATACATGCAGGCAGTGAGCAAGACCGCGATCGATTTGAAATCTGTGGTTCCCGACGCGAAGTGCAAGGCCGAGACCTCATTGCTCAAGACTCTCGACGTGCTTACAGACGAGCTTGCAGCCAAGACCGACGAGTTGAATCAGAAACATCTTGCCGCAAAGCAGTGCTCGGATTACATGAGCGAGGCAAAGGCTTACGCAAATACGGTTCTTCCTGCGATGGCGGAGGCACGTGCGGTCGCCGATCAGATTGAGTCGCTTTTGGGTGAGGAGTACAAGCCATTCCCGAGCTACGAGGATCTGCTTTTCAGAATCTAAGCTGACAAAATCAGTTTAGGCTTTTAGGCTTTTAGCTCATCACCGGTGGATTTTTTCTGCCGGTGTTTTTTATTTTTAATGAATTCTCCGTATTGCGAAAAAAGGTGGAAAGCCACTGAATTTCGCAATAGGAGTTGTTTTTCTTTGCGGAAAAGTGAAGTCTTCCGTCGCATACAACTCTTTCCATCTGTCCCCATTATATGTCATGGGGTACGACAAACACTGTCATGGGGTGAAATATTTTTCCGATATTTTTTGTGAATGACATGCCGGAGGATTTGTGATATAATGGAAGAAATTTTACTATCAGGTCGAATGTCGAGTTTTTTTTAACAATCCTGTCATTATCGGGCTAGACCCGATAATCTGCTAAAAAGGATTGCCGGATCAAGTCCGGCAATGACAGGGACTTATAAAACTCGAAATTGAGCCTATCAGATTTTCATTGGATTTTTTCAACGAGGTGCCGCAGATGAAAGACAGAAAAAACGGATTCAATCAAAAAGACCCGGAAAGAAACGCATTCATGCTCACGGGGAAATTCGCTCGCAGGGGATATGACTGGTGGTGGCATTCGTTCACGGCTGTCAATGACGCTACCGGGGAGGAGGTTCCTTTTTTCATTGAGTTCTTCCTTTGCAATCCGGCTCTTTCGGGTGAAAGCACAAGACCGATTTTGGGACAGTTCCCGGAAAATCAGGAGAGGAAGGTAAAGCCCTCTTATCTCATGGTGAAGGCGGGATGCTGGGGAAAGAACAAGGTCCAGCTGCACAGGTTCTTTTCGTGGAAGGATGTCACAGTGAGCGAAAAGGCTCCGTATTCCGTAAAGGCCGCAGAGTGTTTTGCAAGCGACACCGAGCTCCGTGGCTCCGTTTTGGTGAGGGAGTCCCAGGCGAAAGTACCCGCATACATGAGCGACGCAGGAGAAATGAAATGGGACCTGAGACTGAACAAAAAAGTCGCTTTCAACGTGGGCTATGGTGCGGGAAAAATCTTCCGTGCGCTAAAGGCTTTCGAGATGTACTGGCACGCCGAGGGAATGAAGACGAACGTGACGGGTTCCATTGTTTTGAACGGGCAGTCCTACACGGCGAGGGGAGAGTACTCTTTCGGCTACTCCGACAAAAACTGGGGATGCGGATTCACGAGTCCCTGGGTGTGGCTCTCATCCTGCGACCTTGTGAGCCGTAAGACAAGCAAGCGTCTTAACAATTCAGTTTTTGACATCGGGGGCGGAAGACCCAAGGTTTTCGGAATCCCCCTGAACAGAAAATTGCTTTCCGCTTTTTGGTACGAGGGGCAGCCTTACGAATTTAATTTCAGCAAATTCTGGACGCGCACTAAAACTGAGTTCTCATCGGAGGAGACGGAGAGCGAAATCATCTGGCACGTAAAGCAGGAAAATAAAACCGCCGTGATGGAGACCGAGGTGAAGTGCAAAAAATCCGACATGCTCTGGGTGAATTATGAAGACCCCGACGGACAAAAGATGTTCAAGCGGCTCTGGAACGGAGGAAACGGATCCGGCACCGTTAGGCTTTACAAAAAAGAAAAGGGGAAAAAAATCCTCATAGACGACATCGTGGCAAGGCACATCGGATGCGAGTACGGCGAGTTTGAGAGGTGAAAACTGAGAGTTGAAAATTGAGAATTGAAAACTTCTCACTTCTCAATCCTGTTTCCTCACTCCTAACCTCTCCCTTGCGATTTTTTTTTGTTTCGGTTATAATGAATTATGGCTTATGAAGTAACGGCGACCAGACGAAGGCCGCAGAGTTTTGAGAATCTTGTCGGGCAGGAATTTGTTGCCGCCACATTGAAAAACGCGATCGAGTCAAAAAAGATTGCGCACGCATATTTGTTTTCAGGACCCCGGGGATGCGGTAAAACTTCCACCGCTCGCATTTTGGCAAAGGCATTGAACTGCGAGAAAGGTCCCACGGCCACACCATGCGGGGAATGTTCAGCATGCAAGGAAATCACAGCCGGCTCATCCATGGACGTGATTGAGATAGACGGTGCTTCAAATACAAGCGTAAACGACATCAGGCAGATTAAGGACGAGGTGATGTTCCCTCCGAACTCCTGCAAGTACAAAATCTACATAATCGATGAAGTCCACATGCTCTCGACCAGCGCTTTCAACGCATTGCTCAAAACCATCGAGGAGCCGCCGCCTTATGTCATCTTCATTTTCGCCACGACCGAACTGCAGAAGGTTCCCGCCACAATCAAAAGCAGGTGCCAGCAGTTCAACTTCCGTCTCGTCCCCATTGAAAAAGTAAAGGAACAGCTTGCACTTGCAGCGTCGGAGATAGGAATCAAGGCGGAGGATGAGGCACTCTACTGGATTGCCAGGGAATCCACAGGAAGTATGCGCGACAGCTACACTCTTTTCGATCAGGTTGCGGCGTTCAGCGACGGTGAGATTACCTATGAAAAAATCCGCGACAAACTCGGGCTTGTGGGCGTGGACCGACTGAACGAGCTTTTCGGATTCTGTGTTGCGGGAGACTCATCCACGGCACTTTTGAAGCTGGACGAATATTTGCAGAACGGAGTCTCAATCGAGCAGCTGATTACGAACTGCACCGACTACCTGAGGAATCTTCTTCTTATTAAAAACGGAATCACGAAGGAGGCTCTTTTGGGACAGGCAGCCGAAAGATTCAACTCGGACGTTCTTTCCTCATGGAGCAGCGTGCAGATTGAGCGGGCCCTTTCCATTTTCATGCAGCTTTACCGAGACATCCGTTACTCCCTGAGTCCAAGGTATGAGCTTGAGCTTGCCGTAAGCAGATTGTGCTGGCTGAAAGATTATGTCTCTCCCATGGAAGTCAAGCGTGCCCTTGATGCCGTGCGTCCCATGCTTTCGAATGCTTCTTTGGCCAGGGTAGTGCGGGATGATGCGCGGAGTCTTGAACCGCAGAATCTTGAGCAGCAGAATCTTGCGTTGCAAAATCAGGAGACAAGGACTGAAAACCGCCCTTTTGATTTTGGCGGAGCTGAACCGCCTGAAAAATACTCAGCAAGTTTTGAGGATGACGGATCCGAATATCAGGATGCGCCGGATGGTGAGGAGCCTCCAGACCTGAGTGATTTTCTGCACTCTCTTCAAAGCAGGGAGCAAAAAAATCCTGACGTGCGGAAAGACGAGGGTGAAAAAAAATCTCCGGAACAACAGTCTGACAGGGAGATTGTGCCGTCCTCAGCTGTGGACACTTCAAGCGTGGAAAAAGTTCGTGAGGCAGTCCAGAATGATTTTTCCGAGACGGAGCCCTTTGTCGGAGCGCTCATTTCAAAGACCGAAAATTGGAAAAAAAACGGCGGGACCGTGGAGTGCACTATTTCCACGGATTTTGACTTGAGCAGAATACGCTCGTGCAGCGCAAAGATTTCGAAATATCTCTCGAAGGTCTATGGACAAGAAATCGCTTTTTCTGTTACATTGAAAGAGGAGATAAAAGAAACCGGACAAATCAGTCTGCCGGAGGACGTCGCTCTCATACGGGATGTCTTTCGCGGAAGGATTGTCGGTCAGTAATAAAGAGGAAAATATGAATCCATTTGACATGATAAAGAACATCGGGAACCTTAAGGGACAGCTTGAGAACGCTCAGTCCCAGCTTGCGGAGGTGCAGGCTTCTGGTTCTTCCGGCGGAAACATGGTGACCGTGACTTTGAACGGAAAGTTTGAGATGATTGACCTTGTGCTCGACCCAATCTGCGTGGACAACCGCGACGTTCCGATGCTCCAGGACTTAATCAAGGCGGCCCATCATGCTGCGGTGGAGAACGTTCAGGAAGAAATCAAGGCGAAACTGGGGCCCATGCTCTCTGGAATGAATATCCCCGGGCTTGGTTGATGAACGCACTGGACGAAATCACCGAAAGTTTTTCAAGGCTTCCGGGAATCGGAAAAAAATCTGCCGCAAGAATCGCAAATCATCTTCTCAAAGCCGATCCGATTTTTATGGACCGTTTCGCAAGGCAGATTGCGACCCTTCAGCAAAAAATACATCCCTGCTCAATATGCGGCTCGTGGACGGAAAGCGAGACTTGCCCAATCTGTTCCGACATGAACCGTGACAGATCCCTTCTGTGCGTGGTTGAGCAGCCCCAGGATGTCTCAACGATAGAGAATTCGAACGAGTACAAAGGACTTTTCCATGTGCTAGGAGGCGTAATCTCTCCTCTTGACGGCGTGGGGCCGGATCAGCTCAGGATAAAATCTCTTGTTGAGAGGGTCAGGGAGGGGGAAATCCGTGAGGTCATAATAGCGACGAATCCCACTGTGGAAGGTGACACAACGGCGCTCTACATCCAGCACGTTCTTTCCCAGACCGAATCATTGTCAGGCTGTACTGTTACCCGTCTTGCAAGCGGACTTCCCGTCGGCGGTGATCTTGAGTACATTGACAAAGTGACTCTGGCAAGAAGTTTCCGGGGCAGGATAAAAATTTAGTTCAACGAGTAATATCCAACGGGGGATTCTCTGTGCCATCGGAAGCTTTCCCTAATCAAAACGGCGAAAAATGCCGATAACGGGGTATGGCAAAAGCGTCCAATTCTTACAGCAAACCGGATTATTGGTCTCAGAAGGCTTTCAAGGAAGGCTATCCCGCCCGCAGTGTCTACAAGTTGCAGGAGATTGATTCGAAATTCGGAATGTTGAAATCCGGTCATACAGTCCTTGATTTGGGATCCGCTCCCGGAAGCTGGACCACATGGCTCTTGCGCAAACTCGAAAAATCTGGTAAAATAGTGTCGGTGGATTTGAATCCATTGGCTAAGTCAGTCAAGGGCGACAACCTGATTTTCTTCCAGGGTGATTTGCTGAGTGAGGAAATCCGTTCCAAAATCAAGGAGAACGGACCCTATGATCTCGTCGTTTGTGATGCGGCTCCTCTTACTACCGGCAACCGTACAGTTGATACAGCAAGGTCCAGGTCGCTTGTGGAGATGGCCATTTGGTATGCCGAAGAGATGCTTAAGCCCGGAGGAAATTTCTGCGTGAAGATTTTCCAGAACGGGGATCAGCAGAAAGAGCTGATTAAGATGCGCGGGATTTTTGCCACGGCGAAGGGATTCAAACCGGAGGCCTGCAGGACAGAATCCTTTGAGACCTACTTAATCGGGCTGAATAAAAAGGAAAGGGAACCGGCTTCTCAAGCTTGATTTTTTTTACATGGGCGGTTCCATGAGTTTATAGTTGGTACGGTACGATGAAACAGAAATTTATTTTTTCGAAGGAAATTTGCTACACGAAGCGTCTCAAAGTCAGGACCCATGAGAAAGTCATTCTGACAGGCGCTCTCTCCATGTTCTTGGCAATGACTTTGGGATTCGCTAGTACGGCGGTCCTTGTCCACATAAACAACTACAGCGGTCAGGGCGGTGGTCTTGGTGACAGTCTTGCCGATGAGAGTGATCTTGCGGTCGATGAGTATAATCAGCCTCTTCCGGGCGAGAATATTGCGGAGGAGGATATAAGCGGTCTTCCTGTTGACAGCAATATTGACGAGAATTCCGAGCTTGCGGTGCTTAATGCCATCGGGGATTCCGTGGAGCCTTTGGAAAACGATGCTGGTCTTTCCATGGATTCTGGACTCATCGCGGAAGGTTCGGACTTGATTGAGGATGCCGCGCAGGATGATGTGACTGATGAGGAATTCGTCGAGACACCGCTTTTCTACAGGGTCTACAGGGTGAAGGAGAACGACACGGTCGGTGTAATCGCCAAGCAGTTCGGTGTGGACAACGGAACCATTTTCAGCGCGAACGAGGGAGTCATCTCATCGGCACTGAGCCTGAGGGTGAATTCCCTGCTCAAGATTCCGTCAATGAAGGGAGTTCTTTATACCGTGCAAAAGGACGGGGAGACGCTTGAGACAATCTGCAAGAGAAATGACGTGAAGGTGGAGCCTACTCTGACTGCGAACAACAGGACCGCCACGGAAAAACTCAGGTCCGGAACGACCGTCTTTTTGGTTGACGGAAAGATGGATCCGGGAAAACTCCTTGAGCTGAGCGGCGAGCTTTTCAAAAAACCGCTTCATTCAGCTTATTACATCTCTTCAAGATACGGATGGCGCGTAAGTCCCTTCGACTCTTCCAAGCGCACTTACCACGGAGGCACTGACTTGGCTTGTCCGAAAGGAACGTCCATCTTCCCCACGAGCGAGGGACGTGTGATTACGGCGGGTTGGAGCAGCATCTACGGAAACTATGTGATTGTCCAGCACCACAGCGGATACAAGTCGCTTTACGGACACATGAGCAAAATCACTTGTGAAAAGGGCAATTACGTCTACACGAACACCGTCATTGGAAAAGTGGGAAGCACCGGAATGAGTACGGGTCCCCACCTCCATTTCACAATCTACAAGAACGGAAAGGCAATCAATCCGGAAGACAAGCTCAACTTGTAGCTGCAGCTCTTCCTCTATTTTTTGCCCAGAAAGCTGAACACTGAATCCTTGCCCAGAAAATGCATGGATCCCGCAAAGATGAAAGTCTCGCCACCGTCATTCAGGTAGCCCCTTATTTTTTCAGCCCACGCCTTGTTCCTTTTTGTCAGAAGCGCCTCGTTGTAATTTTTTGAATACTCTTCCAGCATGGGATCGCTTTCACCCATCAGCTCCTCTTCGTCCTCATCAGCTTCCAGCATGGCTTTCTCATCCCCTGCAAGATACGCCTCATAAAGATTGTTGATGTAATTGTTGAAAATCTCGGGATTCTCAAGCACAAGCAGAATCGATTTCAGAACGGCAAGCTGCTCCTCATAGGTTCCGAACTGCATAACGTCAATCTGGAGCTGAAGAGTGTCAAGACCTTCCCATGAACGTCCGTCCTTTTTCGCCTTGTCCATAAGAAACTGATCCACTCCCTTCGTTGCATCCAATCCGCAGCTCGCATATTGGAAGACCGAGATTGTGTTCGTAAGAAGCCACGGCTCGTACATTCCCAAGGGACGCGCAATCGTCTCGTCAAGCACGGAAAAAAGCGTCTCAAGTTCTGATTCGGAAAGCTCGTTCATGACGTTCCTTCCCTGTGCCTTTATCAGGTTGGTGATAAGTGACTTTACAAGCTCTCCCTGCAAAGCGTCCATATCCTCAGATGAGATTTCAGCCACAAGACGGTCGGCGTTCTCAAAATCATCCATGACCTGAGATGGAAGCGGATAAAGTCTCTCGTCGCCCACGTGGATTGTTCCGAGAATATGCACGGTCGAGGGATTTCCCTTCGAGTCAGTTCCGCAGATGCTCCAGTACATCCTCTCTTTCATCTCTGGTTCGGCGAATGACGTTGATTTGCATGAGATTGAGACAAAAATTCCCGAAATCACCAGCGCGAGTGCCAGGATTGATTTTAGCCTGAATTTTTTCATTTAGTCCTCCTTTTTTTGTACGCGTGAAGTCTACCCCATTCCCCCTTCTTTGTCAATTCTGCCTTAGGACCTGATTTTGCGGGGGAGAGTGATTATGGACAGGACCCGGAAATTGTGCTAGAATGTGGACATGAGTTTAAAATATCTTTTGCAAGAAGGCTTCGTCAAAATGTGGAACAAAATCGGAAAGGACGCATACAGGACCCGGTATTACGAGTCGCTTGCCCATCCCGAGCCTGTGGATGAAATTCCTTCCTATTTATATAAGAAATTTTCCGTGCAGAAAGAGAACTTTGACGGCTTCCAGTATTTCAAAATCAGTCCGAATGAGGGAAAATCCGGGACTGCTGTTTTTTACATTGCCGGCGGAGGCGGACTTGCAGGACCTACCGAGCGTCATTTCAGGACGGTTGAGAGGCTTTTGGAAACCGGAGTTTGTGATGTATGCCTTCCGTTTTATCCCCTTGCTCCGGAACACAACGTGAGGTTTGCCTTGAGGTGGCTTCAGAAAGTCTATGCGAACCTGCTCAAGGATTTCAAATCCGACCGGATAGCTCTTGCGGGTGACGGGATTGGAGCGAACATGGCTTTGAGTCTTTTCTCAAGGGTGGCGCACAAGCCTGGAAAAATCGTTCTCATCTCACCCAAGGTGGGACTGGGCCTGGAAAAGAACCGCGAGCTGATGCAGAGGGCCGGGGAATCCGATATCTTCGAGACTCTTGCCTCCAACGATCTGATTGTAAAGAGCTGGGCAGGAAACGCCGCTATGGACAGTCCCGATTTTGAGCCGTCATCAATCGACTTCACGGGATTTCCTCCCATCCAGCTTTTTTACGGGACGAAGGAAATCTATTACCCCATGGTGGGCTCCCTGATTGCAAGGATTGAAAGCACCGAGACTCCCCTGGAGATTCATTACAAGAACATGTGTCATTCCTGGCCGCTTCATCAGGACTTGAGCGAGGGACGTGCCGCGGTAAAACAGATTGCCGAGTTCATTTCTGGATCCTGAGCAGCTTTCCGTTCACGAATTTTCCCACAATCTGAATGGCGGGACCTAATGTGAGTGACATTGCCACCGATCCGATGAGGGCCGTCCTTATGCTGATTCCGCTTCCGATGCTGAAAAGAATTCCTATGAGCACCGCCGAGAGATCATAGGCTATGCGTGAGACCGCAATGGGGATTTTTTTGAGCCTGTGACTGATGATGAAGGCAAGTCCGTCGTAGGGTGAAAGTCCCATGTCTGCGTTCATGTAAAGGGAAGCCGCAATCACGAAAAAGAAAAGTGCCAGCACAAAGACTGCGATTTTTGCCCACAAGATTCCTCCGTCTCCGTTTCCACCGCAGATTTGACCCAGAAGCGGGAAAGTCATTTTCCAGAGCCAGCGGAAAAAAATCCACCGTGTAGCCGATGAGAACCATGTTTGCGAGGGTACCGAGACCTATGAGCCGCCTGTTGAAGATGATGACGGGGATAAAGAGGACCGCGTTCAAAAGGAGCTGCCATGTTCCGAAAGACCATCCGAGCCGCTTCGAGATGACCGTGTTCTGGAAAGTGAAGGGGTCGGTTCCCCAATCAACCTCAAGTAAAAAAGAAAGGAAAAATCCCATGAAGAAAATGCCGATAATCATAATGAGGAATTTTTTCGCGAACTGGGGGACGAATAGCTTTTTCAAGATTTCTGTTTTCATGCCGTCTTCCTTAAAAATGGGTGTGGGGTGAAGTATAGAACTCTTTTTGCTAAAAATCAAGCCTTTGGAGCCAAAAGATTCTCGCTTCGGATTGTGAGCTGATTTTTTTTGGATTTTTGCTTGAAAAATAGATGGTTTTGCTATATCTTTTAAAGAGATAGCGATTTTTATTTTTATTTTCGTTTTAAGATTGATGACAGTTGGTTTTAAAGCGTTTTAAGAGGTTTTGTTATGAGCATTGAACAGCGGACACTTCCAAAATCAATTTTGGTCTGGATGATTGGGACTGCGATATCACCGAATATTTTTTACGTTCCCTTTTCCGTCTTCGTGGGCGCGATGACTTTGCATGAGTCGCTCGCATTTTTCTCTTCTCCCTTGGTCTGGCTGCTTTTGATTTTGGAGACTGCCATACAGGTGGCGGCATACGTGTTTTTGAGCAAGCGGGTGGAGACATTCGACGGAAGTGAGGAGGCTGTGGACAGCCTGAACAAGATTGTGAAGGTTCTGGAAAAACTCGTCATAGCCTTTCCCGTTTTCTCATTTTTCGCGACACCACTTGCCTTCTATTCTTTCGCGTCGATTAAGGGACTCAGTTTCGCGGCTTTCGAGGGCACGTCCATTCTTCCTTACAGCCTTGTGATGTTCCCAGGAATCGCTTTCGAGACGTCTCTTTTCACCTACATCCGATTCATTCAGACTTTGGAGCGTAATCTCACATGGCTTCCCTTCGAGAAAAAACACACTACGATGGGACTTAACGAGCGCATAGTGGTGGCCCTTTTCTTTGCTCTAAGCGGGGTTATTCTTCTGGCCATCTCATGTCTCATGGTTCCACGCAATCTCTCGGGTGAGAAAATCGGAACCCTGATTCTTTCCAAGATGCTTCCTCTGTGTGCTTTCGGATGCTTGATGACCATGCTTGACATCTACCTGAACATAAACGACATCAAGAGCGGCATACTTGAGCTCAAGGATTTTACCGACGCTCTTTCCGCGAAGGACTACACAAGGAAAAAGCTGGACATAATCCTTAGGTGCGAGCTCGGTGAGATGGTGAATGACCTGAATGAGTTCCGCGATGACACACAGGGCATCCTCCGTGGATTCCAGGATTCGGCAAAGAGTTCTGAGAATTCCGCTTTGGCACTTGAGAAAAGCATGGGGTCCGCATCAAACAGCGTGGGAAGCATCGTGAGCTCCATTTCTTCGGTAAAGATGGAGATGGACAATCAGATGTCCGGGGTGCAGGAGGCGAACACATCTGCAAGTCAGATTATGGCGAGAATCAACAGGCTGAATGAGAGCGTCGTGGGACAGGCTGCATGCGTGAATGAATCATCCGCCGCCGTTGATGAGATGGTCGCCAATATAAGCAGCGTGACGCACATCCTTGAGAAAAACACGGCCACCGTAAACAAGCTGGGAAATGCATCCGACGAGGGTCGCAAATCGGTACATAGCGCGGTACTGACGGCTGAGGGAATCATACAGGAGTCTGCGGGTCTTATGGAGGCCAGTAAAATCATCCAGACCATCGCCAGTCAGACGAACCTTCTTGCCATGAACGCAGCCATTGAGTCAGCTCATGCGGGGGAGGCCGGACGTGGATTTGCCGTTGTAGCGGATGAGATTCGAAAACTTGCCGAGCAGTCCAACAATCAGGGTAAGGCAATCAACCAGAGTCTGAAGCAGCTTTCCGCATCCATCGCCAATGTTTCCGCCACCACCAAGGAAGTGCAGAAAAATTTCGAGGTAATCTATGAGCTTGCCCAGACCGTGCAGAGTCAGGAGAACATGGTGATGAGCGCGATGAACGAGCAGTCTGAGGGAAATCAGCAGGTTCTTGAGGCCATGAAGCAGATTAATGATTCCACGCACGAGGTTAAGGAAGGTGCTTCCGAGATGCTTGCCGGTGGTCAGCAGATTGTAAAGCAGATGGGACTTCTGAACGCAGTGAGCCGGAACATCGACGAAAAGATGAACATCATGTCGGGAAACATAGAGCAGATTACTTCGGCCATGGAGGAGGTTTCCATTTCCACGGCGCAGAACAGGGAGGACGTGCAGAATCTTTCCGAGAAAATGAAGGGATTCAAACTGAGCTGACTTTTGCTTCCGTGGTTGCTTAAATGTGCAAAATGCATTAGTATTAAGGAATGAAAGAACTCGAACTTAAATACGGATGCAACCCGAACCAGAAACCGGCGAGGGTCTACATGGAAAATGGCGATTTGCCACTCACTGTTTTGAACGGCAAACCTGGATACATCAATCTTCTCGACGCTTTGAACGGATGGCAGCTTGTGAAGGAACTCAAGGAGGCAACCGGGCTTCCTGCGGCTACATCCTTCAAGCATGTCTCTCCCGCTGGTGCCGCGATTGGCCGGCCTCTCTCCGACACTCTCAAAAAAATCTACTACACCGATGACGTTGAGCTTACCCCTCTTGCCTGTGCCTATGCCCGCGCACGTGGAGCCGACCGTATGTCCTCTTTCGGTGATTTTATCTCCCTGAGCGACAAATGTGACAAGGCGACCGCTTTGCTGATTAAAAAGGAAGTGAGTGACGGAATCATCGCGCCTGATTATGATGACGATGCGCTTGAAATCCTTAAGGCAAAGAAAAAGGGCGGATACTGCGTTTTGAAGATTGACCCGGATTATGTTCCCGAGGCGGTTGAGAAAAAGCAGGTTTTCGGAGTGACCTTCGAGCAGGGACACAATTTCTTGAAGATTGACGACGAGTGCCTGAAAAACATCGTGACCAAGAACAAGACGCTTAGTAAGGAAGAGAGGGACAATCTTCTCATCTCCCTGATTATTTTGAAATACACACAGTCAAACAGCGTGTGCTACGTGAAGGACGGACAGGCCATCGGAATCGGTGCGGGACAGCAGAGCAGGATTCACTGTACGAGGCTTGCGGGCGACAAGGCGGACAAATGGTGGCTCAGACAGGCTCCCGAGGTACTTAACCTTGATTTCAAGGCAGACATCAAGAGGGCTGACCGCGACAATACAATCGACGTTTACACGGGCGAGGATGCGGAGGACGTGATTGGAGAGGGTGAGTGGCAGAAATGGTTCAACACAAAGCCGGCTCCATTTACACGCGAGGCAAGAAAGGCATGGATTGCAAAGAACACCGACGTTGCCGTTGGAAGCGACGCGTTCTTCCCGTTCGGAGACAACATTGAGAGGGCCCACAGAAGCGGCGCGAAAGTGATTGCACAGCCCGGAGGATCCATCCGCGACGACAATGTGATTGAGGTCAGCAACAAGTACGGCATGGTCATGGCGTTCACGGGCGTAAGACTTTTCCATCATTGATTTTTCAATCTCATAATGAGTCCGTCATGGGAGATGAGTCTTTCATGGCGGATTTTTTTTTGGTTTTAAGTAGATATGAAAATAGCGTTGTAAAATTGGATTATAGCGATGTTTTGAAAATCTTGCGTCTTGAATTAGTAAAAATGTGCCTGCGTGAGAAAAAATCACTTGTAAAATAGCGTTCAAAAGTTGGAGAATTGCTATATTTTTGCAAATTTTCCCGAAAATTCCATCAAAATCTCATTGCTTTTTATTTTTCCTATCTCTATAATGATGACAGATTGCGGAATTTTGAAAAGTACAATCCGTGATTTTTATAAAAGTTAGGAAGGCTGAATCCATGCAGATTGAAGGAAACACATTGCCAAAAATGCTCCGCCGTGTGGCAGAGAAATATCCTGAGGTGAACGCACAGTACACGAGAAACAAGGCCGGGGACTTTGATCCCACCAACTATCACGAGTTTTATCAGAACGTGCTGGATTTCGCGGGCGGACTCCTTGAGCATGGTGTGACCCGCGGTGAGAGAATTGGTCTTATCAGTGACGACAGAAAAGAATGGCAGCAGGCGGACATGGGGCTTCTGGCTCTTGGTTGCGTGGACACTCCCCGTGGATGTGACGCGAGCGAGACTGATTTGGCCTACATACTTTCCTTCGCCGAGTGCCGGATTGTGATTGCGGAGAACACGACCCAGGTAAGAAAAATCCTGAACATAAAAAAAAGCGTTCCGACCCTTGAGGCAATCTGTGCCTTTGACCCTGTGGACGAGAGCGAGAAAAAGCGTGTTGCCGACATGGGGCTCCGTTTCTATCAGTTTTACGACGTGGTGAAAAGCGGACATGAGTGGAGGAAGACCCATCCTGACGTGGTTGAGGGAGAGCTTGAGAAGGGACAGTGGGATGACCTTGCCACAATCATCTTTACGAGCGGAACAACGGGTACTCCTAAGGGCGTCATGCTGACCCACGGAAATTTCATCTCCCAGCTTGATGACGTGGACGAGAGAATCTTCATGAATCCGGGCGAAAAGGCTCTCTGCGTTCTCCCCGTGTGGCATGTTTTCCAGCGTGAGGTCGAGTACGTCATAATCAGCCAGGGAGCTGGCATGGTATACAGTAAGCCCATCGGAAGCATTTTGCTCGCGGATTTCCAGAAAGTGAATCCCTACCTTCTTCCTGCTGTCCCACGAGTTTGGGAAGCAATCTATGACGGAATATGGAAAAAAATGCGTAAGGCCGGCGGAATCAGTCTTGCGCTCTTTAAATTTTTCGTTGCGGAATCTGAGCTCTGGTGCTCAATTGATGTGAAGCTCAGGAGAAAGACCGCACGTTTTGGAAACGATCATCTTGCCCTTTGGTGGCCTCTCCTTGTCTTGCCGTGGCTTTTGCTTTATCCCGTCCGTCTTTTGGGAAAACTTTTGGTCTTCAGCAAGCTCAAGAAAGTCGTTGGTAAAAATTTCCGTGCCGGAATCGCAGGTGGTGGCGCTTATCCCGCATACATCGACAAATTTTTCTGGGCGGTCGGAATCAAGGTCGTGGAGGGCTACGGTCTTACAGAGACTGCTCCCATTGTCTGTGTTCGTCCCATAGCGGATCCGGTCATGCGTACTGTGGGCACTCCTTTGCGCGGTGTTCAGGTGCGTATTGTTGATGATGACGGAAACGTGCTTCCAAACGGACAGAAGGGAACTTTGCAGGTGAAGGGACCCACGGTAATGCGCGGATATTACAAGCGCGAGGATTTGACTTCCAAGGTAATCAACAGTGAGGGATGGTTTGACACAGGCGACCTTGCTGTTCTTACCGTGGACAATGAAATCCAGCTCCGTGGCAGAAAGAAGGACACGATTGTTCTTATGGGCGGAGAAAACATTGAGCCTCTTCCGATCGAGCAGAAACTTTCCACTTCAAGATGGATAAGCACCGCGGTAGTCTTCGGAACCAACGAAAAGGGCGAGGACCAGCGTTATCTTTCCGTGCTGATTTTGCCGAGCCAGGAGGACATTGAATCTTACGCGAAGGAAAACGGACTCAACGCGGGCGATTATGAGGAGCTTGTGAAAACCGAGGCAGTGAAGAGCCTGATTGGAAATGAAATCAACGAGCTTATCAGCGGCAAGAACGGATTCAAGGCGTTTGAGAAAATCAACAAGTTCGAAATCATCACGAAGCCGTTTGAGGTCGGAGTTGAGCTGAGCGCGAAGCAGGAGATGATGCGCTACAAGATTGCTGAGCTCTACAAGGACAAGATTGCCAAGATGTTCTCAAGCAAATAGATTCAGGTCAGCAGCGGATGATTTTGGCCCCGGATTTCTCATCAATCTCCGGCTCTGATTTCGGCATGGGAACGCAAAGACTTTCCCCCGAGTGGAGCTTGCTTTCCGTCACCACGAGAAGAAGCCCGATTTTTGAGCAAGCGTAGAATCCTGTCCTGTGTCCCGGAAGCCTGATTGGGTCACTCGCAATCCTGAAGACAAGATTTTTCTCATCGCTTTCTGCCTCCGCTCCGGATTTTTTTTCAGCCGCTACAAAGGAAAGTACGGCCCTTGTTTTGGGAAGCTTCGCGGAGTCTGAGATTTTTTTCAGGGCTGTCGGTGCGTCATCCACAGAGAATGCGAAGTTGCACCATTTGCCGCCGCGTTTTCCGTCCATGGGGCAGTCACCAAAATGAGGGCAGGGTGAGAGGGGAAAATATTTTTTTCGGATCAGCGAGTCCCGCATCAATGAAAGGAGCCTTGATGATTTCGGCACGCCTGGCTCAATGAGGAGAACCTTTGCCCCGTCCTTTCCGCTTGAGTATGAGAGAAGTCCGTCGGTGTATTTTTTCGCAAGGTAGTCAGGAGGCATGTCGCTTCCGTCGCTTATTTCATTGAACACGTTTGCGGACGTAATCAGGTCGGCCTTTTCCTTGATGTCATCTCCGAAATCACCCTTGACCCTTACAATCTGCCAGGACTCCTTTTCGAGTTTCGCCGCTACGCTCAAAAGAAGGTTCTCGCCGATGGAAAGAGCCTGCGATGAGATGTCCATGCAGTACCACTTGAGCTTTTTGTCCCTGAGCTCAGGACGAGAGAGAAAAAGCGCGATGGGAACCGTGAGAGGTCCGCTTCCTGAGTCAAGGCACACTGCGTTTTCGGAAAGCGAGAAAAAATCATCCGGGAGATTTGAAAAAAGACGTGTGAGCCTTACAAGATTCCACCAGAGAAAATAATGCGTGTATGCCGCAAGTGTCGCTGGTTGATTCATGTAACCGAGCCGTCTCTGTCCCCTCTCGTCGGTGAGCGTGTGGCTTAGCTCAAGAATCTTTTGTGAAAGCAAGGCCCTCTGCTTTGAGTTAAGCGGATGTGTCGCCTCGATTATGCTTTTGAAATCAGCGAGGATTTTTTTCGCGTCATCGGGGATTGAGGACGGGTCAAGGATGGAGCCGAGTTCTTTTGCCACAAGAGTTTCTTTTTTGCCGGAGTATCTTTTTTTTCCTGAGCTTTCGGAAAATTTTCCCGTTGATTTTTTTGCGTTTTTTTTGCCGTCTTCAAATTCTCTTTCGCCGGATTTTTCCTTTCCCTTTTCTGATTTTGAGCCGTGCTTGTTTTCATCGGCATTGTTTTTGGGAGAGCCGCGCATCCTTTTTTTTGCCTTTATCTCATACCACTTCAGTTCTTCGTCATTTTTGTCCATGGGCTTCCTCCTTCTTTTTTACATCCGTTTTTTTCCCTGATTTGATTGCGGAGAATTTTTTAAAATGCAAAAACGCGTCGTTGAGTTCCGCCCGGCACTTCCTTATGGAGATTAGAGCTTCGGTTTGTTTTTCCGAAACATCGCTTTCCGCAATCATCTGCCGTCTCGCTCCCTCAATCGTGTAGCCCTTCGTGTAGATGAGATATTTGAGCCTGCGGATGATTTCCAAATCCCTGAGCGTGTAGCTTCTTCTTCCGCTTCCGTCCTTTTGCGGAGAGATGCTCGGAATGACTTCTTCCCAGTAACGCAGAATGTGAGCCTTTATTCCTGTCAGCTGTTCTACCTCACCGATGGAATATCCTGCCAAATCAACGCTCCCTGTCCTGCCATTTTTGCCGGCTTGCCTTCATCTCAATCTGCACGGGGATGTGGTCGAACCCCAAATCCTCACGCACCCTGTTTTTCAAATATGTCACATAGCTTTGAGGCACGTTCTCGGGTCTGGTGGCGAAAATCAAAAAGTTCACCGGGTTCACGCTTGTCTGGGTGATGTAGCGTACCTTGAAATGGATGGCCTTGGTTGCGGGCGGAGGATATTTTGCGAGCCAGTCGTTCAGGGCAAGGTTCAATGCCGCTGTCTCAACTTTCCTTGTGAGCTGCCCGAAAATCATGAGCGCTGTGTTCATCAGGTTCTTGAGTCCGTCCCGGTTCTTTGCGCTGAGGGTGACAATCGGTGCCCACTGCATCTGCGCGAACATGGTCCTTATGTATTCGGCTGCCTTCTTTTCCGCCTTTGTGCTCTGGTCCTCCATCGTGTCCCATTTGTTCAGGATGAAAATGATTCCGCGTCCCCTCTCGTAGGCAAGCGAGGTGATTTTTTTGTCCTGCTCGGTAAGCCCGTCCTTCGCGTCAATCATCAGGAAAACGATGTCACATTCGTCAAGGGTTTTAATCGCGCGGTTTACGGAATAATACTCCACGTCCTCCGTCACCTTGCTTTTCCGCCTGATTCCGGCTGTGTCCAGAATCTGTATGTCCTTGCCGTTGTAGCGGAAACTTCCTTCCACCACGTCCCTTGTGGTTCCGGCATAGTCGCTTACGATGCTTGCGTTCGTGTGTGTGAGCGCGTTGCTCAAGGTTGATTTTCCCGTGTTTGGTTTTCCGAGAATTGCGATGCGGATTGGTCTCTCGGTTTCAGATCCCTCAGTTACACGGCTGAAGTCCAGTCCTTCCACCATCGCTTTTTCAAGTTCCGGCAGATTGTCTCCGTGGGACGCTGAGATGAGCGTGAGACTTTTGAATCCGAACTTGACGTAATTGTACGCGAGAGCCTCGTTTTTTCCTCCCTCGGTTTTGTTCACCGCCGCAATCAGTTTGTTCCAGTACGGCCTCAGGTGCAAAATCAGCTCCTCGTCCTCGGCTGTGATTTCGGTCGCGTCAAGAAGGAGAAGAATCCTGTCGGCTCTTGTGAGCATCTCAACTGTTTTCTCAACCACAAGGTCGTCCATCTCGCTCTCACGGCTGGTAAAGTCGCGGGTGAGCTTGTATCCTCCCGTGTCCATGAGATGCACCGGTTTTCCGTCAAGAAAGCAGGTTCCCTCCACCGGGTCCCTCGTAACTCCGGGAGTGGGGTCGGTGATGGCTCGGTTCGTATGGGTCAGGGCATTGAAGAGAGTCGATTTTCCTACGTTGGGACGGCCCGCGATCACAATCAGAGGAAGATTGAAATAAGCCTGGTCGGGATAAAATTTCTGTCCTGCCTTTTTTCTCTGGCTTTTGACCTCATCATCCCGATTTTTTTCGTCAGACTTGATTTCATTTGCATCCTGTGATTTTTCAAATGCGGAGACAATCTCCACGTCCTGCTCAGGATTTTTTACCGGCTTCGGTTTTGAGAAATCAGGCTTCTTCTTTTTTTTGCCCATCGTGTCCCCCTAGGATTCCAGCTTCAGGTCGCCGTCTTTAATCCATCCGATTTTTCTGAAAAAGAGTCCGAAAAGCCACGTGAGGATTCCCGGAAGAATGAAGCTGATTAAAATCAGTCCGAGCCAGTCCCATGCACCCGGCGTGATTGCGGCTCCTGCTGTCGGAGAGTACCATCCCGTGATTACTCCGATCTGTCCGACGAAACCGCACGTTCCCATTCCGGATGACACCGCGGCTCCGTTCATCTGCATCTTGAAGACACAGGTTGAGATTGGACCCGTGATTGCCGAAGTGAGGATTACAGGAAGCCAGATTTTCGGATTCTTTACGATGTTGGGCATCTGGAGCATGGAGGTTCCGAGTCCCTGGGATACCAGCCCGCCCCA
>DFKI01000150.1 GCA_002373325.1 Treponema sp. UBA3649
CCTGCTATGTGAACAGCCGCCTTACAAAGATGGGCATTCCTGTCTCATGCGAGGTTGATATTTACGGATGTCTCTCTGAGTTCATCGGTACGGTTGTTTCCGATGATACAGTTACTCTCCTTGACATCAACAACACTGTTCCCCAGGACATCTACGACGAGGACATCAAGGGAAAGCACGGAACTTATACAATCAAAGATACGTTCATGGGCTTCCACTGCGGAAACACGGCTTCCACAAAACTTTCGTTCTGCGAGATGAAGTACCAGCTGATTATGGCCCGCGCTCTTCCTGTCGAAGTTACGAACGGAACCCTCGAAGGAGACATTGTTCCGGGTCCAATCACATTCTACCGCCTGCAGTCAACATCGGACAACATCCTCCGCGCATACATCGCACAGGGTGAGGTTCTTCCGGTCGCAACACGCTCATTCGGTGGAATCGGTATCTTCGCAATCCCGGAAATGGGACGCTTCTACCGCCACGTGCTCATCGAAAAGAACTTCCCCCACCACGGTGCCGTCGCATTCGGTCACTTCGGAAAGGAGCTCTATGAGGTGTTCAAGTACATCGGCGTGGACGTTGATGAGATCGGATACAACCAGCCTAAGGGTGTAAGGTATCCGACGGAAAATCCATTTAACTGATAAAACATAATCCTCCTCCAAAAAAAACTCCAGCCTGTCCAGCATCTTTTTGTTGGGCAGGCATCTTTTTAAATTAAATTTCGCATGGAACTTTTCAAAACATGTGAAAATGTGCTAGAATTGTTGAACTGCGATTTTTGGAGGAATTTTATGGCTTCATTGACATCATCATTTTACAATCCGGCTGATTTGACCGGTGCTTTCGTGAATCTCTACGGAGGAATAAAGGACGACGTGCAGGTTTTCTCATCCCCTGCCAGAATCAACATCATCGGGGAGCACATCGACTACAACGGTGGCATGGTTTTTCCCGCCGCAATCAACCGCTACCTTTACATCGCAATCAGAAAAAGGAGCGACACTAAGATTCTCTACAACGATATCCGTTTTCCCGGAAGCTATGAGTTTGACGTGAACGACAATTTCGTCTATGACAAGAAAAATGACTACGCGAACTATCTGAACGGAATCCTCTCGCAGATTAAATCATCCGGTCATCATTTTGACTGCGGATTTGAAATCCTCATGGTGTCTAACATACCTGCCGGTGGCGGAATCTCATCATCCTCTGCCCTTGAGTGTGCTTTCGCCTATGCCGTGAGCGAGACTTTCGGTTTTAAAATCAGCCGGATTGAGATTGCGAAACTCGGACAGATGAGCGAGCATGAGTTTATGAACGTGAACTGCGGAATCATGGATCAGTTCATCATTTCGATGGGTAAGAAAAACACCGCCATAAAACTTGACTGCGCCACCCTTGACTACGAATACGCGCCCCTTGAGCTTGGGGACTACCGCTTTGTGGTGATGAACACGAACAAGCAGAGAAAACTTGCCGACAGCAAATACAACGAGAGACGGAGCGAATGTGAGAAAGCCCTGAAAATCCTGCAGGACTCTGGCGTGAAGATAAAGACCCTTTGCGAGCTCAGTCCCGAAGATTGGGAAAAGTGCCGTGGAAAGATTTCGGATCCGGTCCTTCAAAGGCGTGTCACACACTGTGTTTCGGAAAATCAGCGCGTGAAGGATGCCGTCTCTGCCCTCAAATCCGGGGACTTAAAAAAGCTCGGTCTTCTTTTGAACGCTTCCCATGAGTCGTTGAAGAATGATTACGAGGTGACGGGAATTGAGCTTGACACCCTTTCAGAGACAGCGCAAAAGCAGGAGGGATGCCTTGGTGCCAGGATGACCGGTGCCGGATTCGGAGGATGCGCGATTGCTTTGGTCCACAAGGATTCCCTGGAAGCATTTTTTTTCAACGTGCAGAAAATCTACGCGGCGAAAATCGGATACGAGGCGGGATTCTTTGCCTGTGAGAGCGGGGACGGTGTCTCAAGGATGTAAACTTTCGTCCAAAATTTGCCGAAAAAAGAAACATGAATCTGATACAATTAAAAGATTTGTGCATCGCTGTGCTCAAGGATTGGCGGGTAATTGTCGGTGCGCTGGTGTTCATCATTTTCTCGTCGCTTGCAGGATATGTAATCCGCTACAGGAGAAAGCCAAAACCCAAAAAGGTGAAGGTCAAGGCTGCTCCTGCTCCGAAACCTGCAAAAAAGGAACCTGCTGAGGAGAGTGATGAGGATGCAAAATCCTGAAGTGGCTCTTGATTTGCGCGGTTTCCGTTGATTTTCTAAAAACAACTCAGCTGATTTTCCGCCATAGGATTTTTTCCGGAAACGAGCGTATTTTTTCCAGGGATGATTTTAAGGCGGAGGAGACTTCCATCTCTTTTTTCAAAATCCTGCTGCTTTTCACTGACTGAGCCTTTGAGTACCGCTTCCCTTTTTTCCTGCAGTCAATTCTCATAAACCAAGGCCACGGGCAGCGTCTTATGTAATTTTCTTTTTCCAGCCAGGTAAGAATCTCGTCCGCATCCTCCACTTCCCAGATGTTCTCTCCGAATCTCTTTCTGTCCCGGTCGTTGAGCATTCCGCAAATCAACTCACGGAGCTCAATCCTTGTGTACATTTTTCTATGCTTTCTGATGAATGAGAGTGCTTGTTCCGCGTCATCCGCAAAAGGTGCCGCCGCTTTTCTTTCGCACACATCGCATCCGTCACATGGAGCCTGTTCTCCGCCCAACGCATCCAGCAGAATCTGCCTTCTGCAAGTGTCCGCCTCCGCAAATTTCAGCATGACCCTTTCCCTGCTACCTTCCGCAAAGGATGAGAATTTTTCCCTGTCCTGAGGTCCCCATACCAAAACCGCATTCCCGATGGAACCGTCCCTCGCCGCTCTTCCGGCCTCTTGAATATAAGCCTCTGCATTTGAAGGACATTCCATGTGGATTACGCTGTGTATGTTCTTTTTGTCCACACCCATTCCATAGGCGCACGTGCAGCAGAGAATGGCGTCGTCCCTGTCGTAGAACCATTTTTCAATCTCCGTCTTTTCCTCCCGCTCAAGTCCCGCGTGGTAGAAGCGAACTTTGTCCTTTCCGTAATATGCCGTGAGCTCCCTTGCCATATCCTCTGATTTTGCCCTTGTGCCGCAGAAAACAAGAAGAGGTTTTTCCATTGTCACAGCGAGCCTGAAAGCCTCCCTCCTTTTTGCGTATGCGTTGACCACGTGATAGTGGATGTTGGGCCTGTCTGAATCTGAGCGGATGAGATGAACGTTGCCGCCGAAAAGCACGTCGCACACCCTTGAGAGCACTTGAGCCGATGCCGTAGCCGTAAAAGCCGTTACAGCCGGTGGATTTATTTTCGAGATGATTTTTCCGAGCGTGAGATAGGACGGCCTGAAACTGTCTCCCCATTCAGAGACGCAGTGTGCCTCGTCAATCGCTATGTGCTGGATTTTGCATTTTGAAAGCCGCTCCACCAAAGACTCGTTTTGAAGCACCTCGGGATTTGCCAGTATGATTTTCGCCCCCTCCGAAATCAGCCTGAAATTTTCCTCCCTCACATCATCGCTTTGTCCTCCCCGGAATTCCACCGAAAGAAGGTTCCCCTGGTCCATTCGCCTTTTTTGATCCGACATCAGGGCAAGAAGCGGATAGATTACGAGCGTGGGTCCCTTGAGGAGAAGAGCCGGAGTCAAAAAGCAAAGGGATTTACCGGCACCCGTCGGCAAAAGAACAACCTGTTTTCCCCTGCACACAATGTCGTCAAGTCCGTCCGAATCCTGCCCCTCATTTTTCTCATCCTGATTTTTCTCCGCACCGTGCTGATTAGGTTGAGTGACGGAGTCCATGATGTTCGCTATGACAATCCTCTGCCAGGGAAAGAGCGTGGTGATTCCGAATGCCTTTTGTGCCGCAAGAACCGCCTCGTCGTCTGTCTGATTGATGTAGGCGTCCACCGAGACTTCCCTTGAAAAAGCCTCGTCCTGATTTTGATTTTGATTCAAATTTTTTTCTTCCATACATATATATAATAGAAAAGTTTTCCCGCCACGGTAATCAAAGTGCACAAAAAAATGAAAAAAAATCAAAAAAATTCCGGGGCACAAATTGGAATTTGATTTCGGACAGATTTGATTTTGTACATCTTGAACTTTGCGGTAGTTTTGTTTAAAATAAACGTAAGTAAATTTCAAACAAGAGGTATGAAAATGAAAACGTTAAAATTTGCACTGACTTCGTTCCTTGCTCTCATCCTGAGTTTTTCATCGCTTTTCGCAAAATCAACTCCGGTGGAAAGCCTGCATCACTATGAGCTTGAGAACGGACTCAATCTTTTTGTCGCGGAAAATCACTCGGTGCCGCTCTCTTACATCGAGATTGCCGTAAGAACCGGTGCCGTGGATCAGACTCCTGAGAACGCGGGTCTCTTTCATCTTTACGAGCACATGATGTTCAAGGGAAACGAGCTTTACCCGAATGCTGTCTCAATCCAGAGCGCTCTTTCCGAAATGGGGGTTGCGAACTGGAACGGAACTACGGGAAAGGACCATGTGAATTATTTTATAACAGTGCCGTCATCTCTTTTGGAAGAAGGACTGGCTTTTTGGAATGCCGCAATCCGTACTCCGCTCATGGATCCGAAGGAATTTGAAAATGAGAAGAAAGTCGTCATCTCCGAAATCTCCGGGTATGAGGTGAATCCTGGAAACATTTATCAGAACTACATCTCAAAGACCCTTTTCCCGGATTCCGCATACCGGAATGACCCTTCCGCAAGTGTCCGGAACGTTCAGGAGGCGACAATCGCTCAGCTCAGGGACATACAGAGAAGATTCTACATCCCTTCGAACGCGGCTCTTTTTGTGGGCGGTGACGTTGATCCGGACGCAACATACGAGCTTGTGAAAAAAATCTACGGAACATGGAGCAACAACGGAAACTCTCCCTCAAAGCCGCATGACCAGCCGACTAAAACTCCCCTTGATTCAGTAAAACTTGCCGTCATGCCATTTGAGAACATCTCTCCGTACATGGCGCAGGTGAGCGTTGCGTTCAGGGGACCCGACACTGATTTTGACATTGAGGACACTTACGCCGCCGACTATCTTGCGTACCTTATCTCTGAGCCGGACGGACTTTTCAAGACCAAGCTTGTGGCTCCTGACTCGGGACTTGGAATCCCACAGGCTGATTACGTGGGTGGAGGATACACGACGGTCAGGACAAGCGGCTCAATCAATTTTTCAGCAATCATGCTGCAGCCGGAAAACGAACTTCCCCAGCGAGCACTTAAATTTTTGAGCATGGTTCAGGACGAGATTCTTCCTGAGATTGCATCCGACAAATCGCTCTACAAAAAGGCGAAGGTAAAACAGATTGTCTCAATCATGGAAAGGGACAGGATTTCCTCAACGGACACCGCTACGGGTCTTTTGTCCGGGCTCAGGTTCTGGTGGACGGCGACATCTGCGGACTATTATTTTTCCTACTGCAAGAAGATGGGGTTAATCACCCAGAAAAACGTGCAGGATTTTTTGGACGAATACATAACGGGAAAGAACGCGCTTGTCACAATCCTCGTGAACCCGGAAGTCTACGGTCAGACGGTTTCCGCATACAGGGACATGGGCTTTGATGTGATTGATTCAAATAACGCTTACTGGTGGCGAGACGAAAAGTTTTCACCCGACAAGGAAAAGATTGCCTTGCTTACCGATTCCTCATCCCCGGAAAAAACTCCCGTGTACAAACCTTCTGATGGTGCGGGACAGGACAGCTCCTATTCAAAGAATGAGAACATCGCTTGTCTCAGGCTCAAGAACGGAATCCCGGTTTATGTTCTGACCGACAAGTCAAAAAAGATTGACACGGTTGCGGTCGCGCTGAAGGGTGGAATTTCCCATGTTGATTTTGAGACTTCGGGACTTGAGTCGGCTCTCTTCGACATGATGGCGGAATCCTCCGTGAAATACAATCTTGAGGCAAGACAGAAGCTTGGATTTGAGACCGGTGCGTCGCTCTACTCAAACTCGGGTATCTCGGGAAGCGCCCTTGTGCTCAAGGTGCCGGATTCTTACCTTTACAAGACTCTTCCGGTTCTGACGGACGGATTTATCAATCCTCTTTATGACGAGAAGGTTTTCGCAAATCACATGACGCTTTACTACCAGCAGATTCAGCAGACCTTGAACGATCCCTCCTCATTCCTCATGCACAGCGTGGAAAAGTCAGTCTATGAGGGGCATCCATACAAGGTTTCGGCAAACGTCACGGAGGAGTCAATAGGGAACATCAGCATTGACGCGATGAGGGAGCTCTACTCAAAAATCATCACGCCCGAGGATATGTTCGTTGTCGCCGTCGGTAACATCAATGCGAAAAAACTGCTTGCCGAACTCAACAAGTCGGTCGGAAAAATCACTTCGAAAAAATCAGAAGGGGAGGAGAAAATCAGCGTGGAGATTCCCCAACTCAAAATCAGCGGTGAGCCTGTGGTTCTTTCAAATAAAAACGTCGCCGGAAACGGATATGCCGTGAGGGTGTTCGCAGCTCCTCCAATGACAAGTCCGGATTCAATCGTCGCGTCTCTTGTCAACAACATCTATTCCGAAATCTTGTACAATGTCGTGAGGGAACGCCGGGGCATCTGCTATACTCCTCTTTCCACCGGATCAATCTCCCGGGCTTCGTTCGGCATGGAGGTCCTTATAAATCTCACCGATTACGCGAATTTTTCGGGGGCAGTTTCTGAGGCACGGAACATGATGTCGGAGGGCAAGGTGATTACCGGCGTGAATGAGAGCGGGGAGTATGAGTTCGTGAGCCTTGAGGAATGTCTTGAGAGCTACAAGAACAAGTACATAAACGAGAGTTTTTCTTCACTTGCGAGCAGCGGCGGAAAGACTTCGGTTCTTGTGAACAATCTGATGGACTATGATGATCTTTACCACGACCACAAGGAGATTCAGATTCTTAAGACAATCACTGCCGATGACGTTCTGCGTGTTTTCAAAAAATACTGGGTGGATGAGAGCTCACGTTGGTTTGCGATTGTCGGACCGGGAGATGAGGGCAAGTTGAATTTTAGCGGCAGATAGTCCATGCTAAGTAAAACCGTCATTCTGAGCGGAGGAAATCAAAAATCACGATTTCTGCGCATGTTCAGAGTGGCGGTGATTTTTTGTCCATTATCTTTTTATTTTCACTGGGGATAGAATCCCTCGTAGGACTGAATCCTCTCAAGGTGGACGTAAGCGTCGGGATTGTTCGAGATGAACTGCCTGATTGTAAGCTCCTTTCCGTTTTGGAACACAACACAGTCGAATTTGCCGTCGTCCCGGAAGTAGGGGAAGAAAGCCGCGTTTCCGTCGAATACGCTCTCACCCGTGCTTATCTTTGAGCTGTGTCTTATCGCTCCGATGTAGAACCAGTCAGGCTCGTTTGCGGCAAGGACATAGAGCAGGGGAAGAAGTCTTTTTGCGCTGTAACCCACGTTTTTTGTATATCCAAGGCTCGGCACAATGCGTCCGTCATCCTGAATTTCAGAAATGAAGAAATTGTCGTTTACGTCCGCTCCGCCTGTCTTGTAGTCGTAGTTTTTCTTCACGGACCTGAGAGACGTCACTTTTTCGGCAAGATGTCGGTTCCAGTCAAGGTTCAGCGTCATGTTCCACTGGCTTGAGAGAACACCCTGCTTTGAGAGAGGATCCGGCGTGACAGTGGGCTCCAATAACTCAGAGATGCTGCTCAGTCGTCCCGTCAGCGGATAGATGATTCCGTCCACAATCCATTTTACGAATCCCGGGGAACTGAGAGTAAGCGTTCCCTGATCAGAGATTTCCTTGGGCGGTTCCTTCAGATAATCATCGAGCATCTCGTCGCTTTGGTCCACTATGAAATCATCACCGCGTTTTATGGAATAGAGTTTTCCGTCCTGATTGTAGGCAGCGTCCTCCGCGAATGTGATTGAGGGAAGCCTGTCCCGGATTTCTGCTATCATGGCCTGCACGGTTCCGTACTGATTTTCTGCCGGGAGCACGGAATCCCAGGGGATTGTCTTCGAGCACTGTCTCTGTATGGTCAGAAAGGAGCTTGTGTAAAGGTTCTCAAACGGAATTCCCAGGGCTTTTCCCTTTGCAAGATAGGAGTCAAAGGCGATGAGATCAGCCGAGCTTCCTTTTCCGAGCGGTTTGAGCTGAAGATAGATGTCCGGATTTTCGGTAAAGCGGATTATGATTTTCTCATCCTCTCCGGTCGTGCGGTTTTTGTAGAGAATCCATGCGCCGCAGGAATTCAGTGAGTAGGATGGTTCGTCCACCACTTCCACTTCGTCCCCACGGATGTAGCTCACTTTCAGGTAGGTCTGAGGCATGACTGCTACGGCGACGCTTTGTCCTATGCGTTCGGATCTGACCTGAAAAAGGGTTCCCGACGGATCCCTGTAGATTTCAGATGGTCTGCCGTTCAGGTTCTTTACGGAGGATTTGAGCCATGAGTCCTTGACCGCGCTTCGTACTGCAGCTGAGTCGGGCAGTGTAATCCTGCTGTATTGGGCATGGGCTGCAAAGATTGCCTGAGAGGCAAGTACCAACGTAAAAAATCTCTTAAAAACAGACCTAATCTTCATCTTAGTTTTGTCCTCCGTTTCCCGCCGCTGGTCTAAGGTATTCGGCAACAGGCTCGCTGTCTTCCAATGACATGGCTCCGTCGGCAAGTCTGATTTCCGGCTTCACCACCGTACCGTCGGGATTGTGAATCATTCCGTCATCGCCCTCGTCAGGATGCTTTCCTACCGGCGCGTTGCTCAAAAGCAATTTCAGTCGGTTCAGCTGATTTACCTCGCTTGAGCCCGGGTCATAATCAACCGCAGCGATGTTCGCGTTGGGGTAGCGTCTCCTGAGCTCCTTGATCATTCCCTTTCCGGTCACGTGGTTGGGAAGACATGCGAAAGGCTGAACACAAGCGATGCTCGGACATCCTGAGTGAATGAGCTCCACCATCTCCGCGGTAAGGAACCAACCCTCCCCGGTGATGTTTCCAAGCTGCACGATGTCGTCGACACCCTTCATCAGGTCGTAGATGATTGACGGCGGCTCAAAGCGGCGGCTCTTTTTCAGGGCTTTCTCTATATATTTTCGGTACAGTTCCAAAAACCATACAAATATTTTTGCATTTCTTTCCGTCTTTTTCGGGAAAGCGAGCTCCTGATGGCGGAAAATTCCCGTGCTGAACGTGTAGAAAAGGAAGTCCACAAGGTCCGGCATGACACATTCGGCTCCCTCGCGCTCGATTACGTCCACGATGTTGTTGTTCGCGGTGGGATGGAACTTCACGAGAATTTCTCCTACGACACCGACCCTCGGTTTTTTGACCGGAAGCAGCGGCAGATTGTCGAAGTCGCGGATGATTCCACGGATCAGCTTGTGGTAAGAGAATGATGAGAGTGATTTAAGGGCAATTTCAGCCTTTTTATTCCATTTTTCATAAAGCGCGTCGGCGCTTCCCGGCACTTTCTCATAAGGACGCACCCTGTAGAGAATGCGCATGAAGAGATCGCCTATCATTGCGGCTCGGAGGGCACGGTGGAGAAGCGGGAAAGTAATCTTGAATCCCGGATTTGCCTCGAATCCCTGTGCACTCAACGAGATTACCGGGATGTGGGACATGCCAGCGTCGTTCAATGCGCGACGGATAAAGCCGATGTAGTTTGTGGCACGGCATCCTCCTCCTGTCTGCGTCACCATGAGGCTCACGTTGTTCAGGTCGTATTTTCCGCTCTGGAGGGCCGCAATCAGCTGACCGGAGACCATGATGGAAGGATAACACGCATCGTTGTTTACATATTTTAAGCCTGTTTCAACTGCAAGCGGATCAACCGAGTCCAGAACCACAAGCTTGTATCCCGAGTAACGGAAAGCGGACTCAAGCAGCCTGAAATGAATCGGACTCATCTGCGGGGCCAAAATGGTGTGCTTTGCCTTCATCTCCTTGGTGAAGACCTGCCTGTGGTAAGCCGCGCTCTTGATTTCTCCCTTCTTTCTGTTCCTCTGCCTGGCCTTTACAGCTGCGATGAGCGACCGGATTCTGATTCTGACCGCACCGAGATTGCTTCCCTCGTCAATCTTAATCAGCGTGTACATGCGGCTCTTTGACTTTAAGATTTCATCAACCTGATCGGCAGTGACGGCATCCAGACCGCAACCGAAGGACGTAAGCTGCACAAGCTCAAGGTTCGGCATCTCCGAGACAAAGGCGGCGGATCGGTAGAGCCTGTTGTGGTAGGTCCACTGGTCGATTATGCGAAGAGGTCTTTCTATGGCACCGAGCTGGGCTACTGAATCCTCCGTGAAAACCGCAAGTCCAAGTCCGTGAATCATCTCCGGGATTCCGTGGTTGATTTCCGGGTCAAGGTGATAGGGACGGCCCGCAAGCACTATTCCGTTCGCACCCTTGGTGATTATCTCCTCAAGGGCTTCCTCTCCCGCGTTCTGCACGTCCTTTTTGAATTTCTCCTGCTCATCCCATGCCGCGTTCACAGCCTCGGTGATTTTTTCCTTTGAAAGTTTCTTAAAATGTGGGAGCAGTTCCTCCGCCAATCTTTCCGCAAGTCTCTCCCTGTCGTAGATTGGAAGGAAGGGATTCATAAAGAGAAGATTTCCGTCCTGCCTGATTTTGTCCACATTGTTTCTGAGCACCTCCGGGTATGAAGTGACGATGGGGCAGTTGTAGTGGTTTCCGGCTCCCGGGTCCTCCTGCTTCTCATAAGGCGCGCATGGATAGAAAATAAAGCGGCATCCTGAATTTAAGAGAGATTCAATGTGACCGTGGCTGATTTTTCCCGGATAGCACACTGACTCCGACGGGATTGTCTCAAGTCCCTTCTCGTAGATTCCACGGCTGGACCTCGGTGAAAGTCGCACCCTGAATCCGAGCTTAGTAAAGAAAGTGAACCAGAGCGGATAGTTCTCGTACATGTTGAGCACGCGCGGGATTCCGACATCTCCCATGGGAGCGTCCTCGGCCTTGAGAGGAGTATAATAGGCAAAAAGCCGTTTGTATTTCCAGTCGAAGAGATTGGGAAGATCCTTCTGAGTCTCACCGTCATCAATCTGTGAGGCCTCCTTGTTGCTTGCGTCCACCACAAGGTCCTCTTTTCCAAGCTCGGCTCCTCTCTCGCATCTGTTTCCGGTTACGAATTTCCTTACGGTCTTTGCTCCGTCCCTTTCCGTAGTGAATGTGTTGATTGTGAGAAGACAGTTGTTAGAGCATTTTCCGCAGCGTCTCAGGTCCAAATCCACCTTGAAGGACTCAAGCTCCTCCAAACTCGCAAGCCTTGACTTCACGAACTTCGGTGTCTGGTCGGGATCATCGGGCTTGGGTCGGCGTAAATCCTCCCACTGGTCCTGCGCAATCAATGCTGAGCCGTAAGCTCCCATGAGACCCGCAACATCAGGACGGAAAACGTTCACGCCCGCAATCTTCTCAAAGGCACGGAGAACAGCGTCATTGTTGAAGGTTCCTCCCTGCACGACGACCTTGCTTCCGATTTCCGACGCTTTTCTGAGCTTGATTACCTTGAAGAGCGCGTTTTTGATTACGGAGTACGAGAGTCCTGCCGAGATGTCCGCTACCGTAGCTCCCTCTTTTTGTGCCTGTTTTACGCGGCTGTTCATAAATACCGTGCATCTCGTTCCCAAATCAACGGGCTTCGGTGCCATAAGTGCAATCTTGGAGAATTCCTGTACGCTCATTCCCATGGTGCGGGCAAAATTGTCAAGGAAGCTTCCGCAGCCGGATGAGCACGCCTCGTTCAGCTGTATTGATGTGATCGCCCCGTCCTTCATCCTCAGGCACTTCATGTCCTGACCGCCGATGTCCAGAAGGAACTCAACGCCGGGAACAAAGAAATCCGCCGCCCTGTAGTGGGTGATTGTCTCGACCTCTCCCGCGTCAACTCCAAGAGCCGCCTGGAAAAGTGCCTCTCCGTATCCCGTGGAGACCGCACGTGCGATGTAACAGTCCTTCGGCAAAATGGAATAGAGCTGCTTTAAAACACGGACAGCGAGATCCACCGGGTTTCCTGCGTTCACGTCGTAGAATCTCCAGAGAATGGCTCCGTTTGTGTCGGTCAGAACCGCCTTTGTCGTGGTCGATCCCGCGTCCAGTCCAAGGAAAACGGGTCCCTTCGTGGAGGCCAAGTCACCCGAGAGAGCCTTTTCGCTCGAATGTCTTCTATTAAATTCATCAAGCTCGTCCTGACTTTTGAAAAGGGGTTCCAGACGCTGGACTTCCTGCATCTCCGCTCCCACAAGATTTTTGAGGTTGCTCCTGAACTCCTCGATGGTCGGAAATTTAGTAGGCTCGCTTTCGTTCGTAATGCAGCGGATTTCCCTTTCCGCCGAATATGCCGCGCCGGTCGCCACAAAAAGCTGGCTGTTTTCGGGAACAAGGGTCTCTTCCTCGGTGAGCTTGAGAGTCACCACAAAGCGATGCCTTAGCTGGTCCAAAAAGTGAAGGGGACCTCCAAGGAACGCCACGTGACCCCGGATCGGCTTTCCGCAAGCAAGTCCTGAGATTGTCTGGCTGACTACGGCCTGGAAAATGGATGCCGCAATGTCCTCACGCCTCGCTCCCTCGTTAATCAAGGGCTGAACGTCGGTCTTGGCAAAAACACCGCATCTGGCCGCTATGGGGTAGATTGTGGTCGCACCCTTTGCAAGCTCGTTGAGTCCCGCAGCGTCAGTCTCAAGAAGGGCCGCCATCTGGTCAATGAAAGCACCCGTACCACCTGCGCAGGTTCCGTTCATCCTCTGCTCAACGCCGCCCTTGAAATATGTGATTTTCGCATCCTCACCGCCGAGCTCGATCACAACGTCCGTCTTCGGGATGATTTTTCTTACCGCTGTGGTCGCCGCAACGACTTCCTGAATGAAGGGGATGTTGAGCCACTGAGAGACAGAGAATCCGCCCGAGCCCGTCACCTTTACGCTGATTGTCTGATTTTTTCCCGCGCCAAGTTTTTCCTCAAGAGTGTCGAAGCATTTGTTCACCACCGTGATTATGGTGTTGCGGATGTCAGCCCTGTGCCTTTCGTAAGCCCCGTAAAGAAGCTCGTTGTTTTCTCCCAGCGCGACCACCTTAACCGTAGTCGATCCCACGTCAATTCCCATGCGGATTGGCCTGATGCCCTGCTCCACCGGTTTTACAGATTTAATGGAAGAAACATCTATTTTCTCTGTCGCCATTTAAAAACCTTCCTGATTATTTGTCCCTTGTCGGACCATTTGAATCCATCAGAGACGGAATCCTCACACAGCAAAAAATGCCTATCTGATTGTATACAGAAAACGGATTTTATGCAAGTTATCGGTGTTGAAAAATGGATGCCGGAATCCTGTACTCCACGAAGCGTACCCTTCCGTTTTTTACAGCGTCGCGAATCTGTTTTTCCCTTGCCGAAAGCGTGCTTTTTCCGCTCTTCACCTCAATCAGCAGAATCTCTTTGATTTCATCTCCCTCGGCGCTTCCCGGAAATGCGATGTAATCTATGGGGCTCCCTAAAAAACGTGAGTCCCCCGGGTTGCATGGAAAATCAGGAAAAAACGGGGCAATCTGCTCACCAAGCTGACCTCCCAAAACTGCACGGCTTTTTTTTACGGCATCGAGCCTTTCCTTCCTTATCATTTCCCTCATGCGAGATTTTTCCAGGGCCTTTCCGACAAGGAGTCCAATCAGCAGAAAAAAGAGGGCGAAAATCAGGAGCAGGAGCAGAATCAGGGGAATAATCTGGTCGAGCGATTTCAAATCACCCGGGAGATTCTCAAAAAATCGGTGCGTAAGGTCCGGGATGTCTTGTGCCAGTTGATTCGGATTCTCTTCCACCCTAGATGCTCTCCGGCGTGGGATTTTTTACCGTGAGGATTGCGCTTCTGTCACCTGCAAGCATACGGTCGCATCTTTCAAGCGGCATCGGTTTTCCCTTGAGAAATCCCTGCACGTTATGGCAGTTTATCTTCCGGAGCACGTCAAGCTGAAGGTCATTCTCAACCCCTTCCGCGATGGTGTCAAGTCCCATCTTTGAGACAAGGGAGACTATGCTTTCCGTTATGCTCGCCTCCACACCTCCGACCAAGGCGATGTTCGAAATGAATGACTTGTCGATTTTAAGCGTGGTGAGTGGAAGAATCTGTAGATAGCGCAGGGACGAGTAGCCGGTTCCGAAATCATCCAGGGAGATTCCTATTCCCATGTCGCGGATTGTGTTGAGCTTGCTTACGGTGTCCTGCACGTTGTCTATGAAAATGCCCTCGGTAATCTCGATCTCAAGGTGGGACACGTCAATTCCGTAGCGGCGGATTAAATCCGTGAGGTCGTTCACAAAATCCGGCTTCTTGAACTGAATGGGTGAGACGTTTACCGAGAGAATGCCGTCGAAATCAAAGTCCTTTTCCCAGTGCGAGAGTGTTTTCAGGGCGGTCTCCATAACCCAGTCGCCCAATGGAATGACCTGCCGGGACTCTTCCGCAAGAGGGATGAACTGGTCCGGGCTTATCCATCCCAAATCCTCGTCATGCCAGCGAATCAGAGCCTCGAATCCCCTGAGGTCTCCCGTACCCACGTCGAACTGAGGCTGGAAATAGAGCATGAAGACATTCTCCTCCAATGCCTTGGTGAGTTTTGACTCAAGAAGCATCTTACGCAGAAATTTGTCCATCATGACTTTCTGGAAAAAATAGATGTTGTTCTTTCCGTTTTTCTTCACGTCGGATTTTGCCATGTCTGCGTAACGGAGAAGGTCGTGCGGACTGTCGGAGTCTTCCGGGAAAATGCTTATGCCTCCTGAAATCCCTATGCCGTGCTCGTTGCATGACTGTATTATCTCGTAGCCCAAAAGCGACATCTCGTCCCTTGAGCTTATGTTCTGCCTCACGATGATGAACTCGTCACCCTCGAATCTGAATGCCGCGGTCCTGTTGTTCTCGAATTGCCTGAGTATGCTCGCCACTTTTCTGATTGTAGCGTCTCCCTTTTTGTGTCCTCCGGCATCGTTTATGTTCTTCATGTTGTCCACGTCCACAAGGATGAGACCGATTTTCTGGTTTCCTTCCTCAGCCTTTTCCGTTGCCTCCGTCATGTATTTGTTGAAGCAGGAGCGGTTGAAGAGATTTGTCATGGAGTCATGGTATGCGGCGAACTGGAGCTGCTGGTTCAAAGTCTGAATGCTCTCCAGCTTGTTCCTCATGTTCGTCCTTGTGATTGAGAGCTCCTCTGTCAGGGATGCGTTTCTTAAATCCTGCTGTTTCAGATTATGCTCGCTGTTCTTTTCCGCGCTCACGTCCTGTATCACGACCACAAGGCAGTCCTTTTTCAGCCTGCTCACGTTAAGGAGAAGCCATCGGTTCAAAAGGGTGGAGTAGAAGGTCTTTGAGATTCCCTCCCCGGATTCGAGCACTGAGCATGCGATGTCAATCCAAGGGACCTCCTTTGAGATGATGGGCTTGACCTTTGAGAAAAGCATTCCGCTGGTGATTGCGTTCTGTGTCATTGACGTGAAGGCATCGTTCACATAATCAATGCTGAAATCTATGCCCTTGTTCGACTCATCGCGAAGGGGGGTCGCAACATATATCGCGAACGGGATGTTATCTAATATAGCTTTGTAATCTAGACCTTTATCCATAATAACCTCGGCGTTTTGACGCGCTTCTCCCAAGCCCCCTTTAAAGCACTTCTTTTCCTATATTATAAACCATATTTAAGAATTTGTCATTAAAAAAATTTTTTTATGTTGAAGAAATTTTGATTTCCACATTCCTCACCTTAACAAGGGGTTCTCCCACTTACTCCGGATTGGAGCCATGCCGCGGCTTTGCTGACCGCTAGATTTTTTACAGGAAGTGCAAAAAAAATAAGCCCCGCAACGCAAGGTCACAGGGCATTCTGCTTTTTCCAAGCCGTCGGTTCAAGAGAAAATCGACGACTTCGGAAATTGAAATTTTACTCAGCAGTGAGGACGAAGAGATAAACGGCTTTCTCTTCAACACTGTCCACAGTGTTTGTGACAACGCACTTGTAGATGTCTTTACCTCCGGCTGCAGGTGCATTCACCATAATCTGCTTTTCTGATTCATCCAGACCAGTGAAGCTTGTTTCACCGCTTGCCATCTTTGACCATTCGTATGTAAGGACTCCTACCTCGGAACCGTCGTCAGCCTTGAAGTCTGCCGTAAGGAGTACGGGTGCTTCGGCCTCTGCCGTCTCTTGCACTGCTGGTGAGACCTTAACTTCCGCTGTACCTGTTGCAGGTGCATTCACCTTGACGGCGTAAATCTGTGCACTGTCCACCGATGACGCAGACTTGAGAGTTGAGCTTACTGTGTTGGTTGCAATGACATAGTATGCGCCCTTTGTTTCGGTAGAAGCCGTGAATGCATACACTTCGTTGGTTGCGTCGGCGATTGCAGTTCCGTTCAAGTACCACTGGTATGTGATGTCTCCGACCTCGCCTTCGGTTCCGGTCTCAGCTGTTGCAACGAGGATGACTGTATCACCTGCAGTTGTGCTGATAGTGTTGTCTGTTACGCCGGCAGACGGAAGTGCGACTGCGACTGTTGCTGTGATGTCAGCGGCTTTCTGAGTGTCTTCCTCTTCACTGCTTGAAGAGCTCGCGGGACTCATCTCGGTCAGCTCAACTGTTGCGCTGTCCCATTTAGATGCTGCGGATGTTCCTTCCTGGAATCTTCCGTTCTCAAGGCGAACCTTGGTCCATGTGCCTGCCTTGTACTGCATTCCGGTGAGATCTCCGTTCGCATCGAGAGTCGCATCATAGCTGAGCTCGGGTGACTTGAAGATTACGTCGGCGGCATTCGTCTTCTTGAAGGCGTCAATCTGGTTCTGGAAGTCCTGGCGTCCTTTGTCGGTGGTCAGGTCGAACATTCCGATGGTGTTTGCACCGGTCTTGTAGTCCTCAAGCTCTTTCACTGTGTTCTTCAGGAATGTCGTGTACTCCTTCTTTGTGTAGCGCTTTGCGGGAAGAGCATTTCCCTTGGCATCCTTGAGTCCGGGAAGAACGATGTTCTTTCCGTAGGCGTAAGTGCCGGACTGGAGACCGTTGGCGATGGCATCGGCTGCCGCGAAGTAGTCACGGGGTGCGGCGACTCTGCTGAGGTTGAGTGCCAGAGTTCCCTTGGTCTTCTGCTCATCCACGTCAGTCAACGAATAGTTGTACTCTGAGAAGTAGTTCTCGGTGTCTCCATCTGCCGTCAGGTTCACTGTGTCCTCTCCGAAAAGGAATGCCACAGGAATGGGTGTTGCATCATCAGACTCAGCGATTTTGCGTTTCTGACCCACGAGCAGCTCATTGTAAGTAGTTTCTGGTTCTGCGTTGTTGTTACAAGCCACAAACGAAAGTGCAAGAGCAGCACCCGCAAGCAGGGCCGCAACCTTTGTAATTTTCATAAGATAATCCTCCAAATCGAATTTCTTTTAAACTATTATACCCCTTTGGCTTTTTTTCTGTCAAGGAATTTTTCAAAAAAGATTAAACTTTTTTTCAGAATAAAGGTCTTGATTGGACACTTGTATAAAGTGCAAAAAATGTATATGATTTATGGGATTTTTTTGAAATCTTCAGGAGAAGTATATGTCTGATGAAGTTAGAGTGCGATATGCTCCGTCTCCCACGGGAATGCAGCATATTGGTGGAGTCAGGACGGCTCTGTTTAATTATCTTTACGCGCGGTCAAGGGGCGGCAAATTCATTTTGCGTCTTGAAGATACGGACCGCACACGTTACGATGAAAAATACGTGCAGAATCTTTACGACACGATGGCATGGCTCGGAATCGACTGGGATGAGGGCGGTGAAAAGGGCGGTGATTTTGGTCCCTACGTCCAGAGCGAGCGGTTCGAGCTTTATAAAAAATATGCGATGGAGCTTGTGGAGAAGGGCGAGGCATACTATTGTTTCTGCGACTCCGAGAGACTTGAGAGAATCCGTAAGATTCAGACCGAGAACAAGATGCCTCCGGGATACGACCGCAACTGCCGCCATTTGACTCCCGATGAGGTGAAGGCGAATCTGGATGCGGGTAAGCCCTATGTTATCCGCCTGAAGGTTCCGCTTGAGGGTGAGACGAAATTCCACGACCATCTTTTGGGTGACATCGTGTGGAAGAACGAGGACATCTCTCCGGATCCGGTCCTTTTGAAGAGCGACGGATTTCCGACCTATCACCTTGCGAACATCGTTGACGACCACCTCATGCACATAAGCCATGTGATGCGCGCCCAGGAATGGATTCCCTCGACTCCGCTTCACGTCCAGATGTACAGGAGCTTCGGTTGGGAACATCCTGAGTTCTGCCATCTTCCGATGGTAAACGGTTCGGACGGAAAAAAGCTTTCCAAGCGTCATGGCTCGACAAGCCTTAATGAATTCCGTGCACGCGGATATCTGCCCCAGGCCATCGTGAATTATGTCGCGCTTTTGGGATGCAGCTACATTGACGGAAAGGACATGTACACTCTGGAGGAGCTTGCCGCGAACTTTAAGCTTGAGCATTTGAACAAGGCACCCGCTGTCTTTGACTACAAAAAGCTTGAGTGGTACAACGGCCAGTACATCCGTGCCATGAGCGACGAGGAGCTTTACAAGTGGACCCTGCCTTTCATTACGGGAACCGGGGACGCTATGCTTGAGATAAATCCTGACAATCCTCAGCCGAAGCCAAAGGTGGGACCTGAGTTCTCCGGCGTAAAGCTTGGCGATGACGGTGAGCCCGTGTGCGTGGACTCTTCCATGAACATGACGAGCGCCGACGTGAAATCTGCCCTGATGAAACTCATGCCGCTGATTAAGGAAAGGCTCCATTTCCTGACCGACGCAGCCGAGATGGTTCACTTCCTCTTTACCGAGCCCGCCGTTCCCGCGAAGGAAAACATCATTCCGAAAAAGCTGGACGAGGCAAAGACAAAGGAAGTGCTTGAAAAGTCAAAGGAGTTCATCTCGAAGTTGCCCGAGCTTGATCACGAGGCAGCCGAGGAATTCGCAAAGACATGTGCCGAGCAGATTGGCGTGAAGCTGGGTGATTTTATGATGCCCATCCGCATGGCAGTAACCGGAAGCCGTGTCTCACCTCCGCTCATCGGTTCCATTTTGATTCTTGGAGTTGAGAAGAGTCTTGCCCGCGTGGAAAGGACTCTCGCAACATTCTAATTTGAATAGATATGTCGGGGTTGTCTAAAAAGTATGGTTTGTCATTGCCGGACTAGTCCTGTGTCGTTGCCGGGCTTGACCCGGCAATCCCTTTGCAGTAGAGATTATCGGGTCAAGCCCGATAATGACACGAGCATCGAGTCTGATAATGACGCAAGCATCGAGCCAGATAGGGACATTTTTTTGCTTTTTGGACATCCCCATCTTTATCGGGGGATTTTATGAAAAGAATTTTAACGCTGATTGCCGTAGCATTTTTTTCCGTCGTTTCATCGCTTTCTGTTTTTGCCGAGCCCGTGCTTACAAAAATAGGAACGTACAAATGCGGGAAGCAGCCGAAGCAGGTTCTTTTTTCTCCCGACAGCAAGTACATAATCATGCCGCTTTTGGACGACAGCGGATTCGACGTCTTTTCAATGGAAGAAAAAAAGATTGTGAAGCGTGTGACTCCGCCCAACTCGTCCAAGCTTGGATTCGCCGAAGGACTTTTTATCCCCGAGAAAAACGCGTTCTTTGTTTCCCAGATGACCACCGCGAACATCTACGAGTACGAGTATCCCGGATTCAAGTACAAGCGCACGATCTCCACAAAAGGAAACTGGTCAAAGTTCATCGCATACTCAAGCGAAAAAAACATGCTTGCCGTGAGCAACTGGGTGAGCAACGACGTGTCCCTCATTGACTACGAGAGCGGAAATCTTCTGCGGATGCTCAAGACCGGACGCGCGCCGAGGGGACTCTATTTCAGGAACAAAGGCGAGTCAATTGTGAGCCTTTCCTTCGACAGCGGAATCATCGAGCAGTTCTCCACGTCCACGGGAAAAAGGGAAAAATCTCTTTCCATAGCGAACGCCGCAATGAGACACATCGCGGTAAAGGAAGACGGAAGCATGGCATACATCAGCGACATGTACCACCGCAACATCCTGCGCCTTGACTTAAGCACGTTCAAAATCACGTCGGAAATCAAAGTATTCAACAATCCCAACACGATTGACCTTTACAATGACCGCTATCTTTTCGTCTCATGCCGGGGTCCCAACAATAAAGTGGACTACACCAAACGCTCGCCCGTAAACGGAAAGATTTACATAATCGACACAAAAGACATGAGCGTGCTTAAAACTTTCGAGGGCGGAAATCAGCCCACAGGATTGGACGTGAGCCCCGACGGACGCTTTTTGTGCTTCAGCAATTTCCAGGACGAGAACATCGAGCTGTATGAGATAGGTGAGAGGTGAGAATCGAGAGTTGAGAGGTGAGAGTTGAGAAGTGAGAACTGAGAGGACTGAGAAATGAGACTGAATACTGAGAACTGAGGAGTGGGGACGTAGGCGAAGGGGATGGGGCTGCCTAAAAAGTTCAAAAGATATCTGTCGGGCTTGATGAGTGTGTCATTATCGGGAGGCTGTGTGTCATTATCGGGCTTGACCCGATAATCTCTATCAGCAGGGATTGCCGGATCAAGTCCGGCAATGACACATTAAGTTCGGCAATGACAAATGGCGACCTCTTTGTTCTCACCGCAAACGAAAGTGGTTCCTCTGGATTTGGTGAGATCTGTTCCCGTAATCCAGGTTCCATTTCCAAGATAAAGATACTGGGGCTTGCCTCCCTTTCCCGGCCACAAAATCCCTCCTGATAACACAATTTTATGCTTATAACAGTTTTTTCTTGAAAGATTTGTTACACTTTTTCAAAAAATTTATTATATTCATATATAACCGCATTGAGAGCGGTTCGGTCGCTTTTTCCGGCTGCAATGCTTCAATCAGATTGGAGGTTTTTATATGAAAAAGATTTTTAAGATTGTTTTAGGTGTGACTGCGGTTGCTGCTGCTTCCGCCGGTATATTTTTGCTTTCCTGCCGTGTGAACAAGGGTAGCGCGAACGTTGCTTTTGCCGAGACTCCTGCCAAGACCAGGACTTCATCCGTGGAGTTGCCCCAGGATTCCCTTGCCGTGACACAAGCTTTGCAGGGGACTTTCCGTTCCATAAGCAGCCAGGTCCTTCCAGCGGTGGTCGAGGTGGACGTTACCACAAAGACAAAGGTTCAGAACTACAATCCCTTCAAGGACATTCCTTTTTTCAACAATATCCCGGGTTTCGGCGATGACGAGGACCGTGAGTATGAGTCTTCAGCCTTGGGAAGCGGCGTGATTGTGAGGCGCAACGGAAAGACTTTCTATGTGCTTACGAACAATCATGTGGTGGAGAAGTCCAGCACAATCAAAATCAAGCTGAATGACGAGCGTGAGTTCGAGGGAAAACTTGTGGGTGCCGACGAAAGAATCGACATTGCGCTTGTCTCCTTTGAAAGCGATGACCAGAGCATAACGGTGGCACAGCTTGGAAACAGCGACGAGGTTCAGCAGGGTGATATCGTGCTTGCATTGGGTAGCCCCTTGGGATATTTTGCGTCAGTGACCCAGGGAATTGTTTCTGCGACGGGAAGAAGCGGGGGCGGAATCGGCTCAATCAGCGACTTTATCCAGACCGATGCGGCAATCAACCAGGGTAATTCGGGAGGTCCTCTCGTGAACATCTACGGCGAGGTAATAGGAATCAACACATGGATTGCGTCTCAGTCGGGAGGAAGCCAGGGCTTGGGATTCTCCATTCCGATCAACAACATCAAGACTGCGATCGACCAGTTCATCAACAAGGGAAAGATTTCTTACGGATGGCTCGGCGTGAGCCTTTTGGAAGTGACCCAGGAATACAAGGATGCGCTTGAGGTCGGAAAACAGAGCGGTGCTTTGGCTGCGGAAATCTTTATTGGAAGTCCTGCGATGAAGGGCGGTATGCAGGCCGGTGACTATATCATCGCGTTGAACGGAAAGGACGTGAAGGACGTGAACCAGCTTGTGCGCGACGTGGGAAGCATTCCTGCGGGAGAGACTGCGACAATCACTGTGAAGAGGGGAACTTCCACGCTTGACTTGAAAATCCGCATGGACGAGAGAGAGGATTCGGTTGTTTCTGACAGCGGAAAACTCTGGCCCGGATTCGTTGCGACACCTCTTACCGATGACACCCGCAAAAAAATCAAGGTTCCGGCAAAAATCAAGGGTGTTCTTGTGGCTGACGTTCAGGAAAAATCACCTGCCGCGGCCCTCAGATTGCAGAAAGGAGATATTGTCACGGCTGTTAATGACAGGAAGGTAACGACGGTCGCGGAATTCTACGAGGCGCTTAACCTCAGCGACAAGACGGAAATCTGGTTCGACGTTTATTCCGACGGACACACAATCTCCACGGGCCATTACAAGGTGGAGGAGTAGAGGTAAAATTTACGGCACGTGTCATTCCTACGTTTGATGCGTGTCATTCCTAAGCTTGATATGTGTCATTCCCGCACTTGATGCGGGAATCCCTTCTGAAAAAAGGATTGGGGCTGTCTAGTCTATAAAGCCTTGTAATGTAACAATATAGATTATCGGGTCAAGCCCGATAATGACATTTTTTTTAGCCTGATAATGACATTTTTTTTACTTTTGAGACATCAGCATTCAAGAAGAAAGTGCCCTGTGTACTTCTTCGAGGACATCTTCCTTGCAGGACAAAAAGCCGAGGGGTGGCTTACAAAGTCGATGGAGGAAAAAGTGAGCTTCGCTAAAAAGATATGGGCTGGGAAAACATCCGGACGAAAAATCTCTGCGTGGATTCATAAAAATTACTTCCAAAATCTGCAAAAAATCCAGTAGACAAATTCTCTTCCATAGATTAGACTGAATGTTGAAGCCCTTGGAGGCTATCAGCATACGGAGAATTACGAGGAGCAATTCTATGAATTACGGTTACTTTGACGATGACAAAAAGGAATATGTCATCACCCGTCCTGACACTCCACAGTCTTGGAGCAATTACCTTGGATCCACCGAATACGGAGCGGTGATTACGAACAATGCCGGCGGTTACGGATTCTACAAGTCAGGGGCAAGGGGACGTTTCATGCGCCTCCGTTTCAATGCAATTCCCATGGATCAGCCCGGACGCTATTTTTACCTCAGGGACAACGAATCTGCCGATTACTGGTCAGCCTCATGGCAGCCCGTGGGAAAGCCGCTTGACAAGTACAAGAGTGAGTGCCGCCACGGTACCGCATACACGAAAATCACCTCGGAATATGCCGGAATCAAATCTGAGGCGACTTATTACGTGCCGCTCGGACAGATTTTCGAGTACTGGCGACTCAAAGTGACCAACACTTCGGACAAGGCAAGAAAACTCACCGCGTTCAGCTACTGTGAATTCGCGAACCAGTGGATGACGGAGCAGGATCAGGTGAACTTGCAGTACTCAATCTTCATCGCTCGTGGTACATACAAGGACGGAATCATCGGTCTTGCGAGCGAGGACAATCTCCTGCATCAGAGAAAGGATTTTGCCACCAACGACATCGGCATGAACGAATGGATGGCCCTTGCCGGAGCTCCCGTCGCAGGATATGACACTGACCGCGCGTCATTCATCGGAACCTATGGAAGCTATGAGAAGCCGCAGGCCGTAATCAACGGAAAGAACGGAAACTCACTTGCATACGGAGACTCCGCTTGTGGCTCCCTTTCCGCAAACATTGACCTTGCGCCGGGAGAGACAAAGGAAATCATCCTGCTTGTCGGAATCGGTGACATGGAAATCCGCGGAAGAAAGATTCTTGCCGAGTACGGAAACACAAAGCGCGCCGACGAGGAGCTTGACAAGCTGATTAAAAACTGGCACTCAAAGCTCGACAGTTTCATCGCCGAGACTCCCGATGCCGACATCAACCACACCGTAAATATGTGGGGACTCTACAACTGTCTCATCACTTTCGCATGGAGCCGCGCCGCATCCCTTGTTTACAACGGAGAGCGTGACGGTCTTGGATTCCGCGATTCAGTCCAGGACATCCTTGGTGTTTCCGCCGCCATTCCCGAAGTCGCTGAGGAAAGAATGTACCGCATGTTGAGCGGACAGGTCTCTTGCGGTGGAGCAATCCCCGTTATCCGCACCGACCACAATCCCGGACATGAGAAGCCGCCGAAGGAAGAGGACTATCGCTCTGATGACTGTCTCTGGTTCTTCAACGCTGTTCCGGCATATATCGCTGAGAACGGAAACTTTGACCTTTACAACAAGGTTGTTCCTTATGCCGACAAGGGCGAGGACACGGTTTACGGTCACTTGAAGCAGGCTCTTCTTTTCAACCTGAACCACATGGGAGCCGATGACCTTCCCTGCGGACTTCTTGCCGACTGGAATGACTGTCTGAAACTTGGCTACCACGGTGAGTCCCTTTTCGTCGCTTTCCAGCTGCGTCTCGGACTTACCACATACTCCGACATCTCACTCCGCCTTGGCAAAAAGGATGAGAGCGAGTGGGCTTTGAAGACAAGGGACAAGCTTGATGCCGCCATCCAGAAAAAATGCTGGGACGGAAAATGGTGGATCTGGGCAATCGGTGAGGACGGAACCGTTTATGGTACAAAGACTTACGAGGAAGGACAGGTTTACTTCAACACCCAGGTTTGGTCCGTTCTTTCTTCTGCCGCCACACCTGAGCAGGCCCGCGAGTGTATGCAGACCGTAAAGGAAAAACTTGCGACTCCTTATGGACTCATGCTCTGTGCCCCGCCATTCAGGAACACAAGCATTGACGTTATGCGCGCCGTGGTTTTCCTTCAGGGAATCAAGGAGAACGCAGGAATCTTCAATCACACACAGGGATGGGGAATCATCGCCGAGACCATGCTTGGAGACGGAAACCGTGCTTACGAGTATTGCAAGGCGGCTCTTCCCGCGGCTTGGAACGACAAGGCTGAAATCCGTCAGAGCGAGCCCTATGTCCAGGGACAGACCACATACTCCGCTTTCAGTGCGAGACCCGGAAACACACGCGTGGCATGGCTTTCAGGTGCGGCTACATGGTCTTACTACAGCCTGACCCAGTACATCCTCGGAATCAGACCGCAGTACGAGGGACTGATGATTGATCCTTGTGTGCCCGACTCATGGGACGGATTTAAGGTACAGAGACGCTTCCGTGGAAAAATCCTCCACATCGAGGTGAAAAATCCTGACCATGTGTGCAAGGGAATTGTTTCGCTTGAGCTTAACGGCGAGAAACTTGACGGAATCCTGATTCCTGCCGAAAAACTCAAGGCCGACAATACCGTTGTTGCCGTGATGGGAAAAGACGGACTTACCGACAAGAACCCGCAGCGTGTCTGATGGATATTAGTCTTTTGTGCAGGGTGGTGGACAATTACGGAGACATCGGTTTTGTTTACCGCCTTGCCCGCTCCCTTTCCGAAATTTGTGCGGGGAGGGATTTAAGTCTCAGGCTCATCGTGAGCAATCTGGAGTCCTTTTCGAAAATGGCTCCGGGTGTGGACTCTTCCAAATCGGTTCAGTCTTTTTGCGGATGGACCGTGCTGGACTGGAATGATGCCGGGACTTGCCTTACCGAATACAAAAAAAATCCTCCCCAGGTGATTCTGGAGTGCTTTCAGTGCGGCCGTCCTGAGTGGCTTGATGATTTGCTTTTTTCAGCTGATTTTAAGTCGCACGTCCAGATTGTGAACGTTGAGTATCTTACGGCGGAGGAGTGGGCTGATGATTTCCATCTCCTGAAAAGCGGAACACGCTCAATCAACGTAAAGAAATTCAATTTCATGCCCGGATTTACCGAAAAAACAGGCGGTCTTGTGCTGGATGCTGATTTTGTTAAGTCTGTTTCAAGTAAAGATGCCGCTCTGGTCCGTCTTGTTGATTTTCTCAAGGATGGCGGAAATGCTGAAATCGCTCTTAAAATAGAAAATGCGCTGAAAAATCCCTCGGTGTTTACGGTCGTGGTCTTTGCCTATTCACGGAACATGGACGGTATAATAGAAGCTTTCGTCCGTTTTCAAAATATGCGCCGGAAAGGGAATCCTTCGTTCAAGGTCTGTCTTTTTGTCGCAAGCGGATTGAGTTCGGAACCCGTCCTAGAATCCATTGGCAAGCTAGGCTCCTCCCTTGATTTTATCTCCCTTCCATACATGAGGCAGGAAGCCTGGGATGCCCTCCTTTGTGCGAGCGACTGGAACCTGATTCGCGGGGAGGATTCTTTTGCTCGTGCCTGTCTTTCCGGAAATCCCTTTTTGTGGCATGCCTACGTGCAGGACGATGAGTATCAGCTTGTAAAAGTAGCGGCCATTTTAAGACGGATTAAAGAGTTTTTTGAGTCTGAAAGTGATTTTAAAAAATATGCGGATCTGATGCTGATCTATAACCGAAATCTGGACAAACCAATCTGCGGTGAATCCCTTGCCGCAATGAATGAGCTTTCCGCCACGGACTTACCGTCAAGCGAGGGTGAAAAAAGCAGGATGGAGTCGGACTTGCTTTTTAATCTGCTCCAAAATTCAGGTAAAATCAAGTCTGTCTTCACGAAATTTTCTTCGCATCTTTTGTCATTGGGAAATCTGACCGAGAAATTGCTTTCGTCGCTGCCTTGAATTGGGAAAACTTAAAAAACTTCCATTGGTTCCTTGTATCATTGCCGGACTTGACTCGATAATCTTTGTGGAATCTGCGTTGAGATTACCCGGTCGAGCCGGGTAATGACACAGTTCTCGAGCCGGGTAATGACACAGTTCTCGAGCCGAGTGGGGAGGGACACAATTTACAAGCCTATGATGACACTGTTTACAAGCCGATGGTGACACGGTTTACAAGCCTATGATGACACAGTTTTCAAGCCGATGGTGACGCGGTTTACAAAGACTTATTTCCCTCGTTGTCCTTTTTGCGGATTTCCATGCGGCGGATTTTACCGCTTGTTGTTTTGGGAAGCTCGTCCACAAATTCAATGCGGCGCGGAATCTTGTAAACGGCAAGTCTCTCTGTTACGAAAGTCTTGATTTCCACTTCCAGCTCACGGCTTGCGGTATATCCCTTGTTAAGGACAATCGTCGCTTTTACGAGCTGGCCACGGCTTGCGTCGGGGATTCCTGTTACGGCGCACTCAAGTACTCCGGGGTGCTCCTGCAGGACGCTCTCCACCTCAAAGGGACTCACGCGGAATCCAGAGCTTTTGATGATGTCGTCCGAGCGGCCCACGTACCAGATGTATCCGTCCTCGTCGTAGTAACCGGTGTCGCCTGTGTCATACCAAGGACCTCCGAGAGCCTCCTTCGTCTGATCCTCGTTCCTGTAATATCCGCAGAAGAGTCCGATGGGATGTCCCTTTTCAAGATGAACGACAAGATGCCCGATCTGGTTTGTCTCCGTGCGCTTTCCGTCCTCGTCAATCAGCTCGATGTCATATCCGGGGGCAGGTTTTCCCATGGAGCCAGGCTTCGGTTCCATTCCGGGGAAATTTCCGACCAGAACAGAGGATTCCGACTGACCGAATCCCTCGAAAATCTTGAGGCCCGTCTGCTCGTAGAATGAGCGGTAGACCTCTGCGTTCAAAGCCTCGCCTGCGGTACATGCGTATTTGAGACAAGAGAGGTCGTATTTTTTCAGGTCCTGCCTGATTAAAAATCGGTAGACTGTGGGAGGCGCGCAGAAAGTTGTCACCTGATAGTGGACGAGTCTCTTGAAGAACGCGTCGGGAGTGAAGCCCAGCATGTCGTAAACAAAAAGGCCTGTTCCCGCAATCCACTGTCCGTAGATTTTTCCCCATGCTGCTTTTGCCCATCCTGTTTCTGCAATGCTTAAGTGAAGCCCGTCGTCCCTTACCTGCTGCCAGAATCTTGCCGTGGTGATGTGTCCGAGAGGGTATAGGAAATTGTGGAGCACCATCTTCGGGTAGCCCGATGTTCCGCTCGTAAAGTACATGAGCATGGGATCCTCGTTGTGTGTCGCAGCGTCTCCTGTGGGGCGGGGAAAGGATGTCCCGTATTTCTCAAGCTCGGCATGAAAATCAACCCAGCCGGGTCTTGGTCCGCTTACCGTCACAAGTGTTTCAACGGAAGGGGATTTTCGCATGGCCAGATCAACCTGCTTTTCAATCTTTCCGTCGTCCATCGCAATGATCATCTTGATGTCGGCGGAGTTGTTGCGGTAAACAATGTCATCGTCCAAAAGCTGAGTTGTCGCGGGAATGGCGATTGCTCCAATGCGGTGGAGTGCGGGCATGAGCCACCAGAACTCGTATCTTCGGCGGAGGAAGAGCATCACGCGGTCGCCTTTTTTGATTCCCTTGTCCACAAGAAAATTCGCCGCCTGCTGTGAGTAGCGTGAGATTTCGCTGAAATTGAATATATGCTCCTCGTCCGTGTCATCGCACCAGACCAAGGCTCGTTTTTCCGGAGCTTCCTTGGCATAGACATCAATCACGTCATAAGAAAAGTTAAAGTTCTCAGGCACTTTGATTTTATAATTTTTCAGTTCCTCATAATCAGCTTCAGGCCGGCAGTTGATAAAACGATCCAAGAGATTCATATTTCCTCCATTCCAAATCACCGTAAAGGGTCGAAATATTTTATCACAAATCCCCCTGTGGGTCAATTAGGGAGTTGAGAGTTGAGAGGTGAAAGTTGAGAGGTGAGAGTTGAGAGGTGAAAGGTGAGAGTTGAAAGGTGAGAGTTGAGAGGTGAAAGGTGATAAATTTTCAGTTTTCAATTCTCAGTTCTCAGTTCTCAATTCTCAGTTCTCAGTTCTCAGTTCTCAACTCCCAAAGTAGATGGCGGAATCCTTCCTGGGGGATTTCTTCTATTATATCTTGTCTTGCGGATTTGATTTCATCGAGCATTTTTGAAAGCGTGTCGAAATCCGGGGCGGGACCGAAGATTATTTCGCAGTATCCCTTCTCGCGCTCCTGTTTTGCTCCGCTGTAGAAAATCTGCTTCAGGTGCCGGATGTGGGGGAGACGGCAGATTTTTTCAAGCTCGCTTTCTTTTTGCAGGGGAATCTTCATGCAGCAGACCTTTCCCTTTTCTTCCAGTCCCGGATTTTTTTTCATCGCGCAGTCGGCGAGGGTCTGGAGGATGTCCTTTCCGTAAGCGGTGCAATAGCTTTCCGTGAGTCCCGAGAGTCGCGGATTGATTTCTATGACGAGCCATTTTTCACCGTCAAAGACCAAATCAACTTGTGCGGCTCCCTGAATCCCCAGTTTTTCGGCAAGGGATGCGAGCATGGTTTTCAACTCCGGGATTTTGAATCTTTTGCGATGAGATTCGCTTGAGCCTATGGGGCCGATTTTCACGCTGAGCTTGGGGCTGGTGATTCCGAATCGGTTCAGGGAAAAAATGAATGGGTCCGCGACAAAATAGTTTCCGGGCGTTCCGTAGATTTCAGAACCGAAGTGCAGTCCCCTGATGTATTTTTCAACCATGCGGTCGGATTTCGTCTTTCCCATCTTAAGGTAGTGCAGGGTCTCCTTGTATGAGACGGCGACTTCCATTCCGTAAGAGCTCAGTCCCACGGTGTCCTTGATTACGACAGGAAATTCCATGCCGCGGACTTTGGAAAAAATGTAGTCCCGGTAGACGTTCCGTATAATCTCCTTCCGTCCTCTTTCTGCCCAGAAAAGCTCGTGGTGAACGTAGATTGCGGGAGGGCAGGGGAATGAGTTTTCGATGAGGAACTTGTGGGTCAGATTTTTGTCGAAGCAGAGCATCTGAGTTTCGGCTGATGTGCACAAGACAGGGATGCCCCTTTCACGCAGGATGTCGGATGTCATTGCGTCCATGAGTCCGAGCCAGTCAAAGGGTGCGACCCATGCCGATACTGCTATGACAAAATCTGGATTTAATGCCGCTATGGTCTCCGCCGCCTCTTGTGGATCCATTCCGCTCAGGTCCCGGAAATCAACTTGATTTTCAACTTGATTTTCAAATTGATTTTCAAATTGATTTTCATCCTGATTTTGATTTTCGCCGCACGGTGGAGTGAAAAAAGAGGAGCCCCTTGTGTCGCGCAAAAAGGAGCCGGGAATGGCGGTTGCTACGGAAAATGCGTTGTCCCCAAGATAATCCCGGAGCCGTCGCAGTCTTTCCGTGTTGGAGGGAAATTGCCGGAGAGAAGTTTCATCCCCGGCGTAATGATTTGAGTTCGTGCTGAAAAAAACAATCCTCATTTTGGGACTTAGAGTTTTTCAAGCACCCTGTCCATCTCTTCCCTTAGCACGTCCGCAAGATTTGAATCCGGGAGTGAGGGGAGAAGGGATTTTACATAATCAAAGATACCGCGGATTTCGTCAAGAGTCACGTGGCTTGAATCATCTGACGCAGCGTTCAAATCAGGTCGCATGGATGATGCTGATTTAAGGAATCCTTGTGCGCCGCCCAATTTACGGATCAGGTACTCAAGCTGCAGGTTCTCACGGCTCTTGAGGAATTCACGTCTCTTTTCAAGCGGCAGATATTCGCTCAGGTTCTTGAGCTTGATGAAAAGGTCGGGAGTGAGGGATTCAGACTCTTCTGCCTCATCGCTTTCCGTGGACTCCGGTTCTGAATCAACGTCCGGGGCAATGTCGGGAGCGGAGTCAAAAATCATTTCCTCGTCAGGCTCGATGTCCTCTTCCGTCTCTTCTTCCGCTGTGGTCTCATCCGGTTCTGTCTCAGGCTCGCTTTCTGTGTCGAAATTATCCGCCGCAATGTCAAAGTCGTCCTCGAAACTCATTGTCGCCTCATCATCGTCATCGGGATATTCTGGCTCGTCGCTGCTGATGAAGGTGTCAAGGTCATTTTCCTCTTCTTCCTCCATTCCGCCGACATTCTCAGTAAAGACTTCCTCTTCCCTGAGTCCCTCAACGCTCTCATCCTCGAAAGACGACAAACCTTCGTCAAAGGTTTCTTCGCTTGTCTCCGCTATGTCTTCGCTCTCTGTCTCATCCCCGCTCTCAAAGTTGGATTCAGGCGGTGTGTTGTCGAACACGAAATCCTCATTGTCCTCGGCGAGTTCAGAAAGTGAATTCTCTTCGGCTGCCGGCAGGGGCTCATCGTTGGAGAATGAATAGTCGTCGGCTCCGTCATCGCTTGCGTCAAATGTTTCGTCCGCACTGATTTTTTCATCCGAAGCAGGTACATCGCTTTCAAATGAATAATTATCGCTGGGCTCCGGCTCGGCTTCTTCCATCGTCTCAAAATCATCCGCGGGTAAAGTCTCTTCGCTCTTGTACGGACTCGGCTCTGAAACAGGCTCGGGCTCAATGTCAAAGTCAGGCTCTGAATCATCAACTGGCTCTGGTCTCGGCTCCCTGCGTTTCGGTTCTTCCCTCGGCGTGTACTCGGGCTCCGGTTCAGGCTCGTCCAATCCGTCTGAGACATCGATGGTGCTTGAAGGGGGATTCCGTCTTTCCTGCTTGATGTCCTCGTCCATGAAATTTGAGTCCATCAAATCTTCCGCGGGTGCTCCTGAAATTCCGTCCGATCCCTGTGAGCCCATGTAAGAGAGCTGCTCCTCCTCGGTCTGCGGAACAAGATTCGTCAAATCATCGTCACGGATATTGCTTGCGAGTATGTCGTCATCCATGCGGTTGGAGAAGGGGGAGCCTCCGCTGTTGTCCTCTTCGGTCAGGTTTTCGAAGCTGTATCCCTTGTTCGTCGCCTTTATCATATCGGAATGTGACATGCGAGTGTCGTCTATGTTGTTGAAATCAATGTCTCCGATAATCGCACCCGCTCCGCTCTCGTCATCCTTGTCTGATGCCCTTGAAAGCTGCTGCTCAAGACTTTCCGATTTTTCATCTTCAGGATTCTCGCCAATCTGATTGAGGTCCTCTTCCTGGGATGAGGAATTGCCGCGGTCCATCTTCAAGGTGATTCTTTCAATTCCCTTTTTGTAGAGCAGGTTCGAGTCGTCCTCGGATGCGAGAATCTGGAACTCGTTCAGTGCCTCCTGATAGCGGTTCTGTCCCTCGTAGCTTTCGGCAAGAATCGTGGATGCCTTTGCGCTAGGTGAGTTTATCTGGAGATATTTTTTCGCGTGCTTTTCGGCCTTCTCATATTTTCCCGCCTGTCTGTATCTTTTCGCGCCGTCCACGTAGTATTCGGTGTATGCTGGATTGAGTGCGGAAATCTTTTTGAAGCATGCCTCGGCTTTGTCTTCTTGTCCACGGCAGATGTAGTACTGTGCGAGCAGGTTCAAAGTCTGCACGTCGTTGGGATTCATGTCCCACACTTCCTTGATTTTCTGTGAGGCCGCGTTGAGTCGGTCGGCTGTAATCAGGATGTCGGCGTACTGCCTTAGCATATCAGGATTTCCGGGGCTTTCCTTTTCGTATTTTTCCATCGTGCGGATTGCCTCGTTGTCCTTTCCTCCCCTTGAGTAGATTGCCGCGAGACTTGAGAGCACCGACGGATTTTTCGGATTCAGCTTCAGGGACGTGCTGTACTCATACTCGGCGTTGTCCAAATCATTCTGCCTGTCGTACACGTTTCCCATCTTTGCATGAACGGAGAAATTCTGAGGATTGAGCTGTATCGCCTGCTGAAGAAGTTCCGACGCATATCGTGTCTGATTTTTCGCAATCAGCAAATCGGCGTATCCGTCAATGGCATCGAGCCAGCCCGGTTTTGACCTCAGCGCGGACTCATATTCTTTTTCGGCAAGGTCTGACGCACCCTGTTTTTCGTAGCTCTTCGCAAGGTTCAGGTGCAGGATGGGGTGGTTCGGGTCAACCTTGAGTCCCCTCTGATATGAAGCGATGGCCTTCTCGTAATCCTTTTCCTCCGCGTAGATTGAGCCGAGGTGATTGTATGCGAGAACGTCATTAGGATTTTCCTCCACGACGGTATTGAAGCACTGGATTGCGTCGGCGTTGTTGCCCATGAGCTTATACGTGAATCCAAGGTTGTAGAATGTCTGCACGTTGGTCTCATCCGCGATGACGGCTTTTTCAAGCACAGCGATTGACTCGTCGTATCTTTCCAGCCGCCGGTAGATTGAGCCCAGTGAGTTAAGAGCCCTAACGTCATTCGGGTTTGACGCGACAATCTGATTGTAGAGCGGAATGGCCTGAGAGTCGTTCCCGGATTTCTGGTAGAGATCCCCAAGTTCGGAAAGGAGCTCCGTGTTGCCCGGATCTGTTCTAAGGAGATTTTTATACAGACGCGATGCCAGTGTGTAGTCATGCGAAAGCACTGCTGAATGTGCCCTGTCCAGCATCAGCCGGTAGGTTGAGTTTGGCTCGTTCATTTTCATTCCTCTCTTTTTTTCGCTGCGATTATTTTCTTAGCGGTCGTGCATAGACTTCCTTTGAAAGTGTTCCGATAATCCTGCTGTCCCTGCTTGAATATGTAGCCACCGCGAAATAGTAAATCTTTCCGTTCTTCAGTCCCTTGAGCGTTATCTTGGAGACATTGCCGACGTTGACCGGGGACTCTCCCTGAAATGCTTCCCTTCCAAGATATTCTCCGGGTCTCTCTCCGTAATAGACATAATATCCGCCAACTTCGTCCTCAACCGAATAGCTCCAGCTCAACGTGACCTGTCCGTCTCCTGCTTCGGCGATTACCGTGAACGGGGGAAGGGGTGGTGCAACCTTTGTGTAATGCAGGTCAATCTGTGTTACCGATGGTGTTTTTGCTCCTGTTCCGTCAGGGTACAAATCAACCGCAATCTGGAAATATTTTCCCGTCACTCCCTCAATGTCGCCGTGGTTCTTTGCAGGAATCCACTCAGGCTCGGTGTCGTTCCAAGTGAAGTAGCTGTCTCCGCTCCTTACGTAGATTGCGACCTCTGTTTGCGACGGCTCTGTCGTAACTGCGTCAACCTTTATCAGACTTGAGCTCAGGGGAACAAGGATTGGCTCCGTAACGAAGCGTCCTCCGGTTTTTTTGTAAGCGTCATATCTCAATGTCCTTGTGGTCTCGCTCGTCGATTTGTGCTGTATGTGGAAGTCGTCGATGCGTCCTGTGTAGGATGGACAAATCTCAATGTCAGCTGCAACTCCGAGATAGGGACTGTGGATTTCTCCTCCGCTTTCCCTTCCGTTTGTGGTGATGTATTTCAAATCCTCGAGCTTTCCGTCAATGCGGTACTCAAGGAGTCCTGTGTCCTGGTCGAAGCTGATTGAGTGATGCGCCCATTTGTTCGGTATGATTGTCTTGTAGCTGATTATGGAAATCTCTCCGCCGTTGTCCTTGTATCCGTTGAAGACATTGGTGAAGTCCCACTTCAGGTGATTGCTGTAAAAGCTTGCCGAAATCATCTGGTAGAGAGGATAGCCCCTTTCCGTTCGTGATGAGCGCCATGAAAATACCATCTCTCCGTTTTCAGCGATGGAAGGACAGAGCCAGAATTCAATTATGAAGGAGCCTGTGAGTCCCTGCTTTCCGAAAAGAGCGTTTCTTGTTCCAGAAAGACGTATGCCACCATTTCCGCGGCTTAATCCTGAGCCTCTGCCCATTTTTGCTGATGGAGAAAGGAGCATGTTGTTTTCCGCCGTGTTGTAGTTTCCCACAATGTCGGCAAAAGGTTCGTCCTCAAAGTCCAGGAGCAAATCAGTTCCGTCCGAAACTTTGCGGTTGTTCGTGTCAAGCTGAATGCAGTCGTATCCGTATCTTCCCGAGCCGATTACAACTCCGTCCATTTTCTCAATCCTTGACCAGCCGTTTTTCCCGCCCAGCGTAATCACGCTTTCCTCCGCGAAAATTCCAGCAGTGCTGAGAGCTGAAATCACTAGACAAAACATCGCAAAAATCAGTATTCTTTTGGTATGCATAATTCCGACCACCCGTTCGATTCAACATTACCGGAGAAGAGTCCTGAAGATTCTTCCCTTTCAAATTCTCTTTCACAGCCTGATGAACAGACTGAACTTTCCACTAGGGAAATCCTGCATCAGACAGCCCTGAAGGCTCCGTCACAAAGCGGCGTCTATCTTTGGCGCAACGATGAGGGAACCGTCATTTATGTAGGCAAGGCAAAGAGCCTTAAAAACCGCCTCTCTTCCTATTTTAGCGGAAAAAAGGACATTAAGACAAGGCTTCTGATTGCCAATGCCAGGAACATCGAGTACATCACCACGAACAATGAGTACGAGGCGTTCCTTTTGGAAAACAACCTGATAAAAAAGTACACGCCCAAGTACAACATCGACCTGAAGGACGGAAAATCCTATCCGGTACTGCACGTTACTAAGGAAGAATATCCGCGAATCCACAAGACAAGGCGCATAATCCACGACGGATCGCGCTATTTCGGTCCCTTCCCCGATGCCACGGCTCTTGATACCTTTGTGGAGACCCTTTACGAAATCTATCCGCTTAGGCACTGCAAAAAGCTCAGGAAAAAGTCTTCCCCATGCATGTACTATCACATAGGCAGATGCCTGGCTCCATGTTGCCGGGATGTAGCCCACTCCACCTATACTGAATATATCGAAGAAATCTGCACCATACTTGAGAACAAAGGTGAGGGGAGCTCCAAAAAACTTGAGGCGGAGATGAGGGAGGCTGCAAGGAATCTGAACTTTGAGAAGGCGGCTCGGCTCAGGGACGGACTAAAGGCTCTTTCCGTGCTGCAAAATCAGAATACGGTGGAAGGATTTGACGGCGGCGACAGGGATTACATAGCGTCTTTCAGCGAGGGGGAGCTCGTGAGTTTTACCGTGCTAAAAATCCGGGGCGGGAAACTTCTGGGACGTGACAATTACCGCACTGTGACTTTGAGCGATGATGATGAGATACTTTCCGAGTTTATGAGCGCGTATTATACGAAAAAGGAGCTTTTTCCTCCCCACGTCTATGTTATGGGAGACCAAGGACTTGAAATCATGAAAAAGTGGATTTCGGAAATCTGCGGGGATGCGTGCTCGATTGTTTCCGTCACGGAGTCCATTCCCGGAGCGAAGATGCATAAGGCGGCCCTGGACATGGCAAGGGAAAACGCGAAGGAGGATATCATACGTCGTGTGAGGGAGAGGGGAGACTATCCTGCGATGGAGGAGCTTCGTGATTTGCTTTCTCTTCCGAATCTGCCCCTTAGAATAGAAGGATTTGACATCGCTCACATAGGCGGTAAATTTCCGGTCGCGTCCTTAATCAGCTTTTACAAGGGGAATCCGGACAAAAAGAACTACCGCTACTTCCGTCTCAAAACCACCGAGGGATACATTGACGATTTTCAGTCCATGAGGGAGGCTACTTCCAGACGCTACTCAAGGCTTGTGAACGAGGGTAAGCCCCTTCCTGATTTGATTTTGATTGACGGTGGAATAGGGCAGGTGAACGCGGTGGACGGAGTTCTGAAATCCCTTGACCTTGACATTCCGATTGCGGGTCTTGCGAAAAGGGATGAGGAAATCTGGAGACCCCATGCCTCAGAGCCGATTTGCCTTCCGAAAAGGAGCGACGGACTAAGGCTTTTGCAGAGAGTGCGTGATGAGACCCACCGATTCGCAACCAGCCGTAACCAGGAGCTCAGGACAAAGGAAAACACCGTGAGTCCCTTTATCAAGCTTCCCGGAGTGGGAAAAGCGAAGGACAAGATTCTGATGAAAAAATACGGCACACTTTCCGCGTTGTCAGCGGCTCCTGAGTCCGAGGTGGCACAGCTTCTTCACATGAGGGCGGACGCAACCACCGAGCTTCTGTTGAAGGCGAAACTTGCGCTCTCAAAGCAGGAGGAAAGAAAATCCGAGCAGATGATGTCCCTTGACGAGGCAGGAACCACATGGCAGAACGCGGCCCACTACAAGATGATTGCAGATTTGGCAAGTCTTGCAGGAGAGGACGATGACGTTCCGATGGTGGCGAGTGAGGATGCGGAAGATATGAGATAGGTGGATTTTTTTTGTCCGGGGCTTGACAAAAATCGCAAAATGTGAAAAAATTGTAATCCCGTGATACTTCACTGGCAAGGATGGTGAGAAAAAGATATGGCAACAATCAATGTTGACGAGAATGAGAACCTGGAAAAGGCCATCAAGCGTTTCAAGAGAATGGTTGAAAAGGAAGGCATTATCCGCGAGTACAAGAAGCGCGAGTATTATGAGAAGCCCTCAACAATCCTTAACCGCAAGAACAAGACATTGCAGCGCAAGTTGCAGAAGAAGAACCACAGGTCACATGACGGAAAATCATACTAATTCTGCGGTTCAAATAAAAAGGACTTCCGGATTTTTCTGGGGGTTCTTTTTTTTACTCCTGATTCCACTCCTCACATCCTGCCAAAGTCTCTCCTTCGGAAAACGCACGTCCAGAATCAACGAGCCGAAATCCGCATACATCCCGGAGTTTTTTGAGTGGAACGCAATCTGCCCCGGAATCAGCTCATGCACATTTGAAAATCCGTCCTTCCCACTGCGCTATATAATAGTAGAAATTGATTTGTCCGCGCCGAATCTGGAAATTTGCACATGGCCCGACGCACAATCTTTCAAGAGCAAGTACAGTCCCCTGCCCCGAAAAAGCATTGGGGAGTTCGCTGGGGAAAAATCCTGCGTGGCTTCCTGGAACACATGTCCGTTCGAGCTTTGGAAATCCACCGGGGCTACCATCGAGGGTGTGTACAAAATCGGCGGAAAGATTCTCTCGGATGCGGTGGAAAAATACGCGATGCTCCTGGTCAGAAAATGCGGCGACGGTCCCGGGTACGAGGCTTTCATTTCGGAAATCCAGGATGAAAAAGCTGCCGAGGCATGGGATTTTGCCATCGGGGGATTTTACCAGACTCTTTCAGACGGAGAGCCATGCGGGACATTCAGGAAAACCAACGACTCAAGGACTGCCGTGGGACTTTCTGAGGACGGACGCGCCATGTACGTGCTTTCGGTCGAAGGTGAGGATGAAAAATCCAGCGAGGGACTTTCCTACGAGCAATGCAACGAAATCTTCATGGCACTGGGTTGTGGGAGCGCGATTCAGTTCGACGGCGGAGGCTCCACAAATCTGTTTTTGAACGGAGAGCGGCCACTTTCATACCCCGAGGAAAGATTCAGTCCCTGCTACATGGGAGTTTTTGTTAGAACTGAGAGTTGAGAACTGAGAGTTTTTTGGTGGCATTTTTAACGGGTTTACTTGATTTTTCGGTGGCATTTTAAACGATTTTACTTGATTTTTCGGTGGTGTTTTAGTAGACTTTTACTATGGCGATGAAATACACTGAAAGAAAAATAGACAATACGTTGCTCGAATGGAAAAAAGAAAGGGACCGGAAGCCTTTGTTGTTGCGGGGAGCTAGACAGGTGGGAAAGACATCTGCCGTACGACATCTGGCCGAATCATTTGAATATTATATCGAGATTGATTTTTTAAGCTCGGACAACTCAGACATTGCGGCTCTTTTTTCCCAAAACATCTCCACGAAAGATTTATGCCAAAAGATTGCCGTCATAAAAGGCATTCCGCTTGAAGAGGGAAAAACACTTCTCTTTTTAGACGAGATTCAGGCATGTCCCAGGGCAATTGAAAAGCTCAGGTATTTTTATGAGGAGATTCCAAAACTACACCTTATTGCAGCCGGCTCTCTTTTGGAATTCGCACTGGAAGAACTCCCCTCATTTGGTGTCGGCAGGATCAGATCGGTTTTTATGTACCCGCTCAGTTTTGAGGAATTTCTGACCTTTCAAAATCTAACTGCCCTCCGAGATGAAATGAACAACGCCTCGCCGCGGAAACCGCTTGACGAAATCTTCCATAAAAGACTGCTGCAGGAATTCCGTAATTTTTTGATTCTTGGCGGAATGCCCGAAGTTGACTCATACTGGTGCGAAACCCACGATTTCCTAAAATGCCGGCAGATTCAAAATGACCTTTTGATTTCGTACAATGATGATTTTTCAAAATACCGGAAAAAAATCCCGGCAACAAGAATTCAGGAAGTATTCCGATCGGTGGCAATACAGGGACAGGGAAAATTCGTATATAGAAAGGCAAATCCCGATCTCCGCACAGAACAAATAAAATCGGCCCTTGAAACATTGATTCTGGCAGGACTTGTATATCCTGTCACACACACATGCGCAAATGGAATTCCTCTTGGTGCTGAGCTCCGTGAAGACTACAAGCGGATGATTTATTTTGACACCGGGCTCCTGCAACGTCAGTTGAACCTGAAAGCCGAGGATATCCTTGTGTCAGATGATTTTGATGTCATAAACAAGGGGGCCATCGCCGAGACTTTTGTAGGAACCGAGCTTATGAAAGCCGGATCTTTTTATGAAAAAAACGAATTGTACTGCTGGCACAGGGAAGAACCGGGAAGCAATGCCGAAGTTGATTATGTGATTCAAAACGGAAGCGAAATCATTCCCATAGAAGTCAAGGCGAGCAAAAAGGGATCCATGCAGAGTCTGCGCCGATTTTTGGCTCTCAAAGAAAAGCCCTACGGCATCCGCACGTCCCTTGAGAATTTCTCTGAGTACAATGACATAAAGGTCTATCCGCTGTATGCCATAAAAAATGCGGTGGAGAACTGAGAGTTTTTGGGTGGCATTTTGTGCGAATCTTCTTGACAAGTTTACTTTGCATTTGTATAATTAAAATCATACCAAGTATACTTTGCAAAAGGAACAGGGGGCTTTTTATGGCACTGCAGAAAATCAGGAGGTTCACAATCATCATCTCCATGCTGCTTTTTCCAATCACAATCTGGTACTTCTCGCCCTACCTCATCATCATGGCGGCGATGCAGCACATCATCAACGGAAGCTTCATTGTCTTTACGCTGATGTTTTTGTCCGGGATGTTTTTCGGTCGTCTCTGGTGCGGATTTTTTTGTCCCACGGGAGGCATGAGCGAATGTTTTGCGACCTTCTCCGACAAGGCACCGAAGCAGGGATGGCGCAATTACATCAAGTACGGAATCTGGCTTGTGTGGATTTCAGGAGTCGTCATCTGTCACATACTCGGAAAAGGCTCTTACACGATTCAGCCGTTTTTTATGACCGACCACGGCATCTCAGTCTCGAACATCTACAGCTACGTCATTTACTACGGCATAGTGATTCTGTTCTTGATTCCGGCACTCATCCACGGAAAGCGCGCGAACTGCCATTACATTTGCTGGATGGCTCCCTTCATGATTGCGGGCTACAAGCTCGGAAGGATTCTTCATCTGCCGCAAATGAAAATAAAGTCTGAAAAATCAAAATGCACGGGATGCGGAATGTGCGAGAAAAAATGCCCGATGAGCCTAAGCATAAAGTCGCTCATGGAAAGCGGAGAGATAAAATCTGCGGAGTGTATTTTGTGCGGCGAGTGCGTGAGTGCATGTAAAAACAAAGTGCTTTCAATTTGACCAAACTGCATAAAAACAAAAGGAGGAAATATGACGAAGGAAGAGATTTTGAAAATGGGACGTGAGGACAACGGCGGACGTGACATTGAGGATTATGAGGTTCAGAAAACTGCGGCAAGAGTCGCTTATTTTTCATCCCTCGTGCTATGTGCACTGGTCTCCGTCCTGAGCTGGATTTTTACGAAGCGGGTCAGCGTCCAGTGCTGGGTTATTTTTTTCGGAATGCTCTGCGTCGCATTTTTCGTAAAGTATCTGAAGATGAAAAAACTGCACGAGCTTTTTGTCGCGCTTGGGTACCTTGCGATTTTCATTCTGCTCATCGTCGCGTTTGTCCTTGAGCTGACAGGCCGCCTCGGAGGGAGGGTATGAACGAGTCGCTTGTTTTGAAAAATCATCTCAAGGAAATCAGGACGGAAAAGGGACTCTCCCAGTCGGAACTCGCTCAGATGGTCGGGGTGTCGCGGAACACAATCAGCTCCATAGAAACCTTGCAATTCTGCCCGACAGCAAAACTCGCACTGCTTCTCTGCGTCGCCTTGGACAAAAAGTTCGAGGACATCTTTTTCTTTTGACCGTCCCACAAAATCCTGATTGTAAAAAAAATCAAGGCGTGGTATTCTGTTTAAAATTAGGGAAATGCTGATTTATAGCACGTGTCATTGCCGGGCTTGACCCGGCAATCTTTAAATATCAATGATGAATTAAATAGATTATCGGGTCAAGCCCGATAATGACATCGTCTTGATCAGGCCCGATAATGATATCGTCTTGATCAGGCCCGATAATGACATCGTCTTGATCAGGTCCGATAATGACATCGTCTTGATCAGACCCGATAATGACATCGTTCTGAATTTAGATTTTAAAAGGAATCGCATTATGTCAAGGATTTTATTTTTAGCGGACTTACACGGGAACATGCCGGCCACGCTTGCACTTGAAAAAGAGATTGAGAAAATCCGGCCCGATGACATTTGGTTTTTGGGGGATGCAGTGGGAAAGGGACCTGAGAACGACAAGACTTTGGACTGGGTGCGAAATCACTGCAAGCATTTTGTCGCGGGAAACTGGGACCTTGGATGCGTGGAGGGATCGAAAAAATCAACTTCGGAAGATGACCCTGCGGCGGATTCATTTTACTGGAGGCAGCTCGGGAAGGAAAGACTGGACTTTCTTGAGTCGCTTCCCCTTGAGGATGAGGTTTTAATCAGCGGAATCAATTTCAGGCTCATTCACGGAAGGCCCGTCGCAATCAATTTTCATCCCTATCTTTCAATGGACGAGCTCAAGGCGGGATTCACCGACACAAAGGGAAAAATCCACGGAGGATTCATCTGTGCGGACTGCCACATGCCGTACATAAGGGAGATGGACGCGGGATACGCAATCAACACGGGGAGCGTCGGTAACTCGCTTGGTCTTACAAGATGCCACGCACTTTTGATCGAGGGGGAACTGGGGGCGGCGGAACTTTCTCCAATCAGCATGAGCATCCTGAGCATTCCTTATGACAATCAGCTTGCGGCGAAAATTGCGGACGAGTATCCGGATTTGCCGAACAGGGAAGCTTATAAAAAGGAAGTCCTCACGGGCGTTTACTCAAGATGATTTACGCAAAGATTTTCCAAAATCATCCTTGATATTTTACTTGCGCTTGTGATAGAATCGCGGGTATGAAAACGACTGCAATCAATATGACGGAAGGAAATCCTGTCCGTTTGATTTTGACCTTTTCCCTGCCAATGCTTATCGGGAATATCTTCCAGCAGCTGTACAATTTTGTTGATTCCGTGATTGTCGGTCAGTTTGTCGGTGCGGATGCGTTGGCTGCGATCGGAGCGACGGGCTCAATCACTTTTTTCTTTTTCGCTCTCTGCAATGGAATCGGTTCCGCGGGTGGAATCATCACTTCCCAGTTCTTCGGTGAGGGAAGCGGTGGCAAGGTTAAGAACTGCATAGCGAACACGGCCTACATCATGCTTGTAATTCCAATCACAATCGGAGTAATCGCTTTTTTTGCGGCGGGTCCAATCCTTGAGCTTTTGAAGACCCCGGATTTGATTATGCATGACGCGAAAATCTACATGCGGATTATGTGCGTGAGCCTTGTTTTGGTTTCCGCATACAATTACGCCTCGTCCATGCTGCGTGCCCTCGGTGACTCAAAGACTCCCCTTTACTTTTTGATTTTCTCCTGCATTCTGAACGGAGGCCTTGATTTTCTTTTTGTCTACACTCTGCACATGGGCGTGTTCGGGGCGGGAATTGCGACTCTTATTTCCAATTTTATCTGTGCGGTCCTGTGCCTTGTTTTTGCATTTAAGACCAACCAGTATTTCAAGCTGTCGAAATCTGACTGGAGCGTGAATCCGACATTACTCGCAAAGTGCATAAAGCTCGGCGTTCCTCTTTCACTTCAGTTCTCCCTGATTGCGATTTCCTGCATGGCACTTCAGCGCGTGGTGAATTCTTTCGGACCTGTTGCGGTTGCGGCATTTACGGCGACAAGCAGAATCGAGCAGCTGATCCACCAGCCTTACGGAACTTTGGGTACTGCCCTTGCGACTTACTGCGGTCAGAACTACGGTGCGAAAAAGAAGGACCGTATGCTTGAGGGCTACAGAAAAAGTATGCTCATCATGGTCATTTTTACGGCGGCAATGATTCCACTCATCCAGATTTTCGGAAATCCGATTACCTCGCTTTTCGTAAAGGAACCGGAGGTCATCAGCATGGGAGCCAAGGCACTCAGGATTACAAGTCTCTTCTATATTTACCTGGGCGTGATTTACGTGGCGCGTGGAATTCTGAACGGAATCGGGGATGCGACATTCGCCTTGATTAACGGCATTACGGAGGTGGTCGGTCGCTTTGTGGTTCCTGTCCTTCTTACAGCGGTCGCTTTCATCGGTGTGTGGGGAATCTGGTGGTCTGTCGGAATCGTCTGGT
>DFKI01000031.1 GCA_002373325.1 Treponema sp. UBA3649
TGTAATGGTAAAAGGATTTTTCAATGTCACTCATAACGGCTCCTTGCGTTTTTTGATTCGGAACGATTCTGCGATGTAACCACAGAAAAAAGTCCCTACTATATTAATAGCAGCAAAAGTCCGCCACGGTAATCAAAGTGCAGAAAATTTTCTTAATTTTTTGATTTTTCAATCCCAGATTGCCACATCGCCCGTCACCCGTTCGCCCCATCTGCTTGCCCAGGACTCGACGAAACACGATGTATATGGAAGATTTTTTTCCCGCCGCAATTTTTCAAAATATGGAAGCCCCGCCCAGGTGACTGAAATTATTCCGACGAAAAGATAAAGTGGACCTAGCACGAGCGACTGAACACAATGGCCGTACTCATGCACGCGGATTTTCTGAGAGTCCGAAATAGTTTCGCTTGGAGTGAAAATGAAAAGTCCGAGACTCAAACCAGAGCGTGAGTCCCATTTTGTGTCAACGCAGCCACGGTAAAATCCATGAGGCTTTTTAATCAAAAACAAAAAGACAAAAAAGCCCATAAGCGTCTGTCCCAAACCGAAAGTGCACTGAATCAAAATGAAAAAAAACTTTTTCAAATTTGCCATGACGGGTCCTTAAAATCATCTGCTGCCACGACGGACTTTACCGATGAGACAAAAAATCAAAAAGACGATTATATCAGCAGCGACGATTGTTGAGCCGACGGGAGTTCCTGCAAGGATCGAAATCAACATGCCGAGCAGTGCGCAGAAAACGGAAAGGAGAGCCGAGCAGATTGTGACCGAGCGGAAACTTTTGAAAACACGCATCGCTGAGATGGCCGGAAAAATCACAAGCGCGGAAATCAAAAGGGAGCCCACAAGATTCATCGCAAGCACAATGATTACGGCGATAATGATTGCGATAATCAGATTGTAAAGGCGGACTCTTGTTCCAGATGCACGTGCGAAATTCTCATCGAATGTCACGGCGAAAATCTTGTTGTAGAAGAGAATGAAAAAAATGCAGACAATCAGCGAAAGAACAATGCAAAGCCAGACTTCGGATTTCGTCAGCGTGAGAATTGAAGTGGAGCCAAAAAGAGTCGTGCACACATCCCCCGAGATGTTTGATGATGTTGGAAAGACGTTCATTAAAAGATAACCGATGGCAAGCGCTCCCACGGAAATCATTGCGATGGCGGCATCTCCGTTTATCTTTGCGTTCTGTCCTGTCTGCAATAAAATCACCGCACAGATTATGGTCACGGGAAGAACCAGGAGCATGGAATTGTTGAGATGCAAAATGCTCGCGATGGCCAAAGCACCGAACGCAACATGGGAAAGTCCGTCGCCGATGTAGGAAAATCTTTTTAGCACAAGGGTGACACCGAGAAGGGATGAGCAAAGTGAGATGAGAACTCCGACAATCAGTGCGTAACGTACAAAGGGATATTCAAAATACTGCGCGAGTTGTGAAAAAATTTCTTCCATATATTATGCGTTCCTCCCGGAAAAATCTCCGGCAAATTTCTTGCAATAAGCGTCCTTCGTTCCAAAGAAAATCTCCCGTCCCATGTGCAGAATGTGGGTCGCATATTTCAAAGCCTCGTCAACATCGTGCGAAATCATGATGATGGAAATGCCCTCGTTTTTATTCAAGTCAGAAATAATCTCATACATGTCAAAAGTGGCCTTGGGATCCAGACCTGTAACGGGCTCATCAAGCAAAAGGATTTTTTGAGTCGCACACAAGGCACGCGCCAAAAGAACCCTCTGCTGCTGGCCGCCGGAAAGCTCACGGTAACATCTTGAGGCAAGATTGGAAATCCCCAGGCGACTGATTTTTTCATCCGCGAGTTTTTTATCAGCCTTCGTGTAAAAAGGATTCCAAGATTTCCTTGACTGACATCCGGAAAGCACAATCTCCCGTACCGACGCCGGGAAGTCCTTTTGAATCAATGTCTGCTGCGGAAGGTAACCGACCTCATTTTGGGAAAGTCCTGAGCACAATGTGATTTTTCCGGCCAAGGGATTCTGAAGACGAAGCATGGTTTTTATCAATGTGGATTTACCAGATCCGTTCTCTCCAACAATGCAAAGATAATCCCCCTGATTTACGGAAAAGGAAAGTCCCTCCGCAAGAATTGAGTTCCCGTAACCAAGCGTCAGATTTTCACAGATGATTTGTTCCATGCCGCCCCCCGCACTGATTTTAAATTTGCAACCGATTTACATTTTTATAGCAAATCCACGGAACTTTGTCAACTCAGTCTTTAAAAAGCAATCGATTCAAAATCAAGCGAACTCAAAATAAAATAAAAAATAAAAATCAGTGTCGCTCATTGTCACCCTTTTGTGATATAATGTTGATATGGATTTGCAGGACAAAACTTATATCGCGATTGACCTAAAATCTTTTTATGCCTCGGTTGAATGTCGGGAGCGTGGTCTCGATCCACTTACGACAAAACTTGTTGTGGCCGACAAAAGCAGGACGAGTAAAACAATCTGTCTTGCGGTAACTCCTGCGCTGAAGGCTTACGGACTTTCGGGAAGGAGCCGACTTTTTGAGGTTGAGGCAAAGGCTCGTGAAATCAAGAGAAGGACTGGAAAAGATTTGGAGTACATCACGGCAGTTCCCCGCATGTCGCTTTACATAAAATATTCCGCGAGAATCTACAGCATCTACCTGAAATATTTCGCACCGGAGGACATACACGTTTATTCGATTGACGAAGTTTTCATTGACGCGACAAGTTATCTTCCATTATATAAGCTCAGTGCAAGGGAGCTTGCGGTCAAGGTCATTCGAAATATCCTGGGTGAGACGGGAATCACTGCGACGGCTGGAATAGCACCGAATCTTTATCTTTGCAAAATTGCGATGGACATTGTGGCGAAGCATATTCAGGCGGACAAGGACGGAGTGAGGATTGCAGAGCTCGACGTAAAATCCTACCGGGAGAAACTTTGGAATCACCGCCCCCTGACTGATTTTTGGAGAATCGGAAAAGGGACCGCCCGTCGTCTTGAAAAATATCTCATCCGCACGATGGGGGAGCTTGCAAGGATGTCTCTCAGAAATCCGAAGATGCTTTACTCTGAGTTCGGAATTGACGCGGAGATACTGATTGACCATGCTTGGGGCGTTGAGAGCGTGGGGATGAAGGAAATCAAAAATTATAAATCGGAAACGAAGAGCCTTGGAAGCGGACAGGTTCTGCACGAGCCATACACCTTTGAAAAGACAAGAATCATAGTGCGTGAGATGAGCGAGCTTCTTTCACTTGATTTGTTCAAAAAAAATCTTGCGGCGGATTCACTCAGCCTTTATGTGGGATATGACGTGGAGACTCTCGCGCTCCCTGATTTTGACGGTGAGGTCGTGAGGGACTATTACGGAAGGGATGCGCCTAAACCTGCGCACGGAAAAAAATCTTTTGCGGCCCATACAAATTCCTCAAAGATGATTGTGGAGTCAGCTGTCTCTCTTTTTGAAAAAATCGCAAATCAAAAATGGCTTGTGAGGAGAATCAACATAACCGCGAACAATGTGATTTCACAAAATCAAGTGCAGCCGGGTCTCTTTGACGGGCTTGACGAAAAGGACGGTGGAACGAATCATCAGAAGGAAGACAATCTTCAGAGAGCCAGACTTGAGATTATCAGGAAGTTCGGAAAAAACGCCATTTTGAAAGGGACGAACCTTGAGGAGGGAGCTACGACGCGGGACAGAAACGAACAGATTGGAGGGCACAAGGCATGAGCGAAAATTATTCCGACATAATTGACTTTGAGTGGGGAAAGGACTCTCTTGCGAACAGGATGTCACTGAACCAACGTGCTAAAATCTTCCTTCCATTTTCGGCTCTGGCAGGCTATGACGATGCGCTGAAAGAAACTCAGGACCGGGAAACCGAAAGATATTTGAAGGACCAGGCTCCGTCTACCACATGCATGACAGACCAGCCGTGATGTAGAATTGAAATTGAAACTTGTCTCACAACCACCCACGGGAGCGCAAATCAAATAAAATAACTCCAAATGAAATTCCAAAATCCGCCGCGCATTTCCAGTCCACGTAGTTTTCATCACTGTCACGGTAAAGAGGAATTTCATAGGCAGGATAGAGGAAAAGGCAGAGACCATGCGAACGAAAAAAGCAGGAATAAAACAATCAAGGAATTTTTTTTCATTACGTCCTCCGACCAGTTTTTTTAGATGTACATGGAGATTTTCTGCAGGATATTAATATCTTCCATCTCTCAAAAACGAAATGAAAGATAAAGTTCCTTTTCTGTAACAAGAGTATACCCTGCCGGAAGTGATTTTTGCAACCATGGATTTCCCTGTATCATGCAAATATGAGACTTCCCCAAACTGATTTTTGCCCCCAACCATAGACATAGCCGCTGGAATTTCACCATGAAAAAAATGGATGACACCCTAAAACATCGCAAAAAAAATGCTTTAATTTAAATTAAATAAAACTATTGCCTTTAAACCCCAAATTCGTTATCTTTTTCATGGGGATTTTTCAATTCTGTCCCCTGAAAAAAAAGAGAGGTTTTTATGGCAGTTATCACACTCAGTCATCTGCGAAAAACATATCCGCTTGGAAAACAGGATGTCGTCGCTGTAAAGGACGTTTCATTCTCAGTGGAAAAAGGAGAGTTCGCGGCAATATCAGGACCGTCAGGATCTGGCAAATCAACAATCCTGAACATGCTCGGACTCATCGACCTTCCCTCGGCGGGATCCATCACAATCAACGGAATCGACGTTTACAAAGACGTGAATCTTTCCAAGGCGGAAGTTGAGAACACGCGCTGGGCGTCATCGGGCGAGGGGAAAAAGAAAAAGAGACGCACGTCCATTCCCTCAAAACTCGACAAATACATCACCGGATTGAGAAGGTCACAGCTCGGATTCATCTTTCAGACTTTCAACCTCATTCCCGTCCTCAACGTTTATGAGAACATCGAATTTCCCCTGCTCATAAAATCGAACAACAAGGCGGCGAAAAGTCCCGTGGATGATTTTTCCAAGGCCAAAAAAGAGGAGTGGATAAACTATCTCATTGAAAAAGTCGGTCTCTCAGAATGGAAAAACCACAAGGCGACGGAGCTCTCGGGTGGTCAGAGACAGAGGGTCGCGATCGCACGTGCACTCGTCACAAAGGCACCGGTGATTCTGGCGGACGAGCCTACCGCAAACCTTGACAGCGAAAACTCCAGGCAGATTCTTTCACTGATGAAGCAGCTCAACACCGATCCTGAGCTACAGACCACATTCATTTTCTCAACCCACGACGCACGAATCGTAAAAATGTGCGACCACGTAATCCACCTGCTCGACGGACAGATTACCGAAGACGAGCACAAGGCCGGAAGCGACGTTTACGGGGAGGTGGACAAAGCATGAGGGTGATTTTTCAACTTGCCCTCCGGAATCTGAAAGAGCACAAGGCCAAGACAATCATCATCGCGCTGTTCATCCTTTTCGGAACCGCCATAGTGATTTTGGGAAACTCTTTCATTGAATCCGTGAACCGGGGTCTGGAAAAAGACTTCAGGGCGAACTACACCGGTGACATAACAATCTCCGCAATCCCGCCGGACAACTGGAAGGTGGACATTTTCGGAGTGGACACTGCATCCCTCACTGGAGAAATTCCTCAGGTTCCCGCTTTAGTCGATTTGGAAAAAGTGGAGAATATAATAGAAGAAACTGACGGCATCTCCCAAAAGACCAGGATGATTACCGCGCAGGGAATCCTTTTCAAGGGCGAGGAGATTGACCTCACGTCTTTCATGGAGGACGATTCCGTGAGCTTCATGGACATCCCCATCTTCATGATGTTCGCGGGCGAGGGAGACACTTATTTCAACGTTTTCGGCGGTCAGCACATCGTGGAGGGAAGAGCCCTTGATTACACGAGCGGCGAGAACGAGCTTCTGATTGACACGAGAATCCGGGACAGCTTCCAGAAATTCTTCAAGAAATCCCTTGACGTAGGGGATTCCGTCCTTGTCATGGGAGCAAACTCAAACGGGGTCATACGTGAGGCGAAGGTCGTCGGATTCTACACGCCGGCGAACATACACAGCGCGATGTTCCAGACAATCTACTGCACACCGGGATTCGCACGTGCTTTCGCGGAGCTTACCTACGGAAACCTGATGGAGGAGACAAAGGAGCTTTCCGAGAATTCCCTTTCCGACGTGAGCGAGGACGATTTGTTCGGCGATGATTTTTTCAGCGACATGATAATCGACGAGACCGACAGCTTTGAGTCAGCCACGCTTGAGGATTACAACTCCATCCTTGGAGACACGACCCTCCGCGACGAGCTCAACAAGACGGACACCGGTGCATGGCATTTCGTGCAGGCAAAGGTCTCAAATCCTGACCAGGCGCAGGAAATCATAAACACGCTCAACGAAAAGTTCAAGGAGCAGGGACTCGACGCAAGGGCAATGAGCTGGAAGGAAGCCGGGGCAAGCTACACGAAGACTGTCGCGGGAATCAACATTCTCTTCAATATACTTGTGATTATTCTTGCCGTGGTTGTCTTCATCATCATAATGAACACGATGGTCGTCTCAATCATGGAGCGCACGTCGGAAATCGGAACCATGAGGGCTCTCGGGGCAGAGAAAAAATTCGTGAAGCGGCTTTTCTACACCGAGGCTCTTTCCATCACCGTCGTCTCATCGCTTTTGGGAACAATTCTCGCGCTCGTCATCATCGCAATCTTCAACAGGCTCAACATCACGGTGGACTCCAACATGATCGCAAAGGTCATCCTTGGTGGCGGACAGATTCAGTTCAGTCCCACGCCCGGAATCATCATCGCGACGGTTGCGGTGGTCATCATCGGAAGCCTTCTGAGCAACATCTATCCCGTGCACTCCGCCCTTAAAATCACACCGCTGAAGGCACTCTCCAAGGGGGCAGAATAATGAACAGAGTAGAAATCACGAAGATTGCGCTGAGAAATCTCTCTCGGAGCAAAAGACGCAACGTCATTCTTGGAATCGCCATCGCATTCGGATTTTTTGTCGTGACTGCGATTGACGGACTTGCGGGAGGAGCCGTCTCGAACCTGGAGGACCAGATCACACAGATGGTCGGAGGCACTATCGCCATAACAGGATTTGAAAAAGGAGCGCCCGAAGAAGACTCCGGGGAGAAAGCGAAGGACTCCACAATCAACATAATCCGCGACCACAGCTACATTCAGAACATCGTGGATGAGCTCGGAGTGAACTACCGCTACACGTCCCACTACACGAGGACCATGAGCCAGATTCTCTTCAACGGAAAAAAAGTCCTCACGCAGACTTACGGACGCGATTTTGCGAACGACAAATTTTTTCTTGAGTCCCTGCAGCTCAAAGACGGTTCCCTGGAAAACCTGAAGCAGAAGGACGCGCTTATTATCAGTGAGGGCATGGCGAAAACCCTCAAAGTCGAGGTGGGAGATTCGGTCCTGCTTCTCACGTCCACAATCTACGGACAGAGCGAGGTCGGGGACTTTACCATCGCGGCCATCTCCATGGACTCGAATTTCGTCACCGGCATGCTCACCTACGCGAACATCGACATACTCAACGAGCTGATTGCCATTCCCGAGGAAGGCTACAACTTTTTCTCCATTTATCTCAAGGATAAAAACGAGCAGAACAAGGTCGCCCTGCAGATTGAGAAAGCCATACGCGAAGACAATGTTCCCGTGACTGATTTGATGGAGGCAAGGAAAAACTATCCGAAGAATCCCGAGAGAGGAATCAACAAGCAGCTTCTTGGAGAGGACAACGTTTGGGAAGGTGTGAAATATGCCGTGGAAAGCCTTGACGACGGGGCCCCCCAGCTCAAGTCCGCCATGTCCATCGTGCATCTTGTCACCACGATAATCCTCATCGTCATCCTGCTGATTGTGATGGTCGGAATCTCGAACACATACCGCATGGTGCTTTACGAGCGCATCCGTGAAATCGGAACCATGAGGGCAATCGGAATGACGGGAAAAGACACCGGAAGGATGTTCACGACCGAGGCGGTAATTCTCTGCATCATCGGAGGAATCGCGGGGCTTGTCATGGGAATCGCTCTCATGCTCGCACTGGGAACACTCCACATTGAGAACGAGGCCGTACAGATGTTCCTCAAAGCGGGGCACATGACCTTCACGCTCTCACCAGTCTCAATCATCATACAGTATGTGCTGATGATTTTGCTCACGACCTTTGCAGTCCACGGAACCGCGAAAAAAGCGTCCCGGATGAGCCCTGCAGAAGCACTCAGGACCGTAAAGTAACCTTAGGACCACAACTGTGTTTTATTAGTGGGTGTGCCAAAAGGAAATCCAGAGGCTGCCCGCCCACACAGATTTTTAGGAGCCATTGACATGAAAAGAACATTCAGATTTTTTATCACGCTGATTGCGGCATCCCTTTTTGCATCCGCATCCTTCGCGCTGGACTCGGCCACAAGTGAAAAAGCCTTCAAGCTCATGGAATCCACCGACGACACGCTCGCATACCACGGGGACTATTCCGCAACAATCTCGCTTCTCATCCAGAAACCGGGCAAGGCGGACGAATCCTTGAAATACAAGGTTTTCCAGCGCACCGACAAGGACCTTATGACCATCGTGCAGCTTTATCCAGAGGCGGACAAGGGAACCGGATATCTTCGCGACGGAGACAATATCTGGGCTTACGACCCGATCAGCCGCAAGTTCACGCACTCATCCCTGAAAGACGCGCTCGGAGACTCCGACCTGAACATTGACGACGTCGACCAGAGCGACACACACTGGAGGGACAACTACACGGTGGAGGACTACAAGGAGAGCACGCTCGGAAAGTACCAGGTCTATGTGGTGACGTTGAAAGCGAAGACGACCAAGCCCTCATACGCGAAGTCGGTCTACTACATCAGAAAGGACGTGCCGCTTCTTCTCAAGGAGGAGGACTACTCGGGATCGGGAAGACTCATGCGCACCATTCTCTGCCCCAAGTACACGAAGGTTCCCGCAGGATATGTCCCCACACAGATGGTGCTCCGCGACGAGCTCAACAAGGGTGAGAACACTCAGCAGGTAATCACCGACCTGACATTTGACAAACTGCCGAACAACATTTTTACGAAGGCATATCTTGAAGGACTGAACTGATGAAAAAAAACATCCCGGCAAAAATTCTGCTGGCAACACTTTTCTCAATCGCGGGTCTTCTGCCATTACGTGCGGAGGACTCAGCTGATTTTTCAGACGAGGCTCTTTTCGGAAGCTCCACAGATGACGCGGATTTTTTCGGAAGCGGCGACGATGACTTTTTCATGGACGACGGGATTGACGAGCTTGAGAGCACAAAGGAGGACTCCACGGGGCTTACCAAGGGAGTGCTTTTTGAGGCGGGAAGCATCCGCGTGGGAGGATCCTTCGACATGGGACTCAACACATACACCACGCTTTACGACAAGGAGAGTGACCGTACTTTCGGCGAGCAGATAAGCCACTCAGGTCTTTCCCCGAACGCGAACGCAACCCTTTCCATAGACGCGCGGCCAACCCAGACTTTGCGCATGTACACAAAATTCGGCATAAAATATCCCTACAAGGATTCCGTCGCATTTTCAGGAGGACTCTCTTCCACACCGGAACTCCCGGACGGCTCTGACACATGGACCCCGGCGGAATGGATTACATACCTTCAGGGAAATCCGTCTCTTCCGACCATAAACAATCTGGGAGCTTCAATCACGAACTGGCTTTTCCTGAAAGAGCTCTTCACGGATTTTTCCATCGCAGACAGATTTTTCTTCCGCTTCGGACTCCACACGGTCTCATGGGGCACGGGAATCTTTTTCAGCCCGGTCTCCGACATGATAAACACATCCTCCATAGACCCCGAGCACACCGACGCACAGGTGAACGGAAGCCTGAACCTCCGCACACAGATTACCTTCCCCGGAACCCAGACCTGTCTCTGGCTCTACGTTGTCCCTGAGTCAAAGGCAAACACTCCCGACACGAGCTCCATCTCCGAGGATGACTCCCTTTCCGAATACATGAACGACACGGCTTTTCCATACAGCCTTAAAAAAACTGCGTTCGCCGCAAAGGGTGAGTTCGTTGTCGGAGGATGGGAAATCGGAGGAGGAATCTTCTACAAGCTTCACAGCGCTCCAAGAATCATGGCAACGGCATCGGGAAGCATCATAAACGGAAAGGTGGGCGTTTTCGCAGAAGCGGTCCTGCGTTACGGAAGCGACAAAGAGTGGAACGAGGACGAGAGCTGGAGCGGCAAGGATTTGATTTTCCAAGGAACGGTCGGCGCGATGTACATCTGGAACGAACCCAAAATCACTTTCATGGCTCAGTACTTTTTCGACGGCAACAAGGACGACCATGAGTATTCGACAAAAGGAAGCAGCATAGCGGCCACGGTCAATTTCGGAAAAATCGGAACCACGGATCTTACGGCGAATCTCTTCGGTCTTTTCTATCTTGGAAAAGAGAACGTGACGACCATCACCGACGCGGCACAGCTAATCAGCACGGGAACCACGTTCATGCCCTACGCGGGAATCGTCTCCGCAAGCCTGAGCTACAAACCGATTTCACTCGTGAGCCTGAGCGGAGGTCCCTACATCACGTGGCTTTCCATGAGCGAGGCCCCCGTAATCGGACTGAAACTCGGAGTCACATTGGGAGGCGGTAAGTTCTAGTCCTGCGCCACAATCTCGTGGTAGAACTCAGTGTAATCCGTGCGTCCGTCCTTTGTGAATGCGATGGCGGTGCGCGGATGCTGGTTCAGAACTCCGGTCATCAGGTACTGGAGGTCATATCCCCACTTCTCTCCCTTTTCCTTCAGGGGCATCATGTATTTCTGGATAAAATCAATCACGGGATAAAGATTGAACTTCGGATTTCTCAGGAAGCTGATAAGATTTTCCATGGAGCAGTTTCCGGCCCCACGTCCCATTCCGGCATAGGTCGCGTCAAGCCAGTTCACTCCGTCACCGACCGCCTCAATCGTGTTCGCAAAGGCAAGCTGCTGATTGTTGTGCGCGTGCATCCCAATCTGCTTTCCGTACTTGTTTCCGTACTCCATGTAAAGGTCACAGATTCTGGCAATCTGCTCAGGATAAAGAGAGCCGAAGCTGTCCACGACATAAATCACGTCCACGGATGAATGACCGAGCATCTCAAGGGCGGTCTTTACGTCGGTTTCCTGTGCCGTGGAGATTGCCATGATGTTGCACGTCACCTCATATCCCTTTTTCTTCGCGTCCTCAATCATGTCAAGGGCAGCGGGCATTGTGTTCACGTAGGTCGCAACCCGGATGCAGTCAAGCGGACTGTTTGCCCTTTCCTGAATGTCGTTCTTGTAGTCGCAGCGTCCCACGTCGGCCATTACCGCAAGCTTTACCCTGGGGTCCTTTTCGCCGATTACATCAACAATATCATCGTCGTCGCAGAATTTCCACTTGCCGAATTTCTTTACGTCGAACATTTCCTTGGAAGCCTTGTAGCCGACCTCCATATAATCAACTCCGGCCTTGATGTTGGTCTGATAAAGAGCCTTCACCAATTTGTCGTCGAAGAAAAAATTGTTCACGAGTCCGCCGTCACGGATTGTCGCGTCCAAAACTTTTACGGATTCCCTGTAGCCGAGAAGATTCGCAATCTCTTTCATAATTTACCTCAATGCATTGTCCCTGCTTAATGTTTCTATATTCAGAGACAAGATAATAATAGAGGGAAAATGAAAATTATGCAATAGTTTTCCGAAAAAAATGTTTCTATTTTTAGAAGCAAAAAAAATCTGAAGTACAGATTGCGACCGTCAGATGTCAGTGTTCCAGTGACCGAAGCCCGTCTCACAGCAAAACCAGTCCTCATCATCGAATCCGACATAACTCAGGAAAACCCTTGCCAGGACATGAGGATTTTCACCCAGACTGATTGCGTGCACCCCTCTTTTTATTACGGCAAAGACGAATCGCTCAAAATCATCTGCGGCGGATGAATCGGCAAAATTGTCAGCAATCTCTTCGATGAGTTCCAAATTCTGTCCGTCCACCAAAAGACGAAGCAAGGCGAACATAAAACGCTTGCCCTTATTTCCATCGGCAAAGAGTCCGTCCATATCGGATTCAAGTGCCAGGATTCCCTCCCTACGTGCTTTGGTCGAAAGCTCCACAATGATTTTGCAAATCTGGGCGGCTTCTTTTTTCTGCTCCACAGTAAAAGTCGAGAATTTTTCCTTCATAATTTCAATCCCCCATAGGTTTTTCCATCCTGAGTTCACGCCATGTTTTCGGTGACTCACAGAGCTCAGTCTTCGCATCCTTCAAAAGTTCTTTAATTTTCTCTTCGTCATAGCCGATGGACAAAAGTCCCGCGTAAAAATTCCTGTCCACCTCGTCCTTCTCGTAATCCTCTTTATTCTCATAATTGATTGTATAGGAAAGCTTGTATTGGCTGTGTTTTGCTCCAAAGCATGAGTCGCCTCCCACCAAAATCTTTTTCCAGCTTCCCTTGCCCGTGTCCTTTGGTCTCACAGGATTATCTTGAGTTCCCCATATAAGAATAAATTTCGTAACCTCGTACATTACAAACGTCCATGAAAAAATTTTCTTTCCCACGTAGATTTTTAAAAAGCGTGCACCGCCCTCACATTGAACTTCTTTCCCTTTTCGTCCACAGTGGAAGTCTTGTTTTTTCTTGCCCATGCGGATCCGCCGGACTCCTCCGATGATGACCAGTAGAATTCCTTGCTCGTCACATGGAGCTGCTCGTAGGAAAGATTTTTGAAAACAAGCTTGAGCTCATCGCTCGAAGGAAGGTACCAGTCCCCCGGTTTGGTAGTTTTTGTCCTGTACTCAAAGCAAGCATAAGCCGCACAATTTTCCGCAGTCACTTCCTCCGGGCAGAGTCCCGCATAAGCGATCAAAAATGTGTTCGCCTTTCCGCTTCCTATCGCGTAGGTCTCGTCCAAATCATCAAGAAATACGGCAGGAGATGGAGTCCATGAGGTCTGTCCCAAATCCTCCTTTGAAACCTCAAGATAATGGCAGGTCTCAACGCTTCCCATTCCGTCGTCCACGTCGAATCCCGATTTGCTCACATAAAAAACGATTCCGCCGCCCGGTCCCGTATCTCCGATGTTGTATTCCTTCGCAAAAGCCGCCGTCCCAAGCAATGCCATAAACGCAAAAACAATTTTTTTCATAATGCTAATCTCCCGTTATCCCATCTGGCTGATTCCCATAGCCTTCCATATTATACCCGAAATCGCCGTTTGTGAAAAGAGGGGAATTGAATTGATTTGAAAGTTCTGATATGCTTGAATCCATAAAAACAAAAGGAGCGTGTCATGGCACAGAGACGGGTTGTTGTTACCGGAATGGGTGTGGTTTCACCGGTTGGAAATACAGTGGATGAAGCGTGGGATTCAGTAAAAAACGGAAGAAGCGGAGTGGGACCGATTACCCTTTTTGACGCGAAGGATTTTCCCGTGAAGATTGCGGCGGAGGTAAAAGATTTTGACCCGGAGAGATACGGCCTTTCATCAAGGGATTTGCGAAAGACGGCACGATTCACAAGATTTTTGGTCGCGGCTTCGGCACAGGCAATCAACGACTCGGGACTTTCCAAGGAGCAGATTTCCAGCGGAAAAGCCGGTATAATGGTAGGAAACTGCATCGGCGGATTGGATGCCATTGAGGAAGGATACAAGAACTATTTTGACGAGAGCCGGGGACCGTTCAGGATGCCACCTCTGATTGCGCCGGAATATCTCATAAACGAGGCAGCCGCAAACGTAAGCATGATGTTCGGATTCAGGGGACCGAGCTGGACTTTGGGAACCGCATGTGCCTCAGGAACCGATGCCATTGGAGCAGCCCTTGACCTCATACGCTCCGGAAGACTTGACATCTGTTTGAGCGGAGGAACCGAGGCAATCATCAACGGATTCGGAGTCGCATCCTTCGCACTTCTCCACGCGCTCTCATCGCACTACAATGACCAGCCGGAAAAAGCAAGCAGACCATTCGACAAGGACAGGGACGGATTCGTCATGGGAGAGGGATCGGCAGTCCTCATGCTTGAAGAGATGGAACATGCAAAAAAACGTGGTGCAAAAATCTACGCTGAGATTGCGGGATTCGGAGCATCATCGGACGCATATCACATAACGGCACCTTTGAAAGACGGAAGCGGGGCTGCGATGGCGGTAAAATCTGCCCTTGAAGACGCCGGGATGAAAGCTGAGGAAATCCAGTACTACAACGCGCACGGAACCTCAACTAAGGCAAACGACTCCGGGGAGACATCCATGCTCAAGCTCGTGTTCGGGGATTACGCGAAAAAGCTCCACATCTCATCGACCAAAAGCATGACGGGACACTTGATCGGTGCCGCCGGTGCCATTGAGGCTCTTTTCTGCGTGAAGGCAATCAACGACGGTTTTGTTCCTCCCACAATCAACCTTGAGAATCCTGACGTGGAGGGAGGATGTGACCTGGACTACACTGCGAACAAGGGACTCAGCACGGAGATAAAAGCGGCTGCCTCTGCGTCACTCGGATTCGGAGGACACAACGGCTGTCTTGTCATAAAGGCATTCCAGGACTGACACAACAGGACATCTCGAAGAACGAAAGTTTTTCGAGGTTTCCTTCAGGTAATCACAGGATTAAATTTAGAAGAAAAGATTACTAAAATTTAATGTTTCTTTTTCGTTTCATTTACTATATCCTTTAGTTAAATCCAGGAAAACAACTGGTGGGTCGCTGGTTTTAATCAGTGTTTTCTCAAACAAAGCAATCTAAAGGAGTATAAAATGAAACGAGTTCTGACAAAAGCACTTGCACTTGTCTCTCTGGTCCTGCCTCTGATTTTCTCAGGCTGTGAGTCCACAAAAAAAGCATCTTCATCAGGTGGCGAGGCGGGATCCCTTCTGAGCCAGGAAGTATTTCCATCAAAGCATGTCGCCATTCCAGACACATCAAGCAAAATAGTGACGGAAGCGCAGCCGATGAACGAAAGTCTCACCGCACAGGATTTTACCGTCCAGATGGGATTGGGAATCAACCTCGGAAACACAATGGAAGCGGTCCGAGCTCCAAGTGACGGAATCTCAAAGCCGGTGAGCTATTACGAAAAACTCTGGGGCCAGCCCGAGACGACCGAAGCAATCATCAAGGGATACAAGGCAGCTGGTTTTGACACAATCCGCATTCCGGTGGCCTGGATGAACGGAACTGATTTTGAGAACGGCGACTACACAATCAAGACTGAGCTCTTGGACAGGGTTGAGCAGATTGTAAAATGGGCGATTGACGCTGACATGACAGTTATCCTGAACGACCACTGGGACCTCAGCTGGTGGGGCATGTTCGGTTCCGCAAGAAATGAAATCCGTGAATCAGCATGGGAACTTTATGAGGCCATGTGGACACAGATTGGAACAAGGTTCAAGAACTACTCGTACAAGCTGATTTTTGAGGGCGGCAATGAGGAGCTCGGTGACGGACTTAACGACAACAGGACTGTAGCTGACTCAGGAACTCTCTCCAACAAAGAGTGCTATGAGGTCGCGAACAAAATCAACCAGAAATTCGTTGACACAATCCGCTCGCTCGGTGGAAACAACGAAACTCGTTTCCTTCTTATCCCCGGAATCGGAACCGACATCACGAAGACATGCGACGCAAAGTTCACTATGCCGACCGACAAAGTTGAGGGAAGACTTTTCCTTTCCGTCCATTTCTACGATCCCTCTCCCTTCTGTCTTGGAGGAGGAGACCTTTGGGGAACACAGAAAGATTTGGGCAACATGAACGGAATGTTGGAGAAGCTGCTGAAATTCTATGACAAGGGATACGGAATCATCATCGGTGAGTACGGAGCTCTTCCTCAGGAAAAGGAATACAAGTCAGCGACAAAACTCTGGACCGAGAACTTCCTCGACAACTGCGCACTGAACAATTACTGCCCGGTTCTCTGGGACATCGGCGAATGGGGATTCTATGACAAGACAGCACGCAAGCTCAACAACGAAGAGTTCGCCTCAATCATCAAGGAATACAGCAGGAACGAGAGAAAGGATCTTGACAGGGACGACATCATGAACGACGCGGAGGACCGCATTGCCGACAGACTTGCCTCAGCACCAAAGATTCTGAGCGACAATCCTCTTGTTGGACGCACCGATGTCGGAATCGGATACCTGATGTTCGCGGACAAAAACTGGGCAATCAACTACAGCATGGGAGACGAGTACAATCCTGACTCAAAGACAAAGGGGATGAAGGCATTCGACGTGGAGATTAATGGAGAGGGAACCTACACCGTGGGATTCGACCTCACTGAAGCGAACAAGAACGCATACTCCATGGCATTCAGCGCGATTGGAATTGACAATGGAGAAAAACTCTTCCCCGGATACATCATCACGATCAAGGAAATCAAGATTGACGGAACCGCGATTGAGTTCAAGGACAACTACTACACGGCAAGCGACGACGGTGACTGCACACGCGTGAATCTTTTCAACGAATGGGTAAAGGACAGCGAAGTGAAGAAAGTCAAGAGCGCAAGAAAATCCGACGGGGACTTGACAAAAGCGACCGCAAGCCCGGTAAACAGAAACAACATCGCATCCTTCAAGAAGATTGAAGTGACCTTCGATTACGGTCCCGCAAAATAATTTTTCCGAAAGGGACTGAACAAAAATTAAAAGGGGCTGCCCGATTCGACCAAGCGTTGAAAGGCGGCTCCTTTTTTTTTTGCGACAAGATTAAGTTAGTCCCCTGTTGTGCTGATTTAGTCCGCTTATTTTCTCAACAACTCAAGCATTTCCTTCATGTACTCGGGCGGAATTTTATCCTGCGAAAAATGATTCTTCACTTTTGCCATCCTGAGTGACTGAAAAGTCTGCATCTCCCCGTCGCTCAAATTTCTAGGGACGGAATCGTTTTTTAATCTGCCGCCGCTTTCGGCTTTCGGACGAAATTTTTTCCATGTCTCCAAATCAAGGCAAAGGCTCTTCGCATCGGGAAATGTATTCCGGAAAGTTGAGATTACGTCAAAACTGTGCTCGTCAATGTCACCGAAGTAAACGATTTTGAAACGGTTCAGCCAGTCGCAGAGTTTGAGAGTGTTCACGGCATAGTCAGGACCGAAGATGCAAAGGACGTGCTCAGTGCAAGGAAAAGTCTTGAAGACCGACTCGCTTTTTACAATCAGGATGATGTCAATCTCGCGCAAAAAGGTCGTCTGGTTCAGGTGGGTAAAATCATCCAGGGTCAGCGCAATCTCCTCGGGACTCAAGCGGCCAAGTTTCAGTGGAGACTCTTTTGAAAGGGACCTGAAGCGGATTAAAAAAGTCCTGCTTGCATTGCGGCCAGAGTCCACGGCATATAAATCCGGGGAAGGCTCCTCGCTTACGGACACATCCTTTTCCGGACAAAGAGAGCGGATGAGAGTTCTGTTCGAATCGATAAAATCCGGGGGAAAATTCAAAGCCGCACCCTGCCCGTCTGAATCAGACTCCGAGATGTGCCTCACGCAAAGAGCGATGTTATGCCAGAACTTAGGTCCTTCCGCACGGTCCTGAGTCAAATCGCGGACGTGTTTTTTCGCCCACTCACAAAGCTGCCCGGAAGCCACGATGTTTTCCTGAACCAACACGGTAAGCGCGGATTTCAGATTCTCCACCTTCGGCCTTACGTTGATAAAATCAAGATAGTCACCCTCGCTTGCAAAATAAACCTGCTTGATTATGCTTTTTCTTCCGCTGCTCCTTGTGTTCACGGATTCCATGTCAAGGGAAAATCCCCGTCCGGTTTTGTTTTTGCTCTGTACAAAAATATCCACCATGTCCTGGGCGTGCTCTTTCAGCGTGTCCGAAAAACGGCTTGTGTTGGTGAAAACTGGCATCGGAAAAAAATCATCATCCTTCGACACCGAGCAGATTTCCTCTATGGCATGGTTCAGATAATCGCTGAACATCATCGTGGATTTTTTTTTGATTTCATCAAGCGTCATTTTTTCACTGCTCCTCATCCTTTTGAATCAAATCCTGATGTATGCAGCGGAAGTACACGTCAAAAAGTCTCTCGCTGTCAATCGGCTTGCTCACGTAATCGGTAAATCCAAGATCAAGATACTGGTCGCGGAGTCCCGGAACCATGTTTGCGGTAAGAGCGATGAAGGGTGTGAATCTGTTCAAGTTTCCGCTCACGTTCTGTGACTTTCGGAGAGTCTCCACACCGTCCATCTCCGGCATCATTATGTCCATGAAGATTATGTCGAACTTCTGTTTTTTCAAAAGCTCAAGGCAGGTCGCACCGCTTTCACATGTCGTGATTTTCGCACCGGTCCTTTTCAAAAATCCGCTCGCCACAATCAGGTTCACATTGTTGTCATCCACTACAAGGACATTTGCATTCGGGGTTCTGTATTTGTCGGAGATTGTCTTTGCCGCGCTCTTCTGCACCTCGGCCCTGGCCTCGCAAATAGTTTTATTTCCAACTATCTTCTGCGGAATGGTCACAAGGAATTTAGAGCCCTCGCCAAAATTGCTTTCCACCGAAATGTTTCCGCCCATCATCTCCACAAGGCGCTTTACGATTACAAGTCCAAGTCCCGTTCCTCCGATGCTTCTGTTCCTTGTCTCATCAAGACGCTCGAAGCTGACAAAAAGATTTTCCAAATCCTCAGGCCTGATTCCGATTCCCGTGTCGATTACCGCAAGCTTGAGATTCAGTATGTCGCCGTTTTTCTCCCCGCTTATCCTCATGGTTACGGATCCGAGCTTTGTGAATTTAATTCCGTTGTCCAAAAGATTCCGTACAATCTGCCTGATTCTGAATTCATCGCCGTAAAGACACTCGCAAAGGTTCTCATCCACGTCCATCTTGAAATCAAGTCCCTGGGCTTTCGCAAGCGGCTCATAGGTCAGGCTCATCTCACGCAGCATGGGAAGAAGGTGATAGTCCATTTCCACAAGGGTCATCTTTCCCGACTCAATCTTCGAGTAATCAAGGATGTCGTTGATTATGGCAAGCAGGGCTTTTCCAGATCCACGCATCTTTCCGGCATAGTCCCAGATTTTGTCGATGTCGTCAGTGTTCAGAATCATCTCGTCAAGTCCGAGAACAGCATTCATCGGTGTCCTGATTTCATGTGACATGCTCGCAAGGAAAGCGCTCTTCGCCTCGTTTGCCTTCTGTGCGTCCACCTTCGCATTTTCAAGAGAGTGCATGACCGCCTTGAGTTTTTTGAAATCCGTGTTCTCTATGGAAAAATACCAAAGGTAAAGTCCGAACACTCCCGAGAAAGTCGTTATGGTGACAACACCGTGGAGAGCAGGCTGCAGTGCCATTCCTCCGAAAGAAAAAACTATGGCAAGAACCATCACAAGTCTAGTTCCCTTCGGCTGCTCGTACAAATCACGGACGAAGATTATAAGAGCAATCGCAATCAGCACGGCGGGAAACATATAGCCCACCCAAAGATAGAGAGGACCGCGTGTCAAATCATATCGGTTCTGCAGCGGGTCATAGGTGACAATCCATCCGGTGTGAATGTTGAGAAGACAGAAAATGCAGTAAAGGGAGAAGGCTATTGAGACGAACACTCCGAATTTTTTCAGGAACTTCACCTTCGATTCCACGAACTGAATCAGATAGAGTATGTAAACATAGGTCATCAGCGATGATGTGATGAAATTGATTGACTGCAAAAAGCGCGGGATAAAATATGTGGACCCGGGTTTGAAGGGAAGAAAGTAGCAAAGCGAGCGCAGAATCTCAACAAGGGATGCAATAAAACTTGCGACGACCACAAGACGGAAATAGAAATTCCGTTTCTCGGTGCTGTACTTGACCCTCGTAAAAATATAGAGCAGCAGAGCAAAAAGAAGTGAGGCGACACAAAAATAAATTCTGGGCTGGCTTAAAAATGCATTCATCCTTTCCCTCTCAAAGATTGTTTTTCACCCGGGACGCTTCCTCCGCGACTTCAGTGTACATGGACAAAAAGCCTGCGTGTGATTTTTCCACGAAATCAATTTTTTCATCCGTGTCCTTTCCCGCCATAATGTCCTTGCATGCGAATTCAAGGGACTTTGCTTTTTCCCCAAAATCAGACGCCCCCAGCAAAAATCCGTTGGACTTAAGCGCATGAACCAGAATTTCGTAGTTGTTCCAGTCCTTCGCCAAAATGAACCTCACGAGCTTGGCCTTGTTCATCCCGCATTCCTCGGAAAAAACTGTAAGCAGTGTTTTGTAAAGCTCCTTGTCCCCTCCGCTCTTACTGATTCCCTCGTTAACGTCAATCATGGCACGTACCTCCTCTTTACTCTCCGATACGCCATCACTTTTTTTAGTCGCGTCCCTCTCCTCCGATTTTTCGTTTTTTACCTCAACAATCAAATCCTGCGAAATGTTCCTGAAAAACACGTCGTAAAGAACCTTGCTGTCAATCGGCTTGCTTACATAATCCGTGAATCCGAGCATCAGATACCGCTCCTTCATTCCGGAGATTGCGTTGGCGGTAAGTGCTATGACGGGAGTGAACCGGTTTTGATTTCCGCTCATGGTCTTTGATTTTTCAAGAGTCTCCACGCCGTCCATCTCGGGCATCATGTGGTCCAGGAAAATTATGTCGTAGCGGTTTTTCTTCATCAGCTCAAGACACGCAGCTCCGCTCTCACATGTCGTAATATGAGCCTTGGTCCTCTTCAAAAATCCTGTCGCTACCACAAGGTTCACGGAATTATCATCCACCACGAGAACATTCGCATCAGGCGCAATCTGCCTGTCCGTTATGGACGACTCCGCTCCTTCCTTTCCCGACTGATTGTACATATAGATTTTTGACTCACCCACAATCTTCTGCGGTATGGTGACGGAAAAAACAGAGCCCTTTCCGTATGTGCTCTCCACGTCAACTTTTCCTCCCATCAGGCGCACACAATGCTGAACAATGGCAAGTCCGAGCCCGGTTCCCTCAATGCTGCGGTTCCGTTTCTCGTCAATCCGCTTGAAGCTCGAAAAAAGATTGGGAATATTTTCCTTTTTGATTCCGACCCCCGTGTCCTTTACCGAAATCTGAAGGTTGAGCTGGGATCCGTTTGTGTTTCCGTGCACAGAAAGCTCCACGTACCCCTGCTTCGTATATTTCACGGCATTGTTCAAAAGATTCGTAATCACCTGCCGGATTCTCACCTCGTCGCCAAAAAGCTCGTCGGGAAGATTCTCGTCGATGTCGGTTTTGTACGCGAGACTCTGCTTCGAAGCCTTCATGCTGAACTGCAAGTTGATGTCACGCAGCATCGCCGCAAGATGATAGTCCGCCTCAATCAGCTCCATTTTTCCAGCCTCAATCTTTGAGAAATCCAGGATGTCGTTGATGATTGAAAGAAGTGCCTTTCCCGAGCTCTGTATGTTCCTCGCGTACTCGAAGATTTCGTTCAGGTCGCGTGAGTTCAAAATCATCTCGTCAAGACCAAGGACAGCGTTCATCGGCGTGCGTATTTCATGTGACATGTTCGCAAGAAACGCGCTTTTTGCCTGATTAGCGTCATAAGCCTTTCTCTGTGCGGCCTGCAATGCCTCGGTCACTTCCTCGAGCTTACGGTAGTCGGAATTCTCAACCGAAAAATACCAGAAGAAAAGTCCCAGGGTCGCGCCGTAAGTCGTAATCGTTATGCGTCCGTGCATGAGAGGTTGAATCACCATGGAGCCTGCCCCGCAAATCATCGCCATGGTCATGGGGAAACGAATCTTCATGTCCTGCTTTCCCATGTGGATTAAAAAAGTGATCAGGGCCGTCGCCATAAGAAACGCAGGAACCATATATCCCACCGGAAGATAAAGAGGTCCGCTTTGCCACGTGCTCAGCTCCACGTTATAAGAACAGACCCAGCCGAAATGCACGTTCAGAAGAAGAATCACCGTGTAGACCACGAAGACTATGATGTTCCCGAGACGCACGGATTTCATCACGCGGGTTTTCTCGCCCATGTAGTAGCTGACATACTCATAGTAAAAAAATGGAACCCCGCCGGTAACAATGAAACAGAGGGACTGTACGAGACGCTGGAAAAAATTGTTGAGCGGAGTGTACGGAAGATTCACTATGAGTCCTCGGACAATCTCAAGAATCGTGGCGCATGTCAAAGTCAGAACGAGCCTGCGGAAGATTTTGCTCTGCTTGCCGTCATTGTATTTTATAATCGTAAAGCAGCACATCATCAGGTCAAAAAAAAGTGCCGCGATACAAAAAAAAAGATTCGGAAAATCTAAAATCCTCGCCATAAATCACTCCCGATATTCTAAATCAGAACATCCGTCAACGGTTCTCAAAATCCAATGCCGAAGCCGCGACATTTGAATAAAGCTCCATCAAAAGCTCATGATTTTTTTCTATATATCTCTCCCAATTCTCATATTCGTGCTCATCGTCAGACTTCGGTTTTTCCCCGCTTTGCTCGATGATATTTTTACATGCCTTTTCCATGTCAGAGGCCAGGTCCGCGAAACTGTCAGAACCGAGCGTCCTTCCGTTTGATTTTAGTCCGTGCACAAGAACCCTGTAATTCTCCCAATCACGCTGCATGAGAAATTTGGTCATCTTCAGCTGGGTCTCGTCCTTGTCCTTCGCAAACTGATTCAAAAGCTGCACGTAAAGATCCCTGTCCCCGCCGCAAAAAGAGAGCCCCTTTTCCCAATCCAGATATTTCTCGGAGGGATTTTTTTGAGGCAGTTTTTTCTCCCCGGAATCAGTCCCGGCTTTCTCCACAAGATTCGGTGAAATCAGCCTGTAAAAAACATCGAAAAGAACCTTGCTGTCAATCGGTTTGCTCACGTAATCCGTAAATCCGAGCTCCAGATATTTTTCCCTCATTCCGCTTATGGCATTTGCGGTAAGGGCTACGATGGGTGTGTAGAGATTTTTGTTTCCCTCAAGCGTCTTTGAGATTTTGAGCACCTCCACTCCGTCCATCTCGGGCATCATGTGGTCCAGGAAGATTATGTCGAAACGCTCCTTCTGCATCAAGGACAGACATGCCTTTCCGCTCTCGCACGTCGTAATCTGAGCGTGGGTTCTGTTCAAAAATCCCTTGGCCACAATCAGGTTCACGGAGTTGTCGTCCACCACAAGGACCTTCGCACCCGGAGCCCATTTCTCGTCCGTGATTGAGCGGCTTCGTGTCATCTCGACCATCTTGCTGTAGGATGCAACAGTCTCGTTTCCCACAATCACCTGGGGAATAGTCACCGTAAATGTTGATCCCTTGCCGATCTCGCTCTCCACGTCAATTGAGCCTCCCATCAGAGTGACAAGCCTGTGCACGATGGAAAGTCCGAGCCCCGTCCCCTCTACCATGTGAAGGTTCGTCTCATCCGCCCGCTCGAAGCTCTGGAAGATTTTTGGCAAATCAGACTGCCTTATTCCGATTCCAGTGTCGCTGACCTCAATCAAAAGGCTTATCCGTTTTTTCTCGAAAAAGGCCCGGATTTTAAGGGTGATGGTGCCCTGCTTCGTGTATTTTATGGCATTGTTCAGCAGATTGGTCAGAATCTGTCTCAGGCGGAACTCATCCCCGTAAAGATGCTCCGGAATCTCACCGTCAACGTCAGTCTTCAGCTCAAGGTTCTGCCGGGAGGCGCGCATGGATGTCTGCAAAACAACGTCGTTTAGCATTTCGGAAAGGTGGTACTCGTTTTCGGAAAGCTCCATTTTACCGGATTCAATTTTGGAAAAGTCAAGTATGTCGTTGATTATGGCAAGGAGAGCCTTTCCCGAGCTCTGTATGTTTCTCGCGTACTCATCGATTTCAGTCTTGTCCCTTGAGTTCAGAATCATCTCGTCAAGACCAAGGACCGCGTTCATCGGTGTGCGGATTTCATGGGACATATTCGCAAGGAAGGTGCTTTTCGCCCTGTTTGCCTCCTGAGCCTTTGTCTTAGCCGCCTTGAGTTCCTCGCTCACGAGAATGAGATTCTGATAGTCCGCGTTCTCCATGGCCATGTACCAGAGATATACGGCAAATGTCATTCCAAGGGGCGTGAGGGTGAGTTTTCCGTGCGTGAACGGCTGAAGTACGGTGGCAAAAATCGTCACGAAAAAACTGGAGAACATAAGAAGCCTTACTTTCGGAGGATATCCGCTGAAACACCGAAAAAAGACAAAGAGGATGAAAACCATGAAATAACTCGGCGCGATGTACCCGACGGCGATGTAGAGAGGCCCCCTCGCCCAGTAGCGTGTAATCTCGCTGTAGGTGCAGACCCATCCGGTCTTGATGTTTATGAGGAGGATTGTCGTAATCACTACGGTAAAAATCAGGTTGAAAATGAACCAGGGACGTCTCGACGGAAAGGATGTCGCGATGGATGAAACGTAGGATGAGTGCGCGAAGGCTGACCAGAGGGACGTGATGAAGCAGAACGTATAGAGGCATCTTTTCAGGAGATTGGTTCCCGGCGTGTAAGGCAAGTCACCGAGAAGGACCCTTGCAATCTCAAAGATGCTCGTAACAGTGACGGCGATGACAAGGAGCCTGAACCTGCGGCTGCTCGCGCTCGCATAGTACTTCACGACAGTCAGGACACACATGAGAATATCGAAGGTCAAAGCCGCCATATTAAAATAAATTTTCGGATGACTGAAAATGTAATCCATAGCCCGTCCCAGGGATTTTCTGACCGCTCCATAAAAGAATCAATCAGCGTATCCTTAAAGTCTGCTCGAAAGCCCGGAAACATGACCTTACATATTTTCAACGCGCCCTCTTTATATAGAAGATTATAAACCATATATCACAAAAAGACAAGTAAAACGACAAAGAGAAAATTTTCCGAGCGGCTCTTTTTCCTCTTTTTTCACACAAGTTTTCCACAGATTTCCAATCTTTTTCAACGACTTTTCCACAGCCCCATTCCGGAAAAACACAGGCAGATTCGACCGCCGCAATGCAAAAAATCGCTCTGAATCCCGAAAAATCGGCATAAAATGGTATTTCAAGGGTGATTTTAGGGGATTTTCAGAAAAGGAAACGCCGGGAACCCACTGTTTCGGAAAGCGGATTTTCCCATATCAAACAAGGATTTAATGAGCTTTTCCACAGGGAATTCACAATTTGGCACAGGTTTTCCACAGACTTTGGAACAGGGAACATTTTCATCAGGCAAAAAAAACACCTCCCGAAAGCCCGAGTGAACAAGCTCAAAGGAGGCGACCAAATCGGGGCAGTAGATAAAACCCCGGAATCATAAAATTCAGGACTCAGCCAAGGAAAACATGTCCCTGCTGGTCGATGGCCAGAATGGACTTACAGTCAGAACAACGGAATCTTCCGCTTTTTGTGGCCTTGAGACGGCGTGAGCATACCGGGCAGTTGAACACCTTCGGGAAAATGGAGCTTTCCACCGGCGCACCTTTCTTGAAATGCTCGCTTGCCTGGGTCAGAGTTTCCTTGATGTTGAAGAACTGGCTGAATCCCAGAAGCTGGAAAACCTCATAGACCTTGGGCTGTATGTTCAGGAGCACGATGTCCCCGCCCTTTGGCTTTACGAGCTTCAAAAATGCCGTGAACGAACCGATGCCCGTAGAAGACACATAGTTCAGGCTGGCACAGTTAAAAATCAGGTTGACGAATCCTGCACTTACAATCTTTCCTATCTGCTTCTGAAAATAGACAGAGTTGTAAGTGTCAATATAGCCATTCAGAATCACCATGAGACAATTTTCAACATCCTCGATTTTATCCAGCTGGATTTTCAGGCTGTCGTCTTTTTCATCATTAAAACCAGGAACAAGATCGTTATTCATACTCCTCCGGCTGCTTTAAGCTGGTCCTCCAGCAAACAGTTTCTTCCCTTTATAATTTTGCAAAAACTGCGTTCTTAGAATTCAGTGTACCATATTAATATACACCAAATCCCCGTCTTAGTCAAATTTAAACAGCAAAAAATCCGTGATTTTATAAAAAATCAGAGAAAACGCAAGGCGCGCCTCCCAAAAATCATCACGGCTGCCATCCGCAATCAGCGTTCAAAAGCACACCGTTCAATTTTTCAGACGAAATCAAGCTGATTCCCTGCTCCGCGACCCATCCCTCATCCACCAGATAGTCCTCAGAAGGTGCGTTCCTGGTAAATCCAGGAAGAATTCCGTTGCAGGTGATTCCATACCTATAATATTCGGCTGAAACCGACTTAATTATTACAGATATTCCAGTTTTTGCACCGGCATAAGGCGCATTTGTCCTGTAGCTCCTGACAGATTCGGTCCTTGTCCCTCCGAAAAGCAGGATTCTCCCCCATTTTCGCTCCATCATCCCCGGAAGAACCGAGCTTGTCACCACGCCGGGAAGCGCATAGTCAAGCACCGCAATTTTTTTCCAGTCATCCGGGCCCGTCTCATGGATTTTTTTTTGCAAAAAAGGTCCGTAAGCCACCACGCAAATCTCGCACTGGGAAAGGATTTCCCCAATCTCCGGCCTTTGAAGCTCGTCAAGTCCCCCACTCTCAAAGTCAGTTATGAGCGTGTGAATTGAGGAGTCCCCGAATTTGTGTCTTCCGGTGACAAAAACATCGGAGCCAGCCTCATGCAGCCTGAGTGCAATCTGAGAGCCGATTCCGCTTGTCCCGCCGATAACGAGCGATTTTCTTCCATTAAAAAGCGATTTTTCCATGCATTGATTGTAGCCGAAATCAAAAAAAAAGGATATAGTTCTAGCATGAATCTTGAGAATATCGTCATTGTGCTGTGCCGACCAGAGGAAAGCCGCAACGTGGGAGCCGTATGCCGGGCCATGGCAAACTGTTCCTTATCAAATCTGAGAATCGTGGGAAAAAGGGAGGATTTCGACGACACGAGGGTCCGCATCCTTGCCATACATTCCGCTCCCATCTGGGAAAAGGCTCTTTTTTTTGATTCCATAAGGGACGCAACATCAGACTGCACCATCGCGGCAGGGACCACAAGAAGAAGGGGGAAAAAACGGGGCAAACTTCTGCTGCCGGAGGAATTCACGGACGAGGCATCCCTGATTACGGAAAGCGGAGGAAAAGCGGCCATTGTTTTCGGAAACGAAAGGACAGGGCTTACCGACGAAGAGCTTGAGCAGTGCAATCTCGCAGTGACCATACCCACGAGCGAAAGTTTTGCATCCATGAATCTGAGCCACGCAGTCCAGGTGATGGGATACCATGTTTTCAGGTCCACGAAAAAAGACATGACAGGGTACACGCCAATCTCACTCTCAAGGCTTGGTGAAACCGTAAAATCACTTGCCGACAGCCTGCAGAAAATAGGTTTTTTCAGCGTGACGGGAAGAAGCGACATGGAGATTTTCTGGCAGAACATTCTTTCGAGGGCGGTCCTGAGTGAAAAAGAGGCACAATATATAGAAAAGATTTTTGACAAGGCAGCGGGCCTCGCATGCTCCAACCGGGAAAAGACGCATCCAGCTCCGAATCTGGACAATCCGAAAAAATCCATTGGCTAGGGAAGCACCGTTGCATTCATAATCGCAGCTTTTTATTGGTGAGAAATCTTTCCTTTCCGAAATATTTTTATTATATTCAGGTTATGGCAGAAAAAGACATAACGGAAAAGAACCTGGAATCCTGGAATGATGTTTTTGCGGACATCGTGAACGTGCTTCTGTTCAACGGAAAGAGACTCGTCAAGGAGGATGAGCTTGAGACAGACGCAAAGGACAGCCAGATCAAGGCGGACGGAAAAATCCATGAGCAGGAGAGGGATGTCTCAAAATTCTGGAGGAACGGGGAAATACGAATCTCAATCCTAGGCTTCGAGAACCAGACGGCCCAGGACTACGACATGCCTCTCCGGGTAATCAGCTACGACGGAGCATCATACAAGCAGGAGCTTCTGAACAAGAATTTAAGGCAGAAATATCCGGTCGTAACGCTTGTACTCTACTTCGGAACAAAAGAGCGGTGGACGGCTCCGAAAAACCTCTACGACTGCATCAAGGTTCCCAGTGAGCTCAGACCATTTGTCAGCGACTACAAGATAAACGTGTTTGAGATAGCCTGGCTTGACGACGAGACCATCGGCAAATTCCAAAGCGATTTTAAATTCGTCGCGAGATATTTTCAGACCAAACGCCTCAGCAAGCGATTCGAGCCCACCCGGGAGGAGATAAAGCATGTGGACGGACTTTTGAAAATGTTCGTTGCATTGACAGGTGACAAATATTTTGAACAGGTTTATAATGAGGGTAACTTACGGGAAAAAGGAGGTGTTACCATGTGCGAGATTGTAGAGAGCTTTGTCAGAGAAGGAATTGAGAAAGGAATCGAACAGGGAATCGAACAGGGAATCGAACAGGGAATTAAGCGGGGAAAAGTCGAACTGATAAAGAATCTTATCGAATCAAAAGCTGGCTCACTCGAACAGATTGCGTCCTGGGTAAAGATGTCTCTTGCGGAAGTCCAGAAAATCGCAGATAAAACACCTCAGCCCATTTGATATGGGAGGCTCTAAAAACTTCAGTTTTTAGAGGCAACTCTGAAAATGC
>DFKI01000039.1 GCA_002373325.1 Treponema sp. UBA3649
TTCTTCACCGCTTATCAAACTGTCAGATGATTTTTGCCCGACAATCTGTTCGTTAGTGATGCCATTTTTTTCTCCTTCATGGCCGCTGTTTTTTTTAACATAGATTGCATCAAATCATCCAATTTTTCAAAACTGTTAAGCAGCCCGAATGTCGAGTTTCACATCTATTGTAAATTTCCCAAGAATTTTTCCTTGCCGGATAGGTCTTATGTCATTGCCGGACTTGATCCGGCAATCTCTCCTGCAAAAGGGATTCCCGCGTCGGAGCGCGGGAATGACATTGTTTCGTATAAGTCGAAATTAGGGCTACACCGTCTTCCACCCGACCAATCCCTTTCCGTCGCTTGAAAAAACAAGGGCAGTCTTGAACATTTTCTTTCCGCTCACCTTGAATCTGTCGGAATAGCCATTCGCATCTATTTGAGTTAAACCCTCGCAGGCAACCTCATCAAAAGGCCTCCCCTTGTCCATCTTAAGCTCAAAGATAAAGACGGAATCCTTTGTCGCGGCAACCACATCGCTCCTTCCCGCAACCGACTGCAGTTCGGAGACAACGCGCCAACCTGTAAGACGGAAGATTAAATGCGTCACCGACTCGTAGTAATTCTCGCACATGTCCTTCTTTACGATTGTGGGCAAATCAGCAATCGCCGACTGGATTATGGAAAGGGCCTTGTCTATATTTGTGGCTGCAAGGGCTTCCCGGAGATTTTCTATTGCGAGCCCCAGATCATCGTCAGGCACGGACACGAATTTGCTAAGCACAACTTCAATGAATCCCTCCTGAATTTCTTTGTTGGGAAAATCAAGAGTATAGTATCCGCTTTCCTCATCAAAATCCTTTATCGTGAGGTAGCCGCTCTGGTAAATCACCGGAAGCAGGTTCTTTGAGTCCGGGTCATAGTTTTTGAAATGGTCTTCCTTCGCCTTTCTGCCGTTGATTAAATTTGCAAGCGAAAGGGGCTGGTTCTGCAAAGTCTTTACCAGAAAGGACGGTGTTCCGCTTTCAAACCAGTAGGAGCCGAATTTTTTGTCCCTAAAACATTTTAAAAGGCAGAACGGATTGTAAAGGCCAACAGACTCCGGGACGAAATGATATCCGTCATACATCTTTGCAAGCTTTTCCTTTGCCTGCTGCACGGTCAGTTTCCGCCTCTCCGAAAGTGCTTTTATCTCCGGTTCAAAATATTTTTCAAGCTCCGTCTCCGAGATTCCGCAGATTTGGGAGTAGTCCTCGGTCATGCTTATGTCGTCAAGCTGATTTAGCCCGGAGAAAATGTTCACGTGGCTCACCTTTGTGATTCCGGTGATGAACAAAAAACGGATGTACTTGTCGCAGTCTTTCAAAGGGCTGTAGAAGGAGCGGAGTTCCTGCCGGTTCTTTTCCTCGTATTCGGTGTAGAGCGCGTCCAAAATGGGCTTGTCGTATTCGTCTATCAGGATGACCACCTGTTTCCCGGTCTGCTCGTAGGCGGTGGTGATTAAATTGTTCAGCCTTGGGGCAGAGCGTTTGTCTTCTACTTTTATATTGTAGATTTTCTCATATTTTGAAAGGATTAAGTTTTCGGCGGATTTAAGAGATTCCAAATTAGGATAGTTGTCCGCACCGAAACTGATTTTTAATACAGGATATTCAGTCCAGTCCTTTTCCAAATCTGCTATGGCAAGCCCGGTGAACAAATCTTTTTTGCCAAGAAAATAATACTCCATTGTGGAAAGGAGGAGACTTTTCCCGAAGCGTCTGGGTCTGCTTAAAAAATACGGCTTTCCCTCGCGGGCAAGTTTGTAGACCATAGCGGTCTTGTCCACGTAAATGCAGTTTCTTCTGCGTAAGTCCTCAAAATCCTGAATGCCGATGGGCAGAAATCTTTCTTCCATAAAAATCATTATAGCACGGAAAGAAAAAAAAATCTATCGACAAAATTTTATGCATCGAAAACAACAGCGTTGCCATCGACATTTTTAACCTTGGCCCAAAGTGAACTCAGTATTTTTTCCTGACACTCCAAGACAGGCTTTTTAAGCACCTCTATCTCCTTTTTAATTTTCAGAACTGTTTCGGAACTGACGCTGGCAAAACATCGCCTTTACCAATTTTTTTCAGCAGCGGCTTTCTCATATTCCGCTTCGATTTCCTGTAAAGAACGCCGCCGTACACTCTGATGACATCGGTATATGGCGAGTCTAATTCGTATGCTTCAAACTAAAATTTCCCTAAAAACCCGCAATTAAATATGCCCAAAACTTCTTTTTTGTGATATAATAAAGGCGATGTCTACAATTATTACAACAGAAAAAATGGTTTTCGGGGGAGACTGCATCGGGAAAATCAGCGGGAAGACTGTTTTTGTTCCATACTCCCTGCCAGAAGAAGAGCTGGAGATTGAAATCACCAGGGAAACAAGGGACTACTGCAACGCACGCATAGTCAAAATCATCACCCCCTCGCCGCACAGGACGGAGCCTTTTTGCCCCCACTACGGAATCTGCGGTGGATGCACTCTCCAACATGCCGACCCGGAGTATCAGACCGAGCTAAGAAAATCGGTGCTGAAAGACGCATTTTTAAGGGAAGGACTTGACGTGCCCGAAATAAAGGTCATCGCAGGAAATCCACGCGAGTACCGCTCAAGATTTCAGTTCCACGACGGAGGACTCATGCGCCGTATGTCCAACGAGATAATTCCCATTGATTTTTGTCCATGCGCGAGTAAGGAAATCAACGCATATCTTTCGGAGACTCCATTTGAAAAAAGACCCGCCGGAAGAATCCACGTGTTCGGCTCGGAAAAATTGATTTCGCACAAGGGAATCGCGGTTGCAAGGGAAATGAGGGAAAGCGGCTCCCAGATGGAAGAAATCAGCGGAAAAAAACACGCGAAAAAAATCAGGCCAAGGTTTGAGGGCACGGTTCCGGTCGCGGAAAATCAGTGCACGGTTGAAATCAGCGGAAAAAAAATCACTTTCGACGCGCAGGGATTCTTCCAGTCGAACATGGAGGTGCTTGAAAAATCCGTCGCTCTAATCACCGGTGGACTTGAGGGCAATCACGTCCTTGACATGTACTCAGGATGCGGAACTTTCTCGGTCTTTCTCGCCGACAGATTCAATCACGTCACGATGGTGGAGCACAACAAGGGAGCCGTTGTTTTCGCCGAGCAGAATCTTGCGGGAAAAAGCCACGAGAGCTACGGACTTTCAGGCGAGACATGGGTAAAATATCACGCGGAAAAATGCATCGCATCCCACGGTAAGTTTGACGCAGTTGTGATTGATCCACCAAGGTCCGGCATGGAAAAATCAGTCTGCCAGTGGCTCACAAAATCCGGGATTCCGAAAATCAGAAGCGTCTCCTGCGATCCCGCGACCCTTGCCCGCGACATCCGTTTTTTACTCAGGGGCGGCTACAAGATTTCAGACCTCTATCTTTTGGACTTCTACCCGCAGACCTGCCACATAGAAAGCCTTGCATGTCTTGAGAAAACGGAGAGTCAATGACAAAAGAAATTTTCCGAACCCAAACATTCAGGAGATTTCTCATTTCAATATTGCTCATGCTGATTTTATGTGCCGGGACGTTATCAGCCAAATCAGTAAACCTTGCAAGACTGAGGATGAGCTGGGCCACCGCACTTCCCGGAAAAATCATCGGGCAGCCTGTAAGAAACGGCAACACCTACATCGCACTCCACGACGGCGGCGGGATAATCGCGTTCACTGAGGATGGAAAAATCCTTTGGCAAAAAAATTTCGACGAGCCGATGCAACCCAATCTTTCGGTCGGAGCGTCAGGAATGATTTACGCCGTCTCAAAAAGCGGAAAAATCTTTTTGCTAAGGTCAGACGGAAGCACGGTGTGGAGCGTGGACGTGGGATTTGAAATCATCGGAGAAGTCATGCCGGGAAGGGACGGAAGAATCTATGTTCGCGGTAAAGAATCAATCGCCTGTTACGGAAACAAGGGAATCAGGAGATGGAAGGAAGAAATCCCAGGGCAGGACACAAGCATAGGGCTCACGGAACTGAACGAAGGCACGCTTTTGATTTTTGAGCAAAGAAGCGATACGACCGTGGCACGCACAATCACGCCATTCGGTGAGAAGACATCCGCATTTTTAATGAACGGCAAAGTGACTGATGCAAGGACAGTTCAGGAAGGATCCCTAATCTCATTCAGCGACGGCAGGGTGATTTTGGCAACCGAAACCGACGGAAGTCTCTTCTTTGACTGGAAAATTCAGGCAGGTTCCTCCCCTCTTATCGTAACACAAGGACACAGGCCGGGAACCGCAAGCATTTTTAGTTCCTCATCATCCATGCTGATTCAGACCGCCACAGGAAAAATCATTTCAACATATCCCGAAACCAACGTTTCTGGAATAATCGGCTCTGGAAAAACAAGGCAGGGAACTTTCATCGCAGGTCTTACTTCCGCAGTATGCTATTCCGAATCTGGAGAAGAAGAATGGTCGGTCACTCTGAATCCGAAGAAAAAAATCTCCACGCTTTTTGCAACGGACAGCGGATATCTTGTACTCTGCACTTCCTCATGGACAATCGAGGGCTACAGAATAAAGCAGATTCCATATCCCGAGGATTATATCCCGCCTGAAAGCTTCAAATCCGGCACATATTCCGCGCTCTATTCGAAAATCGACGTCACATCCACAAAAACAAAGGAAAGAATAATCAGCGAGGATCAATTTCTTTCTATTAAACAGTCATTTTCTGAAGGTGATTTCGGAAAATTGGAAAAGGACTGGATGTCGGCTCTGGAAACGGAAATGAGGGCCATGGACAATCAATGGTCATCCGCAATCTCCAGGACACAAACCGAGCAGTTTTTTTTCCAAAAGAACCTTGACTACGCGAGGGAAATCATAGAGCTTGCCTCAATCAGCGGAACTACGGCATTTCATGAAAATCTCTCCGTCATGCTCAGAAAAATCACCGACACCAGAAAACTTGAGTGGCTGGTAAAAGCTGCGGGAAACATGGCGATGGACGAAAACTACACGATGCTTTACGAAATGGCAAAAATCGCGCAGAAATTCAACAAATCCGACACGCTTCTCCTCTTGATTTGCGACTCCACATACGAAATTTGCAGTTACATGGGAAGCCAGTCCTTCATTTCCCAAGGGCGGGAGGTTCTTTCCACCATGCTGAGTCCACAGTATTCGCAGCAGGTACGCTCTGTGGCAAGGTCAACGATGGAAAAACTGATGGGAAAAAAGGGATGAACGAAGGATTAAGGAACAGAAGCAGGGAAATGAGACAAAGTTTTTATAAAATCAGGGAATAGTACTTCATTTTTATTTAAAAGTGTGCTATAATTATAATATGGAATAAAAAAGCACCATCGGCAAGGTGAAACGGAGGATTTATGAAAAAGAATAAATGGGTGGCGGTTGCCGGTCTTTCGGCACTCGTAATTGCGACTGCGGTTGCACTGGGAGTTAATATCGATGAAATCAGGAGTACCAGCAGCGAGGTCATTCAGTTCGAGAACTATGCTGGACCCCATGCCATAATTGAATCGGCGGAGGCAATCACCGACATAGGACGTAAGTTGGGACGGCAAATTGCGACAAACGTGAACAAATCCGCCGTATATGGAAAGAACACAAAATATGCTGTCATCCACTCCGTTACGGAAGGAGAGAACAACAAGCTGGACGCTGACATCATTCTGATTAATGATACGGCTTCGGTTGATCACATTACGAACCTCAGACGCATCCTCATCGGATATCTGACCACGGCATACGGATACGAGACAGCCGACGCATCCACAATCGCTACATTCATCACTGTCTACAATGCGGTCTACAGACAGAACTTCGATGTTTTCAAGGCAAAATACAAGTCCCCGGTGGTTGAGAATCTTACGGCATCACAGTGCGGTCTCAGCACAAAATGGAGCGAATGGCCCGGAAACACACAGATTGTAGTTCCGCTTTTTGATGTGAACGGTGGTCTTTCCACTGTAGACACGTCTGTAATCAGCGACACCAACGTAATCCGCTCAATGCGTGAGGAGGACGGTCTTGGTGTTGACGAGAGACAGAACATGGTGGGAATCAAGGAGCGCGAGGCATCCAATTTTGCAAATCAGGCACAAAAAGCTGCGGAGGATGCGGCTGAAAAGAACAGACAGTTAGCACAGCAGCAGGAAGTTTCAAATCAGGCTCAGCAGACGGCAACAAAGGCACAACAGGCAGCTCAGCAGGCACAAAAAGCGGCTGATGAAAATCCGGATGACAAAAAACTCCAGCAGAGAGCGGAAATCACAAAGGAAGCAGCTGAAAGAGCGCAGAAAACCGCCGACGAGGAAAAATCAAAGACTGAGCAGCAGAAGCAGGAAGCCAAGGAGATTGAGCAGGTTGTAACTGCGGCACAAAACAACGCTGATAAAAAACTGGCGGAAGCAAAGAAGGAACGCACGGAAATTGCAAAGGACCAGCAGAAGCTTCTTGTACAGGCACTTGCTGAATCCAGCGACAGAAATGCGGTGGTCGGTCTCAAGATGATAGAGGGAGACGGTCAGCTCACGGGTCTCGTGAAGATTGACTCAACCACAGGCGAAATCATTAACGAATCTCCGGTAACGGTCATACGCGGACGCACAATCATGCCGATTACGGTAAGTGACGAGGACGGGGAAAACGAAACTACGGTATCATACATGGCAATCTGCGGTGAGGACAACAGCTCAAGCAACCGTGCCGTAAGACTTTGCCTCCTTGATGCCCAGACTTTGGAGCTCCAGGCTGAAAGCAAGGAAATCGTCTCGGAGGATTCCATACTCGTTCGCGACAAGGATGATTTCTACTGCGTAATCAGAAGCGGAAGCAACTGGGTGGTTGGTAAGTACGACGCTGATTTGAACCTCCTTTTGAAGAGCTCTGTTTCTGTAAGAAAGGACACTCCGGTTACAGTCACGGCAAAGGGTGTGGTCGCAACAACAAGCGCCGACCAGATTGTTCTTCTGAACCTGAAGGACCTGAAGCCGATTACGACACTTAAATAGTAGAGATTGCCGGGTCCAGCCCGGCAATGACACAAGCGAACCGACACATGCCATTCTCATAAACCTAAGTGTGTCATTCCCATGAACCGATTCGTGTCATTCCCATGAACCGATTCGTGTCGTTCCCATGAACCGATTCGTGTCATTCCCGCGCTCCGACGTGGGAATCTCTATTTTAACCATCATCCCTAATTTTTCTTCCCCCTATTGGCGAGGTTCCCGTAAAGTGATATAATGGAACATATATTGGATTCTCATGGCACGCCTGGAGAAACGATGAAGAAAGCAGGAATTTTTGCCGAAAATCTGATACGGGGTTTTGCATTCTGGATTTGATGGAGAGAACCGGTGGTTAAGAAATTTTTTTGCGTTGGCATAGGAATTGTTTTCATTTACTCAAGCGGACTGCTCTGGGCCGGAGGAAAGAAAGAAAAAACTACGGACGATGGCGTTGTTCGCGTGGAATTTAAAGATACTCCCTCCTCACCAAAATCATCTGGAGGAGAAAGCGTTTCGGAAAGTGCTGAGTCAAACAATGATCTTTCCGGGGAATCAGAAAAAAGCAAGAGCACGCAAATAAATCTCAAGGATTATCCATATTATCCCGCATATTTCAATGACACAATCACGGCGGCATACAGGCTTACAATGGACGGAAAATTCCTGGAGGCCGTAAATTATTTTTATCAGAAAGATTCGAGCGGAATCATCCCGATGGAATACAGAAAGGACCAGTTTCTTTCGGACGGACTTTCGCAAAGTGTTTATGATGATGTAGAGGCACTGGAGTCGAACGTCAGGGCAAGGGTAAAGGATTTTCAGAATCTTCAGAAGAAAATGAAATCACTTTCTGCTGACCTAAAATCCGGGCTTGACTCATACAATCCGTCCGCACCGGAAAAATCCGCCGCAACAATGGACAAAGTGAAATCGGTGATGAAAGAATTCGTGTCGCTTCGGAACACGATGTTTGACGACGGAAAAAAAATTGAGACAATCTTCAACAGGCTAAAGAACGCAAGGTCAATCCAGGATGCAAGCTATCTCTCCTACCTCACGAAATTCATCATGGGAACGGGAAGAACCGAGTACACGGGAATTCTTGGTGCAATGGACAGGCAGTGGGATCTTTTGCTCAAGGACGCGATGTCTCAGATTGATGTGAAGGGAAACGAATGCAGCGCCGGATTCGCAGCCGAAATGACACAGGATGCTCTTATGGCATATCCTTCCGATTTCACAAAAATAAAGGAAAAAATCAACTCGCTCAGGGGAATCATTCCCATCATGGATGATTTTCTGAAAATCAACGGTGAGATTACACCTCTCGAATTCTCATACCGCGACACAAAATCGGAATACAGAAAAAATCTCGAGGCATCGCTTTCATATCTTGAGACCCTTTGTGCTAAATCGGACGAGCTTCTGGTTTTTGCGTCAGATGCGGCGGAACACATTTTCCAGGTGTATGATTTCATTGACAAAAGCTCAGCGGAAGTCGCACAGGACATGAGGGACAAAGTGGACAAAGTGACCGATTTTTTTGTGAACGAATCGAACACACTCGCAAATCTCTCGAACACGGCGGCGGAAAGGGGAAAGGAAGTCTGGCTCCGAGGCTCATTCTCACAGGATGTTCCTAAATGGGACAGTGCGGCAAAAGCATACACAGAGGGATACGAGGCAATCAGCAAATCATGCAGGGAATACTCGGGTGAGGCCATAGTCTCGGCAGGAACCAGAATCATCAACGCCGGAAAACAGATGTACGTGGAGGATTCCGAAAAATATCAGGCCCTGATGTCGCTCATCCCGGATGCGTCGGACGAAAACGCAAGACAGATGCCGTCAAAGCTCCTTTCAAGCATCAGCACTTTCCGTCATATAATCGATTTGGACGTAAAAACACTCAGGGAAGGCTCGTCAATTTTGAGCAGGGGCAGCTCATCATACTCAAGCAACATACAGCTCATGCAGAAAAAAATCAATGACTCAATCAACAACATACAGAAGCTAAGCTCACAGACCGACGCGCTCTCATCCCAAGCTAAGGCACAGCAGAGGGAAGCTCTTCAGGCTCAAAACCAAATTTACATCTATTACAACCGGGCTCTTTCCTCATACAGGCAGTCAAACTACAAATCTGCACGAACAAATTTGGACAGAGCCATGTCCCTTTACGAAAACTCCTTCGACAGTTTGAAAAGAGACGTGACAATCCAGGAAGAGACTTACGCGAATCTGATAAAACTCAAGCAGGACATTGCAGAAAAACAGAAGCCTCTTCTAATTCAGGAACTCCGTGGATATAAGAACAGCGCGAAGACCTCGTACTACGCGGGAAATTTCGATGAGGCGAGCATACAGATAAACCAGGCTGATGAGGTGAGAAACAGCTGGTGCAAATTCATGGACATCGAGATGGAGTCCGACGAGGAGCTTGAAAGACTCAGGAACCTTGTGAACGTGGCCCTCTCAATCAAAAGCGGAAAGGAACTTAATCCGAACGATGCGCTTTATCCGGAGATGTCGCAGATTCTTTCCATGTCGAACATCTATTACGAGCAGGGGCAGGATTTGATTTCGAAGGGAAACAAAACGGAAGGACGGGAGCTGCTTTCAAAGGCAAAGAACAAACTGAACGAACTCAAGGTGATTTATCCGCACAACCAAAAGGCAAACCTTCTTTCCATGAGGATTGACCAGGTGCTTGACATGAACCAGTTCAACGAATCCTTCAAGGTACGGTTGGAGGAGCTGAAGGCCATAGATTACACAAAACGCGATGCGACGGCACAGAACGGATATTCTGATTTGCAGGACCTCAACGAGATTTCCCCGAACTACCCGGGACTTTCGGATTTCATGTACAAGGTGGAGCTGGATTTAGGTCTCAAGCAGATTGTGGTGGCACCGACTTCGGCAACAGCGGGGGAAGCGATGACTTATGCAAGACAGGCTCAGGAACAACTTGCAAACGCAGGACGAGACACGATGATGCTCGCAAACGCAAAGTCTCTGGCAAACAAGGCATACGCGCTCGATCCGAACAATGACATTGCCATCGCAGTTCTTGATGAGGTGGCTCTCAGGACAGGAGCACAGGCTGCGGTGGTTCTTTCGGCAAGCGATGAGGCGAAATACCAGCAGGCAATCACCTATCTGCAAAACGGAAATGTCATAGCGGCGAACTCAAATCTTCAGGAGCTGCTTCAAAATCCGGCAAACAGAAGATCCGCCAAGGTGCAGAAACTTCAGAGCCGAATCAAGGGAATGTTAAATTGAAAAGATTAAGACTGCTCACGGCATTATCACTTCTTCTCGCACTGGAAAATTTCATCGCTTTCCCCCAGACACTCTACTGGGAAAATCCGCAGGTGATGAGTCCTCCGTCCCTTGACTGCCGTTTTCCAAATACCGTTTCCGGAACTACAAAAAAATCCCCTGTCTCAGCGACGTTCTGGGAGGAAGTGGACAAGGAAAAAAATGAGATTTTCATCTCCGCAAGCACGACCATCGACTGCGTGAACTGGAGCGCAGGAAAAAGATTCGCAGGTCCCTTCTCATACTCCGGGGAGATTCCAGAAATCTATTCAGCGGCCATCAACACAAAGGGAAACATATCTGTCGCGGTTCTCTCGGGTCTGAACGAAATTTCCGTTTTCTCAAGTACAGACGGCAAGACATTCAAACAGACAAAGCTTCCTGAGCAGGAGGTTCCTCTTGTAGGTCCCCGCATTTTTGCAACGTCAACGGACAGCTTCGTTCTTTTTGCCACAAAGGGAAAGGATGAGTCTTTTTCACTTGTCTATGCGACTTCAAAAAACGGAAGCGACTGGACAGATTTTATTCCTTTCAATTTTTCATTTCCGGGTGCATCCAATCCGCTCATCCCTTATGTGAGTGCAGTAAAGGGCGGGGATATGATGGTCTTTCAGGCACACTACTCCTCCGGCTCGCACTACTCTTTCCAGATTTTCACTTCCATCTCAAAGGATTCGGGAAAAACATGGAGCGCACCGGTCATGGCAACAGGAAGCGTGGGATCCTATCAAAACTACAGTAACCAGCGTCCAGTCATCGCCACATTCGGAAAGGAAAGTTTTCTTGCCTGGGAGCGTTCTCCATACAATGCATCCAACACATCTGTCTACGCGGGAAAACTCACTGCCGACGGAAAGCTCGCTTCAGAACCGGATTTAATCAGCTCCACGAACGGAAGCCTGCACCCTGAATTTTTTGTCTTCAATGATTCTCTCTATTTGATTTGGACTGAGACACAGGGCTCCAACAACAGGATGTTCATGAGCCGGCGACTTGAGCTTTTCTGGGATGATCCGGTTGAGCTTGCTGAAAAAGTGACCACATCAACATTCCCGGTAACTGCCGCAAAACAAAAGGAACTTGCATTTGTCTGGCAACAATCGGGAGGAAAAGGCTCCTACCAGATTGCAATGCTCACGAAGGATTCATCCGCCGCACCACCAAGGATTGTGGCAAAATCATTTGACGCGGAAAACGGAGGCACTTCAAGCAACGTACTGATGAGCCTTGAGGAATCGGACGACTCATCGGGCATAAAGGGATTTTCATACATCTGGACAAGGGATCCGAACGAGGAGCCGAAGGAAGAAATCACAAACTTTCCCCAGGAAAACCAAATTGAGACACAGGCTGATGAGGACGGACTTTGGTATCTGAAAGCGAAGCAGGTTGATTACGCCGACAACTGGTCAAAAAGCGCGACTCTGTGTTACAGAAAAGACACTGTTGCCCCACAGAAAGTTATTTTTGAAGCCATCCCCCTTGACGCTAACGGACTTTTAAAAAGCAACACATTCACAATCAGGTGGAACCACGACCCGGGCGATGATGATGTGGGCGGATACACATGGGCCCTTCAATATGTTGATTCAATCCCCGGAAGACTTGCAGTGAACGCGAGCCACCCGTTGAGGATGAGCGCAAAGGAAATAGAGGACGTAAAGCAAAGGCTCCTTGAGAAGAACGAACTCAAAATCCAAAATCCAGAGGAACTTCCGAAATATGCGCGTGGAGACAAGGACGCTCTTACAGAATCATTCACGAACAAAAGGAACGGACTTTACCTTTTTACTGTCTCGGCGATTGACAAGGTAGGCAACATAAGCGAGCCTGAGACGGAAATTCTTTTCCTGAACAAATACGTGCCGCAGACATACATTACGGCAATCAACACACAGTTCAACGTGTTCGGTGACATAGACATGGAGATTTTCGGAGGCGGATTCACATACGAGGGAACCATTTCCAGAATCTACGTGGACAGTGACGGCAAGGCTCCATACGACTACAGCATTTCCGCGACGGACGACGCTTATCAAGTGACGAGCGACAACAGGATTACGGGTCTCACGCTGAAGGGCATCGATGCCGGAGAATATTACGTGGGACTTTATCACACGGACCGCGGAACCTACATCTCAAAAAACAAGATTCTCAGCGTAAAAGAATTCGGAACAGTCAAACCATACAAAGAAACAAAATTCAAGCCGAAGTGGCTCACGGATTTCGGCAGCGGAAAAATCAGGATTGACATTTCACTCATCGCGGTGATTGTAATCCTCATACTCGGAACATTCGTTTTCATAGCGGCATTCAGGGGACTCTCCAGAACCGCAAAAGAAGCGATGACCATACAAGCTGAAGTGAGGGCACTGATTGAAGGAGACATTATGCCTGAAGAAAGAAAGAACAAACAGGAAATGATGCACAGGAAGGGATTGAGCCTCCGAGTAAAACTCATTGCATACACGATGACGCTGATTGTCGTCTTGATTGTGTCGCTCGCCATCGCACTCGGATATTTTATGATTCAGCGCGAGGAACAGACACGGGCAAAGGGTCTGCAGGAAAAAGTCCATGTAATTTTGGACTCCATCGCAAGCGGCGCAAAAATCAACCTGCCGAACGCAAGCTCGAACCTTCTGGCTTTAAGCGATCTCACGGAGGAATCCCTTGCTCTTTCCGACGCAAACTACGCGACCATCACGGGATTCTCTGAAACGGAAAATGACACTAAGCTGGATTACATCTGGGCCACGAACGATCCTGCCATCGCAACTAAAATTGACTCGCAGAATTTTGTTCTGGGACAAAGCAGACTGAATTTCGCCAACATGAATGAAATCTCCGAAATCTGCAAGCAGCTGAATGACGAGGCTGGAAAAGAAGTGAACTTCATCGCCGAACAGATTACGGAACTCACGTCGGAGGGAATCTCCCTTGCGGGAAAAAGTGACGATGAGTCAATCAAGCGAAGAACCGAGATTTCCGAAATCACCACGCAGCTCTCTAACCGTGTGAACACAATCCTTGACGGAATCGCAACATCCGCAATCAACTCGTACCCGACATACGACTCATTGTCAATCGACATGGAGAACACAATCTACCAGTTCTACAAACCCGTCATGTACAGGCATGGAAGCGAGCAGAATTATGTGCACGGAATTGTGTTTGTTGAGATAAGCACTGAGGCTCTCGTCAATGAAATTAAAAACGCTCAGAGGGCAATCATCAAGATGACGGCAATCATCGTGGGCGCAGGTCTCCTCCTTGGATTTTTCTTCTCCTTCATCATCTCCCTGATTATCGTCCGACCGATTGTCAAGCTCGCGAAACACGTCGCAATGATCCGCGATACCGACAACAAGGAAAATCTTTCGGGCAAGGACATCATCATACGAAGCAAGGACGAGATTGGAATGTTGGGCGACACTGTGAACGAAATGACCCACGGACTTGTAGAGGCGGCTGTGCAGGCAAAGAACCTGACTTTCGGTAAGGAAGTTCAGACAAGATTTATCCCGTTGCAGACTGATGACAAGGGAAACACACTCACCTATGGATTTATGAAAACAAGCGGCGCGGATTTCTTCAGCTATTATGCGGGTGCCGACGATCTTTCCGGGGACTACTTCGATTACAAACAGATTGACAAGGACCATTATATCATAATCAAATGCGATGTTTCTGGACACGGAGTTCCTGCTGCCTTGATTATGGTTGAGGTTGCGGCACTCTTTTTGAACGCATTCAGCAACTGGAGCATGAAGAATCCTTCGCAGGGAACAAACCTTGGACCTGTCGTCGGTCAGATAAACGATTTGATTGAAAGCCGTGGATTCAAAGGTCGATTCGCAGCCTTCACTCTCTGTCTTATGAACACAAGAACCGGTGAATGTTGGTTCTGTAATGCAGGAGACTCTCTCGTGCAGATTTACGACGGAACAGAAAGGAAGAAAAAATCAATCAGTCTTCCAGAGACACCAGCCGCGGGAATGTTCAGTACGGATCTCGTTGACATGAAGGGCGGATACAAGGTGGTGAAGCTTGTGCTCAAAAAGAACGACGTTCTCTTCCTCTACACTGACGGCATTGAGGAGGCGAAGAGAAATTTCAGGAACGCAGACGGACAGATTGTGTCTTGCAATGAGCCGGGAATGAAGGAAGGTGACGAGCATGGAAATCACAGCGTGGGAGAGACATCGGAGGAAATGACTCCCGAACGTGTCACGGAAATCATAGAGAGCGTCTACTCAAAAAGCAGCTACGTCCTTAAAAAATGGCATAATCCGAATCCGAACGAGACTTTCACATTTGATTTTTCCAACTGTGAGGGAACCGCCGAGGAAGCGATTATGGCATTGGTCTCTGTGGAAAAAGTTTTCAGAATGTACCAGTGCAAGGAGACGAATCCGAGCGACAAGGTTAAGGCAGACCGAAAGATTGACGACTTTTTGAGGATGCATTTCAGGGATTACACGACATACTGCATGAACCGCTCCGAAGTGGAAACCGATCCAAACCATGTGTACTACCACGGAATCCGGGAAGACCAGCAGTACGATGACCTCACTTTGGTTGCGATTAAAAAGACTTGATGCGCTTAATCATGTGAAATTCAGCGAGCGACAAAACCCGTGCACTCAATTTCCTGACCGGCCCTGATTGAATCCTCCGAAGCACTTTCAATGCAAATCTTGATTCTGCTTCCCGGCTCAGGGATTTTTCCTTCAAGCGGCAAGGGACATTCTACGTGCAAAAAGTTTTCCGTCACCGCATGGATTTTTCTGACAAGGGAAAGTCTCTGGGACCTGCTGTTTTCTACAATCGCACTCAAGATTTTTCCTTTCCACTCATTGATGTAATCAATCTTTCCGCGCACAGCCATCTCGGTAAGCTCACGCACACGTATCCCCTTTTCTCTTTCAGGTATTTGGGGCTTCATGTCCTTCGCCGGAGTTCCGGGCCTTGGTGAAAAAGGAAACGCGTGAATCCATGCGAAACGTGAGCGGGTCACAAGGGATTTCGTCATTTCAAAATCAGTCTTGCTTTCTCCGGGAAATCCTGCTATGATGTCGCAAGAAATGAAGGGATTGTCTTTCACGCTCCTGAGTTTTTTTATGGCATCCTCCACTTGGACGACAGAATGTGGTCTGTTCATCTTACGGAGAATTTCATCGCTTCCCGACTGTATGCTCAGATGAAAAAAAGGCTGCACACGGGGATTTTCAAGGATTTTACAAAGCTCATCATTTACGCTCTGTGGGTAAAGAGATGAAAGTCGGATTGAAATGTCCTCCGTGTTTTGAAGAATCATTTCGACAAGGCGGGGGAAATTGATTTTTTCACCCTGAGTTTGAGTTGAGTACTGACTCAAATTCACACCGGTAAGAACGGCCTCCTTCACACCGAGTTTTTCCATCTGCAAGATTCGTTCAATCACAGCGGCAGTTTCAAGGGAGACTGATTTTCCCCTGGCAAGATGGATGCGGCAGAATGTGCATGAGCAGTTGCATCCGTCCTGAATCTTTATGGAGGCGCGGCTGTGTTTTTCAAAAACCGGAGTAAAAAGCGAAAATGCGTTCAATCCGGCGACCGTTGATGAAAGTGATTTGCACACAAAATTTGAAAGGGAATCAAAATCAAGTAGACCGTTACATGCGTCAAGGCTTCCACCTAAAGCCATCTCACGTGCAATGGCGGAAAGAAGATATTTTTTAGGACCCGGGATTATGACAATTCGTTTTGGACAGATGTTTTTAATCTCATCGGAATCAAGCTCGGCATAACATCCGGTGACGACAAGAGGAGCCTGGGGAAATTTTTCAAGCATCAGTCGAATCAATCTGCGGGCTTTTTGCTCGGCCTTTCCCGTTACAGTGCATGTGTTGATTACGGAGAGAATGACATCATGAGAAATTTCTGTGCGTGCAGTCACCTCATCCATGTCAGCAGAAAATCCGTTCAAGATAAAAGATCTTGCGGCTCCCTCGGTCTCATCGTGATTCAGACGGCAACCAAGGGTCTCAAAATGTACGATTTTCCCCATTTTTATAGGTGAGACTGGCAGCGGGATTTTCCACTTGCGGCATCTGCAAGAGACGGATTCTGCTTCAATGCCTTGTCGTATGCGTCGATTGCATTTCTGTAATCCTTTGCCATTTCCCTTGCATATCCAAGTCTGAGCCACCAGTTTGTCATGTTCGGTTCAAGTCGCACGGCCATGGAAAGAGCAATGTCCGCATGTTCGTATTTCGCCTGCCTGATATAAATTTCACCGGTGAGGAAATAAACACGTCCAAGTCTTGTCGCGGAACTTTCCCGTGTCCTGGCCACATAAAGCTGGAAAAGCTCAAGAGCCTCCGCATTTTTGTCAAGATAATATTTTGCTTCACCAAGAATCTCAATCAGTCTGACATCATCAGGCCAAATCCTTCTTGCGACAGTTGCCCTCTGCTCGCCTTCCGCATACTGCTTGTTGTCAACCAATGCCCAGCAAAGAACCACATAAGAGTTGATTCCGCGGGGGTTTGCCTTGAGCTCATCCTCACAGATTTCAATGGCCCTCTTGTAATTGTGGTTCAGCCATTCCTTACGGGCATCCGGTTTTCCCTGCGCAAAAAGAGACGCAAAAGAAAGAGAGCATAAAAAAATCAACGCGATTATTTTTTTCATGGATTTCATAAAACAACCTTCCTAGAATGATTCGGGAACATTTGTCATGGAACATTTGCCGGAAAAAGTAGAACCGGGCTCCAGGACAACCTGAGCAGACTTGATGTCGCCGATGACTGTTCCGGAAGCCGCTACGTAAACAAGTTTATATCCGTTGACATTTCCCTTGACCTTGCCCCTCACAAGAACACGGTCGGCAACGATGTCCGCATTGATTTCGGCATCCAAATCAACAAGCAGGTCACTCGTCGCCTCAATATTTCCGTTCATTTTTCCCTTAATCATAAACGGCTTGGTAAATTTGATTTTGCCGGAGAAAGTGATGTCGCTTGCCATTACGGTGTCAAAATCGTCCTCTTCCGTCTCGAAGGGCATGGAATCTTTTAACTCAAACATAGCACTATTTTAATTATTATTTGAAAATAGGTCAAGAGGTAAACATTGGAAATGACATATAAAAATCGGCATGACACTCATCGCTATCTGTCATAGGGAGAAAAAATCTTCATGTTGAATGATTTGATTAGTGCGAGAGGAGGGACTTGAACCCTCA